>JAJHSB010000031.1 GCA_022684035.1 Candidatus Acetothermia bacterium | reverse complement strand
TCCTCCTGCTAAATTTTGGGTTGATGTTGTACCAGATTGGAGCTCTGGCAGCTCGCTAGTTATTTGGAAATTTGCACCACCTCCTGTTTCAGACTCTCTCCTTAAAGATAAAGTATACTCTAAAAAACAGAAGTTGTCAAGCGAAAGAGACTTAAGACTGGTGAAAGCCTGGTATTAGCCGATGCGAAGTTGGCAGCAAACAACGTATCTTTCCAGGAATTCTAAGTTACGCTCAATCCCGGACTATTCGTTGTCGGCTACAAATACATCAGCGGATGTCGTTGGAGTCATGTACGCGAGTAAGAACTACCGCAGATTGCGGGACATTATTAGAACATGGGTTGAGCTTGTGCAAAGCGATTCGTAAGGGTGGGAAATATAAGCACTAAGGTGATCTTCGCCGGTGTATTCCCCGGTGCAGTAAATAGGATAATCCAACTGCAACAAATAAGAGTTCCAAAAAGCCGATAATCAGCGAAAAGGCGACTGCGCCTCCTCGACTGACTCCGACCAACGCAAAGATTCCGATCCGGCCTCCCTCGGCAATTCCTATTCCTCCAGGAGTGAGCCAGAGAAAGAGGGAGAGCATGATATTGAGTGTAAATAAAAGAGAGAGCTGAGATAAGGTAAACCCCATCCCGCGTACAAAATAAAAGAAGAGATACGGCCGAAGATAGATAAAAAAAGTGGCGACAGATTGTATCAAAAAGGCAACGAAGACTCCCCTGCGGTGAGCCGTAAATGCCACATAGATCTCCTCTTCTGTCTCAGCGATCTTCTCTGCTGCTTTGCTCAGAAACCTTTTTCTTGGGAAACGGCGTTCCAGCTTTCTAACGAATTTACTGATCCATTTCCGATTACCAGCGAAATTTACTAATCCAACGATCAGCCATCCTCCGATAAACAGCGTTCCTGTTAGTACGAGTATTCTGGCTTGAGTTGAGATTGCAGGAGCGATAAGCGCTGCTGTAGTTCCCACCAGAATAAAGACGATGAAGCTCAGTCCGCTGAGAAATCGTTCGACGATAATAGTCGCGGCGATACGCGTTTTCGGAGTTGTCGTTCTACCAAAGACCAGCAGTGCACGTACCGGCTCTCCTCCGATATACATCGATGGAGTCAGATAACTTATCGCCTGTCCGCTTAAGCGAGAACCACATACCGTACGTAAAGGTATTTTAATTCCGTATGAACGTAAAATGATCCACCAACTGGCTATTCCGGCACTGGCGCTGATCAAGGCAGTGAGGAAGAGAACAGCGAGTCCGTCAATCCCTAACTTGATAATCGGCGTGTAGATATCACCCCATCCGATATAATAGATTATTCCGACCAGCAACGCCACGCCGGCAACACTGGAAAGCAGATAACTTACTCTTTTTCTCATTCCATTTTTAATCATTCTGTTACCGGTTATTTAGCTGTAATGAGGTGATGTGGCATTCTCTTTATCTTCCTGCTTGCACTCTCTAAGATTAGCACTCAGATATTCAATCACCATTTGGAAGGCTGCATCGACTGAGTTCTGTTTGATGCGTAACCGATCACCTTGCCAACAGAAGGATCGACAGATTACATCTTGCTGAGAGGCTAATGCGATATAACAGGAACCGATTGGTTTTAATTTGCTTCCTCCCGCTGGGCCGGCGATTCCGGTGATCGCAATTGCAATCTCACTGGCAAATAATTTTTTGCATCCTGTCGCCATTGCGATAGCTGTCTCTTCACTGACTGATCCATAATTTTCTAGTAGCAAGTGTGGAACACCGAGTAGTTGTTCTTTAGTCATATTAGCGTAGGTGATAACGCCGCCCAAAAAATACCGCGAGCTGCCCGGAATATTAGTGATGCGATGGCTTAAAAGCCCACCCGTACATGATTCTGCTACTGCTATCCGCCATCCCTTGCCGCTCAACAACTCTGCGAGAATCTCTTCCGGCATCCTGTTTTCACTGAGATTTAATCTTACTCTCTCTATCATGCTCTCTGCACTCTCAGTCTTCCCGGCAATAAAATCTCTCCTCTGTTGTAAGCTGAATCTATATACTAGCCTCTATATGTCGATAATTGATCTATTCGGAATTATTCCTCTTTATCCTCCTTTCCTCTTTCAAGGCTTTCCTGATCTCTTCCATCCGTTGTTGTACACGCCCAAAGACGGTATGCGGTTCAAAGGTTCCATCCTCACGCATTGTGCCCGCCGGAACCCCGGTAAGAACTTCAATTCCTTCTTCAATAGTCAAAATAGGGTAGATATGAAACTTTTTCGCTGCCACTGCTTCGACAATCTCGTCTTTTAACATCAGGTTATCAATATTTGCCTTGGGGATCAGAACTCCTTGTTTACCGGTAAGTTCCTTGGCCTTACATACCATGTAGAAACCCTCGATCTTTTCATTCACTCCGCCGATCGGCTGAATTTCGCCTTTTTGATTTACCGATCCAGTAACAGCGATTCCTTGATCGATCGGCAGATCAGCAAGGCTGGAGAGAATAGCATATAATTCCGTGCTGGAAGCACTGTCTCCATCGACCTGTGAATAACTCTGTTCAAATGCCAGACTGGCGGAAAAGCTGAGTGGCTTCTTCTTTGCAAATTTCTCGCCGAGAAAACCTTTCAAAATCATAATTCCCTTTGTATGGGTTTTGCCACCGAGTTTTGCTTCCCGCTCAATATCGACAACCCCGTCTTTACCTGTATAGACGTTAGCAGTAATACGCGATGGCCGGCCAAATGCAAAGTCACCCCATTGGTGCACCGCAAGACCGTTAACTTGACCGACCACATGCTTGTCAGTATCGACGAGTATTTGGCCACGAGTGATCATCTCACGGATCTTCTCCTCGGTCATATTTCTTCGTTGATCCTGTTTCAAAAGTGCTTTCCGTACATGTTCAGCCGAAACATGTGATGCACCTGCATCTTTGGCCCAATAGCAAGCTTCTTTGATGATTGAGGTGATCGTACTGAAGCGGCAGGAGAGTTTCTGCCGATCTCCAGCCAATTCGCTTGCATACTCCACTATTCTGGCTACTCCAGTCTTATCGAATGGACAGAGACTAGGGTCTTCTTCGCATTGCGTCTTGATGAATCGCGCAAAATCCTGTTCGTAACCGGGAACCCATGTCATCTCTACATCGAATTCACTCTTTATCGTAAAGAGTTTTTGGAAATCCTCATCATAATAGTGGATCAGTTCGTATAACAGCCGGCTGCCAATGATGATAATCTTTACATTCAGCGGTATTGGTTCTGGCTTAATTCCTTCCGGAGCGGCATAACCAAGCATCTGAAGCGGATCTTCAATCTTTATCTCCCGCCGCTTAATCGCAATTTTCAACGCTTCCCAGGATATCCCGAACCGGAACAGATTATTGGCAGTAAGAACCAAATAGCCGCCATTCGCCCGATGGAGGGAGCCAGCGCGGATCATCGAAAAATCGGTGGTAACGAATCCAAACTGAAATCGCCGCTCTAAAGAGCCGAAAAGATTAGGATAAGTGGCGTTCTCTTCCACAATGACCGGCGCTCCTTTGGTTGTGGAATTATCCACCAATAGGTTAACGTCGTAACGCTTAAAGCGATCGACTTGCGGCATCGACATCTGAGGGGGTATTTTCGGCGCTTGGCCTGCTCCCTGCTGAAAATCTTCCAGATTGACAATGATATCATTTTGCACATCTGTAAGGAATGTGACTACTTTTTTGATGTGACCATATTCCTCTGTTAACTTAGTAAAACGGGGTTCCATCATAAATAAGACTGCCTCTTTTGCCAGCTTTCTTATCTCTTCTTCGCGTTCCTCTTCGACCGCTGTTATCTCCTGCATCGCTACTTTAATCAGTGTCTGAACCTCAGCTTGGCGATCGATGATCCGTTGTTTCTCTTTCGGTGAGAGTGTTTCATATTCCTCTTGGCTAAGAGGCTCTTTCCCTTCTTTTAACGGGATAGTATTGATCCCGATCGGTGTTCTCTGGATAGCGAATCCGTGCTTTTTTGTATCTTGGTCTAATTTCTCAAAGAGCTTTGCCTTCTGCTCAATGAAGCGTTCGCTGATCTTCTTACTCCGTGCCCTGAATTCATCAGATTCAAAGACTTTGGGAATATCACGCTTGAGGCGAGAGATCAGATGGTTCATATCAGCGCGTAGCTTGCTTCCCAGTCCCGCAGGAAGTTCGATATAATGGGCAGTGTGAGGATCATCAAAGTTATGGACATAACATAAATCAGGCGGTGTCGGTTCACCTCTACTGATTTGACTTAAAAAGTGCTCTACCGCTGATATTTTACCTGTCCCTGCTTCGCCAGAGACGTAAATGTTATATCGATTTTTGGCGTCTTTTATTCCTAATCCCAATTTGAGCGCCTCGATCGCCCTTTCCTGTCCAATGATGCGATTAAGTGGTTCCAATTCATCAGTCGTTGTAAAATCAAAGATCGACGGGTCACATTTCCGTCGCAAATATGAAGCTTCTAAACTCTTGATCATATCATCCTCCTTAATCTATAATCTTACTAAAGAGAGCTGGGTATTTGCAAAGGTAAAATCAATGCGTCATACGATTAAAGTTACGTTTAGTCTCTTTCTCCTGCTGCTGGCAATTCTTATCGCTATGCCGGTAACTGGTAACCGCCTCACTATCCAAGGGGCTTATCCTGTCATTTTGCCGCTTATATGTCGCCCGGAAATAAGCACGTACCTAACTACTGTTAAGGAAGCATTCCGTGCTGCTACGGAATATATTCACATCGCGATTATGTCCGGTCATTATTACGGCTGCGTTGATCGCGATCAACTTTGGCACCAATTGATCGCTGCCGCTGGTAGAGGCGTGGAAGTAAAGGTATTGTTTGACCAGAGTGATTGGGCACCACAAATTAGAGAACAAAACAAAGCAGCGTTTCTCTTTTTGCTTGCTCACGGAATCCAAGCCCGCTTCGATAATGCTGCGATCACCACACAGGCTAAGTTGGTGATAATCGACGGCAAAATAGTTATTCTCGGCTCGTCCGACTGGACGAACCGAGCCTTCTATTATCAGGAACAGGCAAATATCATTGTTAATTGCAAGTTAGTGGCCGGTGCCTTTGCCGCTTATTTTATTCGCTTGTGGGAAGATAAGTTGGAAGAAGAGACGATTCATCTTGATCTCACTTTACTTCCAGAAACCGGCCCTGCGGTGATTCCGCTCTTTGACACTAATAGCACGCAAATGTACAGTGATGTACTTCTCCACTTACTTAATCTTGCTCGTTACTCAGTCTTTGTGGTGATGCATCGCATCGCTTACTATCCCCATTTCCCCGACAGTCTGTCTAACAGGATTCTCACTGCGTTGGTTGACGCAGCGCAACGCGGTCTAACGGTGAAAGTAATCATCGATGATAATGCACCCTCGGCTACATGGGCAGAACATAGCAAAGCAACTGCTCTTTACCTGTTAATGCGTGGTGTCCGCGTGCGATTCGATGATCCTGCTCTTGTTACGCACGCCAATTTGGTGATCATCGATCGCGAAGATATCCTGCTTGGATCGACCAATTGGCATTTTCACTCGTTAAAGCGGAACAACGAGGTCAATATTGCTATTTTACAGAGCCCACAAGTCGCTGCTCTTTACGAGCAGTTCTTTTGGTCCTTGTGGAGGAATGGGATATCACTCGGCGATTAAGATATTTACAATTATTAGAGTAGAGATCATTGGTGGCAGGCAGAGTTCTCCTGCACTTCTTACTTAAAAACATAATCTAACATCTCGAATCTATTCCCTCTTTATGTATTAGTGTTGTGGCATACAACAACTGACGTATCTTGCTGGTTATTTGACTTTAGTATAGTCTTTGTATAAGATATCGGTTGTCGAATTGTGGAAATTAGGAGGCATAAGGTATAATTAGAAACAGATTATGCGTAATCATGAGATGGCTAAAATACTGTAAGCCTGCGGTTTTTAACTTAAATAGTTGAGTAATTTCCCACATTGTTTAAAAGTCGCGCTCATTATTATTCATATGCACAATAAAATCGAAAAATGGATCGCCTCAGGGGTAATGATTGTTGATCCTGAGCGAACATATATTGAAGATGATACGGTCATCGGCGTTGATACGATTATCCTGCCTGGAACTCACATTCGTCGTTGCTCGCAGATCGGTGAGCACTGTATTATTGGCCCTGATACTTGGATCGATGATTCCATAATCGAAGATCATGTTCATATCCGTTATTCAGTCGTAGAATCCTCGCGGGTGCGACAGGGATCTTCAATCGGCCCTTACGCCCATTTGCGAACAGGGTCTGATATCGGTCCGGACGCTAAGATCGGAAATTTTGTGGAAATAAAAAACTCGCGTATCCACGCCGGTGTAAAGGTTAGCCACCTATCGTATATCGGAGATAGCGAAGTTGGAGCAGAGACGAATATCGGAGCAGGAGCGATTACCTGTAATTACGACGGAATAAAAAAACATAAAACAAAGATCGGTAAGCGCGTCTTTGTGGGTAGCAATGTTGCACTTGTCGCCCCAGTGGAAATAGGCGACGATGCTACGATCGCAGCGGGATCAACGATCACCAAAGATGTGCCGGCGAATAACCTCGCCATCGCACGTACACACCAGATAAATAAACCACATTGGCGACGTGCAAAATCGACCGCCAATGATTCAAATACACCTAATACTCAACCAGATTAATGGAACAGCAAGGAGAAGATAGAGATTTGAACGGAGAGATTAAATTACTTGCCGGCAATGCTAACCCCAAATTAGCTAAAGAGATAGCCGACCATCTTGGTCTCCATCTGTGTAATGCCACTGTCAGCAGGTTCAGCGACGGTGAAATCGAAGTCCACATAAAGGAGACAGTAAGAGGAGCAGATCTCTTTATTATTCAGCCGACTTGCCCGCCGGTCAACGAAAACTTAATGGAACTTTTGATCCTTATTGACGCTGTCCGCCGTGCATCAGCACGGGCGATAATCGCTGTGATCCCTTATTATGGGTATGGTCGACAGGATCGTAAAGATCGCGGACGTGCTCCGATCACCGCGCGACTGGTCGCTAATCTACTTGAAACTGCCGGTGTTAATCGAATTCTTACAATGGATCTTCACGCGGGGCAGATTCAAGGGTTCTTCAATGTGCCGGTAGATAATTTGCGTGCTGATCCGCTCTTTGTGCGCTACTTTTATGAGCATTTCAACAGTTCCAAAGATACGGTCATCGTTGCTCCTGATCTTGGGGCGACAATCAGAGCACGGATGTTGGCTGAACAGATAGATGTTCCGCTAGCCGTAATTGAAAAACGTCGTGGTATTGAGCCGGAACTCAGTGTGCTAAACATAATCGGTGATGTAGAAGGTAAACGAGCGATCATTTTCGACGATATCGTCTCATCAGGATCGACGCTGGTCCAGGCTGCTAACACGCTACTTGACAGAGGAGCGAGCGATGTCTATGCTTTCTGTACCCATGGCGTATTCTCCGGACAAGCGATTGAGAGAGTGAATGAATCAGCCTTGAAAAAAGTAGTGGTAACGAATACTATCTTTCACAAGCAAGCTTATCACGAAAAAATCATTGATTACATATCGGTAGGAGAACATCTGGCCAAGACAATCGAGCGAGTCTTTGTAAATAAATCGGTCAGTCATCTCTTTCCTCATTATTAGTTATAGTCGATGGAAGGTCTGAGACAAACTACGTAGTCTAACCAGAGCCAACGATATTTTTTACAAGAAGAGATTACCCCGCTTGTCGGTCAGGAGGAATTTAAAGTGTTAACCGTTACAGTTAGGAAGAGAAATAAAGAAGAGAAAACAGGAGCTTTACGAAGGGCGGGATTTATTCCCGCGATCGTTTATGGTCCGACGATTGAAGCTATCCCGATAGTCCTTGAAAGACGTGATCTGAGCGCCCTCTTTGCTCAGATTACCCGCAGCACACGGATTGAACTTCAGTTCACAGAGAATGGAGAGGGAAAGAATATCGACGTCTATATCAAGACTATTCAATACAATCCAATTACTAGCCAGCCGATCCATGTCGATTTTTACCACCCGGAACAAGGGCATCAGCTGAAGCTCGATGTGCCGGTAAAAATCATCGGTGAGGCTTTAGGAGTTAAAAATAGCGGTGGAATTCTTGATCAATTGCTGGAAACGATCCCTGTATTAGGCCAACCAGGTGATATTCCCACCCTTATCACGATCAATGTGAAGGATCTTCAAATAGGAGCGGCAATACGTGTACAAGATATTGATTTCGGTAAATCAGAACCACTCCTTCCTCTCACACGCAGAGTGGTAACGATCCTCAGTCCACGCCGTATGGAAGAGGTTACGGTTGTTGCAGAAGAGACAGCGGGAAAAAACCGAGAAGTTTCCGTCTCCTCGGCTACGTGAGTTGAGTCACCCACTGGTGATGTTGAATCATGAGCAGAAAAAAGTCGTAATCGGTCTGGGGAATCCAGGATTAACGTATAGCCTTACCCGTCATAATGTCGGATTTCAAGTTATCGATCTATATCGCACCAGAGTTGGAACAACAAATAAGGCTATTGTCGTCGCCGGTTCTCTGGTTTACCAACACCGGAATATCTTACTTGTTAAACCGCTGTCGTATATGAATGAGAGCGGAACGGCAGTACGCGAAGTCATTGCTTGGTCACGCCGGTTTGAAATTACACTGGCTGACTGTTTAATAATATATGATGATCTTGATCTACAACTTAGCCGGATGAAGATTCTTCCGCAAGGTGGAGCAAGCGGACACCGAGGGATGATGTCAGTTATCCGTGCACTTGGAACGGAAAAGATCCCTCGATTGCGCATCGGAATCAGACCAGAAGAAGATCGACCGCAGAATTTATCTGATTTTGTTTTGGAACGGTTTACCCTGAAAGAGTGGCAAATAATCTTTCCTGTCTTAGAGAGAGCAGCGGATGCAATTGATCTATTTGGTAAGTCTGATATAAATACGGTAATGAATCGCTTTAATCTGCCGTAACTATTGACCAACGACACGTTCTGCGATAAAGTGGAGAAGATTTACAAATCAAATTACACAAAACATCAAGACCTTTTTAGCTGTCAGACAAGAAATCCGAGCTTCCAAAGAAAGCATATATTCTTTTCTTTAGCTAAAAATTCAACCTCAGTTGCAAAGCAAGACCGGAGGTCAGTTGGGGAGCAGTGAAAAGGTGAAAAGTAAAGGTGTCAGGTCTCAACATATGACATTTTTAATGTGGTGTGAGAGAAAAATCCGAGGTACTGATGTTGAGATCTATCACCAATCCTTGATCTGACACCAAGCCTGCCTTTATTTTTATATTTCGTAGCCTGCCGATAAGGGATTGAAACGGATGTAGGCGGGACGCTTGCGATCCCAAGAGAAAAGCGAGATTTCGCGCTTAGACTCAGAACAAACTCTGCAGTCTAAAGCAACGAGCTTGCTCCGCAGACTCGCACTCGCAACTTTCGGGATTGCTTCGCCGTTGTCTCCTCATTGCGTTCGGGGCTACAGCTCCTCGCAATGACAGAAGGGGGTGCAGCGTCTCTTTTTTCCTTGTCATTGCGAGAGTTCGCAGAACTCGTGGTAATCTCAAAGAGATAATTCTCGTTTAGATACTAAAATCTGAAGTCTTGCGCAAAATGGAAAGGAATTGAAATCACAAATTAACCACTTAAGGAGCCAGAAGCCAGAATTCAGGAGTCAGAATGAAAAGGGAGATTGTTGAAGATTTCCAGTTGAAGAAGTCAGCAAGTTGCTGGAAGCCTATACTTCTATTATTCCCCACCTTCAACCTCCAAGTGCAACGAACTTAGAAGCGACTTCAATTGGTGTTTTAAACCCAAGACACTTTCTTGGACGGCTATTGATTGCCCATTCTATCTGAGCAATCTCTTCATT
>JAJHSB010000025.1 GCA_022684035.1 Candidatus Acetothermia bacterium | reverse complement strand
GCTTGGCCATGTAGAATTTTTCGAGAATACAGGAACAGCTACTTCTCCAATCTGGACGCATCGTTCCTCAGATTGGCTGCCAGTTGATGTTGGAACAGATGCAGCTCCGGCTTTTGCTGATATTGATAATGATCGCGACTTTGATTTAGCAGTAGGGGATGGGCTTGGCCATGTAGAATTTTTCGAGAATACAGGAACAGCTACTTCTCCAATCTGGACGCATCGTTCCTCAGATTGGCTGCCAGTTGATGTTGGAACAGATGCAGCTCCGGCCTTTGCTGACATTGATAATGATCACGACTTTGATTTAGCAGTAGGGGATGGTGGTGGCGATGTAGAATTTTTTCGCAATGATACCCCATATCTTACCTCAGGCACCTTTATTTCTTCTGCCATTGACACGGGTCAACATTCAGATTTTACGACGCTTGATTTTACTATTTTAGAACCAACTGGCGCTGATTTGAAGTTTCAATTGAGAACAGCAACTACTGAGGCTGGTTTAGCAATAGCTATCTGGCGTGGACCAACTGGAACAACTGATTTTTACATAATTTCTGGCACAGCGATTAATCCTGTTCATGATGGCCATCGCTGGATTCAATATAAGGCATTTTTTAGCACAACCATTACTAGTGTTAGTCCAACCCTGGCTGATATTACAATTAATTATCAATTTTTTCCTGCCTCAGCAAGTTTAACTTCTTCTCCGTTTAATACAACTAATCCGAGAAATGCTTTAACCCAGATATTGTGGACAGAGACTTTACCAACTGGAACAGAGATTAGATTCCAGGTGAGAACCGCACCTGATTTAGCTGGAGTTCCAGGAACTTGGACTGTTTGGGCTGGCCCTTGTGATGGAATCGCCGGCTCTTTTGCTGCCACTTTCTTTACCGACCCGACTGGAGCAGAACCAATCGACGCTGATATGAGAGATGAAATCAATGATCAATGGATGCAGTATAAAGTTTTGTTGGAAACTACAGATATAATGGTTACTCCCATTTTATTTGATGTCACAATAAGAACAGAACTTGTAACACATATTGTGTTCCCCCCGGGAAAACTTGTAATCGTTGCACCGCATCCGGTTACTGCTGCCGGCGCTGTATTCTGGCTCCGTCTTCCTGTGGAGACGATCGAGGCGACGCTCAAAATCTTTGCGATCGACGGCAGGTTGCTCGTCAGTACCCCTCTCGATCCGCTGGCAGATCGCTATCCTGCTGTATGTAGGACGATGGATATTAAAAGACGAGCACGGAAGGCGGCTCGGATCGGGTATCTATTTTTACCTCGTGAAGATCAAGGATAGTGCAGGAAGGATAATTCTCTCGCCAGTGCAAAAGATGGTCATTGACCGCTAATCGGAGGAATCGATGAAAAGAATCAGGATCGGAATCATAGTTGGTTTGATATCGTTAGTGCCGGTTATGGTACAGGCTGAGAACGTATATATCAACACCGCTTCGCTGTTTATGTTCTGGCCGGCAGCTCGCACGATCGGACTTGGAGGTGCATTTATCGCCTTAGCCGATGATGAAGCAACTGTCTTTTACAACCCTGCCGGGCTGGCGCAGCTCGTACAACCAAAGACTTTTTCATCGTCATTCGCGCGGCCGTTCGGTCTCGTTTCATTTGGCGCTGTGGGAGTAGCGACACGTAACTGGGGAGGATATCTGGTACTGCTTGACTCCGGCTTGCTGGAGAGACGTGATCTGCATGCGACCCCACTCGGCTATTTCCGCTTCACCAGTGGCGCGCTCTTGTTGAGTACCGGACACAAAGTAAGTGATAACCTCTCAGCCGGCCTGCAGGTTAAGGCCTATGGAATTGCATTTCCAACGCCGGCAGTTGGAATATCGATCAGCCCGGCGCTTCTTTACCGTCGCGGAGCGTTCTCAATCGGCGTTGTGTGGCGAAACGCTCTGGGTATTGATATCCATCATCTCGATAGTGGCTATCGCGAACCATGGGTCCGTGATATCGCAGTCGGGCTTGCCTGGCAAGGAAGTGATATTACACTCAGCCTCGACTTTAATGAGAACTTGATCACCCGCGGTGACTTAAGATGCGTGCAGATAGGGGTTGAATCTAATCGCTTTGCCCCGCTCGTCTTACGCGCAGGTGGCAACATTGACTGGAAGAGCATCGGCTTCTCACTTTTCTGGAATAATCTGAGAATCGACTTTGCATATGTCATATACCCCCATCTTCCGCCGAGCTTTCTCGTCTCCCTGCGATTTCAATAACCTGCAAGCTGCACAGGTTCTCTTGCCAGAAGTACTCCCCAGCAAAGGGGGGGGGGTCGTTGTAGCCACGAGAAAGAAGTTGCCCCGACGGCGCAAAAAGAGGTAGCTCATACGGATTTTCTGCCGCATGAACTCACCTCAAAGCGGCGGAACATCCGCTTTTGCCTACATGGTTTGTTCCACACCTAACCGAGCATTATCTCTTTGAGATTGCCACGAGTTCTCCGAACTCTCGCAATGACAGAAAAGAGAGGAATTAGGGAATTGCAGGCGAGACGCCTGCGGTCCCAGAAAGAAAAGAGGGAGTAAGAATTAAGGGAGAACCACGGACCACAGATCACGGATTACAAACTACGGATTCTTTCTGAACTTCAAACTGTAAACTTCTTAACCTTTTCCGGCGCGGCGTGCCACTCCATCTTGTTTTTCTTTCTCTTAACCATTCACCCATTACCAATCAACTATTACCTCTTTCCCTTTGCAAGTACTTCTTTATCTTCACCTGCCGTAATATAGAGTACGGGCAGCTGATTGACTGGATGAGGATGGATAGCTACTTCGGCTCCGTAGACCGCTTTAATGTTCTGCGTCGTAATTACATCCTGCGGGGTCCCTTTGGCATAGATCTCGCCTCGGTGCAGCAGCACTACTTGGTCGCAGTACTGCGCTGCAAGATTCAAGTCATGCTGGGCGATTATAGCAGCCAGTCTCTGCTCACGACAGAGTCTCTTAATCAGGTTTAAAGTCTCAATCTGGTGATTGATATCCAAGTTTGCTGTCGGCTCATCAAGAAGAATTGCCTTTGGCTGTTGGGTGAGAGCACGGGCAATGACCAACTGCTGCCGTTCTCCTCCGGAGAGCTCTCCTATCCGGCGCTCGGCAAGGTAGGCAGTTTGAGTCGCTTCCATCGCTTGCCATGCAATGGCTATATCCTTGCTCCCTTCATAGCGCAGCAGTCCCAGATGAGGAGTCCTCCCCATCAGGACCAGTTCAAAGGCGGTAAACGCTGCGGGCAGGGTCGGATTTTGCGGTACTGTGGCAAGAAGACGGGCGAGTGCCCCGCGGTCGATGATCGCTATATCAATGCCGTTTACGAGAATTCGACCGGTGAAGAGTCGGACCAGTCGGTTTATTCCTTTAAGTAGGGTTGTTTTTCCTGATGCATTGGGACCGATAAGGCCGACTATCTCTTCCGAGGCTACCTGGAAATTGATTCCCGTTAAGATCGGTCTTCGGTTATATCCTATGCTGACGTCTTTAAGCTCGATCATTGAATTAGAAAAAAGAGAGCCCTTTCTTTCGCCGCAGCAAGTAGAGAAAGAAAGGCGCTCCACATAAGGCGGTAACCACTCCCACTGGAATCTCTCGCGGCGGGATCAGTCCATGGGCTGCGGCATCGGCCAGAATGAGAAAGATGCTGCCGACCAGAGCTGACAGCGGTAAGAGATAACGATGGTCCGGACCCCAGATAAGCCTTACCGCATGCGGGATAATGAGTCCAACAAAGCCGATGAGCCCGGTAAAGGAGACCGCAACGGCAGTGATAAGAGTGGCTGCAATGATCAGAATAATTTTCACCCTCTCTACTTTGATTCCTAATTGTTGTGCTTGGTCCTCATCGAGTTGCATTACATTGAGCGGGCGGAAGTGAATCCAGATAACTACAATTCCAATAATAATCCACGGAAAGATTAATCTCACCTCATTCCAATTGCTCATTGATAATCCTCCCATCAGCCAGAATATGATTCCATGTAAATATCGGCCGAAATGGGTAAACAGATATGATGTAATCGCAGATAAAAAAGCACCAATCGCCACCCCAGCCAAAATGAGAGTCGTAATCGGCAAAGTCTTGCCGACACGCGCCAAAGTATAGACAACGGCAACTGCTCCTAAAGCGCCAATAAACGCAAATAGAGGGATCAGCCCAAAGCCAATCCATGGAAAGGTAAGCAGAA
The DNA here is from genome assembly GCA_022684035.1 of Candidatus Acetothermia bacterium. GTDB lineage: Bacteria > Bipolaricaulota > Bipolaricaulia > UBA7950 > UBA7950 > UBA7950. Next base: position 29,630 of record JAJHSB010000025.1, on the reverse strand, counting down.
CGAGAAAGCCGATGGTAGCTCCTAACCCTGCTCCTGGTGCAACACCGATCAGATATGGATCAGCCAGTGGATTACGAAGTAACCCTTGGTAGGCAGCTCCGGCCACCGCCAGAGCGGCTCCCACCAGTCCGGCCATCATAATGCGGGGTAGCCTGACATACAGAATGATCGTCTCAAACCCTCTGGGCCATGCGGGCGTAATATCAATCAGCGGCAACCGCGATAAGATGATCGCAAAAGATGTACGGAAAGGTATTTGAGCGCTGCCAATGGTAGAAGCAACTAAAATTGTTAGCCCAAGTAATCCGGAAAGTGTAATAATCGTATAAACTCTGTTTCTCCGATGTGCAGCGAGCGAAACTGGAGCTGCTGGCTGGCCGGTTGTAATCTTTCCTGGGGGATTTGTATGGTTCATTAGATTTATAGAGTTCATTGGGTCAGAAGAGGCTTGTGGCCTGTAGCCCGTAGAAGCACGGCATGCCATGCCTCTACGGGTTATTTCTTAACCTACGACTCGTGACTCCTAACTTTACAATCTAACGAACAGCTCGGGATGGAGGAGCCTTGCTATCGCTTCTAATCCATACACTATTCGCGGGCCGGGTCGCTCGACCAGACTTGCCTCAACTATATAGACCCGCCCCAATATACGGGCTGTTATATCTGCAAGTCGGGGTTCAGTGGCAGCCCATTTTGCAGGCATACTTACTCCATGGTATGCAACTCCGATGATCACTGTTGGATCTCGTTCAATAAGCGCTTCGAGCGTGACCATTATCCATCCGTCGAGATTGCCGAAGATATTCCTACCACCTGCGGCAAGGATAAGTTGATGGATGAATGTCCCGCTGCCTGACGTCCATATCGGATCAGCCCATGTGATCCAGAAGACATTCGGTCGTTCCTCTTCAGTGAGGTGCGCTACTCGCTCGGTTACTGCTTCGATCCGGCGGTGCATTTGTGCTACAAGCGTAAATGCTTCGCGTTCTACTCCGGCTATTCTTCCCACCAGCACAATATTGTAGAGTATCCCGAGCAAATCTTCGGCCTTTAAAGCAACGACTGTAAGTCCTTTCACCTCCAGCGCTGAAATAAACTTGTGCGCGTGGATATAATCAGCATCAGCTAATATCAGATCAGGGTTAAGAACGATTATCCTCTCTATGTCCGGTGGGAAGAATCCACCTACCTTCTCCTTCGCTAACGCAGCAAGCGGATAGTCACATAAGTATGTCACGCCCACCACTCGATCTTCCAATCCGAGCGCAAATAAGATCTCAGTATTGGACGGAGCAAGAGAAATGATCCGCTCTGGTCGTGCCTCGATCGTGACCACTCTTCCGAGGCCATCAATGATCGTTACTGGCGCTGCAAGGCTAACGACCGTTATTGCGGTAATAAGAATCGCCACCGACAACGTCAAGCAAAATTTCTTTATACTCCTCATATCAAAAAACCTCCTTTTGGTTCTATATCCTTAGCGGGATATATTATCCCACTAAGGATAACTATACCACCTGAAGAGAAAATGTCAAGCAACAATAAACAGATACCTATTCCCTGCTCTTGTCTTCGGCGCTCTTTTGTCCGTTACATTCCGGTTGATAATAACGTCTTCCGCGTAAAGAAGGCGGCAAACATTCCATATCTGTCTTTTTGCCACTGTAATCATGCGCATATTTGTACCCTTTACCATAGCCAATCTCTTTCATCATCTGAGTAGGGGCATTGCGAAGATGCAATGGCACCGGTTCATTCACTGTCTGTAACACATCTTTGCGCGCCGCTGCCAATCCGGTATAAAGAGCGTTGTTTTTCGGTGCATCAGCAAGATATATCGCTATTTCGGCCAGTGCAAGGTCACATTCGGGTAATCCTATTGCTGCCACTGCGTTATGGGCGGCTACGGCAAGTGACAGCGCTGCGGGATCAGCAAGACCGATATCTTCGCTTGCGATACGGATCAATCTCCGCGCAATATACAATGGATCTTCTCCGCCTTCGATCATCCGGGCAAGCCAATACAGCGCTGCATCGGGATCGCTGTTGCGAATCGATTTGTGAAAGGCGGAGATCAAATTATAATGCTCCTCTCCCGCCCGATCATAACTAAGTCCTTTCCTTCCTACAGCGTGGATGATTGTTGCTTGATCGATTATATTACTTTTAGTAGTAAGTGCGGCCGCCAGTTCAAGGTAAGAGAGAGCACGCCGCCCATCGCCATCAGAAAGCGCTACTAACACTGCTTCAGCCGCATCAGTGAGCGAGTACTTGCCTGCCAGCCCTCGCTCATCGATCAAAGCACGCCGCAGAATAATCTTTATCTCCGCATCGCTGAGGAGTGAGAAGACGAATAATTGGCAGCGGGAGAGGAGGGCACTGGTTAAGGCAAAGGAAGGGTTCTCAGTCGTCGCCCCAATAAAGATCACACTCCCTTGTTCGAGAAAGGGAAGGAGAACATCCTGCTGTCCCCGATTGAACCGATGAATTTCATCGATAAAGAGAAGATCCCGCTTTCCGTGCAGTTTATAGCGTTGCTGAGACCGCTGCAGAGCGAATCGCACTTCCTTCACTCCTGCCAGTGCAGCGGAGAGATGAACAAAATTGGTTCCTGATTGATTAGCGATGATTCTTCCGATCGTAGTCTTACCTGTTCCAGGCGGCCCCCAGAATAGAAATGAGTGATAACTTCTCTGATCAAGCAATACCCGTAATGGACCATTTTGTCCTAATATCGCGCTCTGTCCGGTGAATTCGGCCATTGTAGTTGGACGCATTCGCTCAGCGAGTGGTTGGGGGTCGCTCGCGGTAAGTTGTAATCTCTTCATCTTACAGGAGATAATAGCGAACGGACTCCTATTCAGCAAACCAGTCAAAATCCTTGACAGCTCCGTGGCTAACGTTTATTATTAGTATAGTAATTGACATAGCGGCACTGAAGAGATCCTTCCGCACGGTATTGAGCTAAATTTTCACGGGTCGTTGGCTCAATGGTAGAGCAACGGACTCTTAATCCGTAGGTTGCAGGTTCGAGTCCTGCACGACCCAAAATAAGTAGCAGTACTTTGCCGGAATAGTTTATCTGTTCCGGCGACGAGTCGTTAGCTCAGTGGTAGAGCACCTGACTTTTAATCAGGGGGTCGCTGGTTCGATCCCAGCACGACTCAATCATTATAATAGACTGCTGAATTGGAAAGATATGGTATGTCCCCATCATCTAGTGGCCCAGGATACCGGGTTTTCATCCCGGCGGCAGGGGTTCAAATCCCCTTGGGGACGATAAAACTCAACTGAGCATTATTGCATTGTAGAAATAGTAGTGGTATAATGGGCGAATAGCTCAGTTGGAAGAGCATCCGGCTTACATCCGGAAGGTCACAGGTTCAAGTCCTGTTTCGCCCAAATTCTGTTATTTTTGGGGGGCGTGGTCTAGCTTGGTCTACGACGCTGGATTGTCACTCCAGAGATCGCCGGTTCAAATCCGGTCGTCCCCGCAGAGATGAGCCGAGATAGCTCAGTCGGTAGAGCACAGCCCTGAAAAGGCTGGTGTCCCCAGTTCGATTCTGGGTCTCGGCAAATAATAAACAACGGGACGGGTTCATCTCTCTGTGCATCGCGCGCCGAGAGGCGGCTCGGAAAGGGTTCGTGGTTCAGAGCCAAAGTCTGTCATTGCGGGTTTCCTTTTTATTTTGATTTCTGGTCTTACCTCGCAAGCGTTAAGAGTAGACTTGATCTCATTTTCATCTTGGTCGGAATAGTGTTATCGACCTGAGAAGAATCGCGATCAGGCTAACTGCACCACCCTGGCCTTTGACGAACATAGGAGATAATCAAGCTATGCAGAACAAAATTAAAATTCGTAGACTGACACGCGACGATTATGAAGCATTATGTGCGTTATGGAAAGAAGCAGGACTTCCATTTAAACCGAACGGACGCGACCAGCAGGAAAAAATCGCTCAACAAATTGAATCTCCCTGTTCAATCTTTCTCGCAGCTGAGCAAGAGGGAGAGTTTGTTGGAGTAATCTTAGGGACGCACGACAGCCGTAAAGGATGGATCAATCGGCTCGCCGTCTCTCCCCGATATCAACAGCAAGGAATCGCTACGAGGCTGGTCTCTGCGGTAGAGGAACAATTACGCGAGCAAGGCATTGAGATCATTGCTGTCTTGATCGAGGACTGGAACAAAATATCCTTACGTCTCTTCGAACGTCTCGGCTATATGCGGCACGATGATATCGTCTATTACACAAAGCGCAAAGATCCTAAAGTATAGTCTGCTATTAATACACCATCCTCTCTGCTCCTTACTTTATGTCATTGCGGGGTGCAGCGTCTCTTTTTTCTTGTCATTGCGAGAGTTCGTAGAACTCGTGGCAATCTTGAACAATTAGTGATTGGTGAAGAAAAAGAGGTAATTACTTAGCCACCAGCCACCAGCCACTAGCCACTAGCCACTAGCCACTAGCCACTAGCCACTAGCCACCTCTCTTCTACGAATGGGATTGCTTCGCATACTCGCAATGACGGAGGAAGGTATTCGCAGTGACGGAAGGGGTGCGGCGTCTCTTCTTTTTCTTGTCATTGCGAGAGTTTGCAGAACTCGTGGCAATCTCGAATCAGAAGACAGGAGCCAGTAGTCAGGAGTCAGTAGTCAGGAGTCAGGAGCCAGAAACCAGAAGCCAGAAACCCTCGCTCTGCTCAGCGTCCTCTGTGGTTTATCTTAAATTCTCTGTAGTTTCGTTATGAACCCAGTGAATATCACAAGAATGCTCCGCCGTGGACGTTTATGATAGCGCCGGTGATGTACTCTGCCTGATCAGAGACGAGAAAACCAACCGTAGCTGCGATATCAGCAACGGTTCCTCTTCGGCCAAGCGGGATCTCAACAGAATCATAAGCAGTAGTGATCACCCCGGGATTGACGGCATTGACTCTGATATTATAATACGCTTCTGTTTTGGCGAGTGATTTGGTCATAATCAATATCCCCGCTTTGGCAATGGTATAGGGAATAGTATTGGGAACAGCGCGCAGGACCTCTGCATTGGCCATCCCAATATTAATGATGTGTCCAGTGCGCTGCCGGCGCATAATCGGTAAGACTTGCTGTGTACAAAGAAAGGCGCTCGTTAAATTGCTATCGATAATTTGCTGCCACTCGGTTAAGGTAGTTTCATCAAACTTCTTCAGGAGAAAAGCGCCGACATTATTTACTAAAAGATCAATACGTCCTAATTCAGCTAAAGCGGTCGAAACCAAATTTTTCGCGCCTGCAGCACAAGCGACATCAGCTTTGACAACAAGTGAGAGGGGAGCTTGCTGTTTGATCTCTGCAATTGCCTCTTCTGCGGAGTGATCATCCTGCCGGTAATTAAGGACGATCGTAAATCCGGCCGCTGCTAAATAATGCGCAATTGCTCGTCCGATCCCGGTGGTGCTGCCGGTTATAACTGCTGTCTTTCTCATCACGTTCGGTGATCAAGGAGAGCCGGCTGAAAGAACTTTACTACCTCTCGTAACTTCTCTTTAACTCCCTGCAAACGGGTGTTAAGATCAGCATGATCGATAGGAACGAGTTGCAAAAGAGGATCTTCTGATATCTCGTTGAGGTATTTGTCTATCTCAGCGATAACAGCAATCAGGCAACGGCATCCTGCTTCGCTATTGGCTTGCTCAAATAACTCTACACTCTCTTTTGATTTTGTCACCGCATATCCGATCAATACTAATAAATGCAAAAAGCCCAGTTCCAAATCGGGCTGTGTCGGTATTTGTGTGATAGTAATCTCCTCCTGAAGAGGGTTTGTCCCTGAAAAGCACAACCTTCTTCTTGCTCATCATACTAAATGTATTATACCTATATTTTGTAAATTTCAGTTGCCATCTGGCGGGACTGCGGCAAGCCGTTCTTTGATCTTATTAAGCAACTGAGCCTTCAACCGCGATACCTGACGTTGCGATAGATTCAACTCTTTACCTAATTCTTGCTGACTCTTGCTTTCGTAGAAAAGCCCGGTGACGATATCACGTTGAATTTGTGTGAGGCTCTCTATCGCTGTAATGATCTCCATCCGGTGTTCAAGCGGAAAATCCGTATTTTGGGATGACCGAATCTTGCTGATATCAATGAGAGGGGGGCGTGGATCATGCTCGCGCCGTTCTTGGTCGATGGAGATATAGGTCATTGTATCGCGGGCCTTCAATACTTCAGCTATTCCCTCTGTCGTTAAATTAAGTAACTGTGCCAATTCAGCTATCGTCGGCGGGCGTCCCTGTTCCTGGAAGAACCGCGCTTCTTCCTGTTTAATTTTATTATTTAAAGTTTGTATCCATTGCGGAATACGAATAGTTGAGCATTTATCACGGATGTAATGGCGCATTTCTCCTTTGATGAGATAAGTGGCATAAGTAGTGAATTTTATTCCGCGGGCAGGATCAAAATTGGCTACTGCGCTAAGCAGACCGATATACCCTGTTTGAATCAAGTCATCCAATGGTTCACCGGAGCTGCGAAACTCAGTGGCGATCGACTTTACCAATCCGATGTGGTGGGAGACGATCTCTTCGCATAATGTAGATATCGCTGCTGGATCAGTCGCCTGTTTCAAATCGCAAAGCAGTTCTTCTGTTGTTCTTTTCATCAGAATTCCAGTTGTAAAGACTCGTGTTGGCTCTCGTTTATCGCACCAGCAGGACGAAGAGCAACAGCACGATCAGTCCTCCGACAATTAATATCTCTCTCCATGCATGTCGTTCTTGGCGTAATTTTTCCAACGGCGAGCGGCAGTCGACTTCGATACATTCTCGCACCGCCCGGTTGAGTTTTAATTCCGCTGCTCGACCTGCTCCGATGATTACCTTCTCTCCGACGAAAATCACCGGCAGTTGTGCCGGGGTAATGCCAAATACTGCTGCGAGGTTTTTCAGCAGCGATAAGTTCTCTCTTACAGCGATATTATAGTAAGCAACAAGGATATCAGGATGCGGCAAGAGAATATCTGACAAGACTTGCTTCATCCTGTCGCAGTCCGGGCATTCCGCAGCGTAAAAGAAGATGATGAGCGGAAGTTGATTTTCCGGCATCGCCCCATATCTGCTTATTGCCGTCAAAAACAGAATACTCACCAGTATCCGTTTAAATGATTTCATGATTACAGAAAGCCAAAATTCATCGCTACTAACATCCCCGTTCCGAGCGTTAACATCACTGCTCCTGAGGCCAGCGAGAACCGGCGTTGCCAATCTCTTCGCCAGCGCTCGGTACGTGCGGTTGTGGTATATCCCAATGAAACTGCCAGCGTGATAATGACCAGCGGCAGAAGAAAGATCAAATTGTATAACGCCAGCAGAATAATTGCTTGATTGCGGGTTGCTGTCTCGGCAAGGAGGCCGAGTATGACGATATACGGGCCGGAAGAACACGGCAAGAGGAATAAGCTGACAAGGAGACCGGCACCAAACGCGCCCGGGATCGATACGATATTAGTGGTGATCCTTTTGAGCGCGGGCTGCCATGCAAGCGGAACTCTGATTGCAGACCACCTCCCTGCCCAAAGGTAGTCTTTTAGATTCCAAGCTCCGAGCAGAATCGCCAGACCAGCAGAGATAAGGAAGATAATCCGCTGGATATAAGCGGCTTGAATTGCACTATATAAGCCGATTCCCATCAGAAAATAGGAGATAAAGATCGCAGTGGTGAACAGAATACCGATGCGCGCCACTCGTTTCTTCTTGCCGGCGATGATCAGTGTTCCTAACAGAAGAAGGAGGACGGTAAATGCGCATGGATTGATCGAATCAGCTGCAGCAGCAGCTATAACAACTGGGATCCTCACCGTATGAACTATATCTGCTGCTACGATATTAGCTGCCGCGAGCCGAGTAAGCGGCGAAATCGATCCTACGGCGAATGCACGGATGATCGCTTGCTCGATCCTAAATTCAACTGCCCGTCCAGCGCCGGTAAAGACTTGTTCATCGATAAAGATCACCGGCACTGACGTTGGCTGTACCTGATAGAGATACTCCAAGCGCTGTAGAATACTGATATTAGCGCGGATATTCTTACGGTAAATGACGAGGCCGGCATGCTCTTCTTCCATGCGATCGAGAAAAGCGGCGATGCGCACACAATCAGGACAACCTACATCGTAGAAAAAGATGATTGTCACCGTATCTGTATTTTGAGCGGTCACGATGCAAGTTAAGGATAGCAGGAGAAAGAATATCGTCACTCCTGATAAGAGTAGTCTTCTATCTATCATTCTCTATCCTCTCCGCTTATGATCTACCTCACACCCGTTTATGGTAGTTAGTATAGCATAGATCAGACTCTTTTTCAGGTTGTCTGATACCTGAAAAGTTGGTAAGATCATGAGGATTCAAGGGGTCAAGCCCAGTATCAAGTACGGAGCAAGGATTCGGGGGGAAATGCTTATAAAATCCTTACTAAAAAATAAGCACTTGAATCCTTCCTATTAACTAAATTGGAGAAGAACCAAACTTTCTTTCCCGCGACTCTCGTTTCTCCGTTGCAGTTTGGCTCGTCAAGATAAACTTTAGTATAATAATTTTCTAAGATTAAGACTACCAAAGAGGGATTCTTCCCTATGGCGCTATTATAAAGGAGGGCTTCAATTATGGGAAAAAGGAGCAGTTACTATCTGTTACCACTGGATGGAATATTCAAAGAGAGCAGTCAAATATTCAAACCGATGCCGTTCATTGAACAGCATGATAATAATACCTATTTAGATCAACTACTCGTCAAAGCAGAATTGATCAAGAAAAAACGTCCAGCCAAGGTGATCATCAACTCTTATCATACCTTCTCTGCTTCGCCGGCTGATTGCGAAGAGATCGCCTCCATCATCGAGGGGATCGGTGACGCAGGGATCGAAACGATCTTTTATGCCAAGGAATACGGAGAGAAGGAACTTTACCTCGCTGCTGCAAGTAAGCGTGCTGTGATTGCTCCTGACGGTTTTCTCCACTTTTTCGGTTTTTCTACAACGATGCCGTTTGTCAAGCGACTCGCTGACAAGTTGGGAATCGAAGTTGAGGTATATCGCCGGGGAAAGTACAAAGGTGCAATGGATCTCTTTCGGGTCGATAAGATTGACCCAGCCACTGAGGAAGCCTACGGAAAATACTACGAGGTCCTCTTTAATCACTTCATCACACGTATTTGCCGGAGGCGGGGCAAAGAGAGAGCGGATATCGACGAGCTTATAAACGGCAAAGTCCTTACTGCTCAGGAAGCACAGGATCAAGGTTGGATCGACGATGTGGATTACATCAACAATCTGATCGATGGCTGGAAAGAGGAGAAGCGCAAACCACTTAAGCTCAAGGTGAAAAGACTTACAATCGGCCCACGGTGGCGAGGGAGAAAGAAGCGAATTGCTCTTTTATTCTTCGATGGCGCTATCGTTGATACTCACAACCAGAAACGATCACTCTTCGGGCAGGCAATCGGTGACATCGATTATACCGATGAAATACGGAAACTGCGCGTAAATAAACGTATCGCCGGCGTTGTATTCAGAATAAACTCACCTGGTGGCTCTGCCAGTGCCTCGGCTCATTTAGCAGAAGAATTGCTCAAACTGAAAGAGAAGAAGCCGCTCTTTGTCTCCCAAGGAGGAGTAGCTGGGTCAGGTGGGTATTTTCTCTCCTATCCTGGTGATAAGATATTTTCTCATACTACAACTATTACAGGATCGATCGGAGTTATCGGCGCATCATTTTATTTTAAAGCTGTATATGACAAGATCGGCTTGACCCATTCTACGTTAAAGAAAGGGCCACATGCGGATCTATTCAGCGTCACGCGACGCCGCAGCGACATAGAACGAGCAATCATCGACGGGCAGATAGAAGCGATGTATCAGAATTTCATAACGCGCGTCTCCAGTGGTAGGAAGATGAGTATAAATGAGGTGGATAAGATTGGCCAAGGAAGAATATGGAGTGGAGAAGATGCCAAAGAACTCGGACTGGTAGATGAAACCGGTGGCCTGTTGGTAGCGCTCAAAGCGATGGGAAAAGAGCTCGGCGTAAAGAAGATCACTGCCGAGATATTTCCTAAACTCCGTTACTCTTTCTTTGAGAAAGCGCTCCTCGGTGGCAAGAAAGAGACTACTCTTTCATTCCCACCGGAGATGGAGCACCTACTTGCGCTAATAAATACGGAAAAGGGCAATTTGCTTGCCCCTAGTTATCTGATGCCAGAGACTCTTTTCTTCGACATAAGAGTGTAATCCTGCCATCCCTATTCTCTCGTTGTTGCGAGAGATCCGGATATTAACACTACTATGGCAGGGGCTGTTGCCACTGGGCTTGCGGTCAATGGCCTCTGTTTCTGCTTAACTCTTAACAGGTCGGTGTTTAATCCCTATGAGATCAGCGACAAGGCTTCGGCGCGCGAAGCAGAATTAGTACGTAATAAACCACGGATCGCTGATGTCACCAGCGTGCTGCTTGGTTTTTTGACCCCACGCAATGTGATGCATAAATGGGTCGCTTCCATCCGTACCAGTACTCCATAAGGCTTGATTTGCGTCATCAATACATCGGCGACCTGTGCGGTAAGTCTCTCCTGTAATTGAGGCCGTTTAGCCGCTATGTCGAGTGCACGGGCTAATTTACTTGCTCCGACAATCCGACTATCTTTTACAACATAAACGATATCTGCTGTGCCGGTAAAAGGAAGAAAATGGTGCTCACATATCGAGAAGAAGGGAATCCCCTTGACCGCTACCATCTCGTCATAATTCTCTTGATAGAAGGTTTTGATTACCTGTGCCGGTTCTTGCTTGATATCAGCAAAGAATTCGTTGTACATCAGGGCTACCCGCCGTGGTGTGTTAGTCAATACTTCGTCATTGAGATGTTCAATTCCTATTCCATGTAGAATCTGACGCATGCCTTCTTCGATCTTTTTCAAATCCATCTATATCCTCCTCTGCGTACTGAAAGTGCATACTCACAGATAAAATGGTAGTCTATACACAAGTAATGATCAACTCGCAGTTTGCATAATCAGAAAAATAAGAGTACCATCGTTAGAGTAACGGGACGTGGCGCAGCTAGGTAGCGTGCTTGCATGGGGCGCAAGAGGTCGCCGGTTCAAATCCGGCCGTCCCGACCAGTTCAGACATTTTGAAAATTCAGAGGCGTTTTGTTGCTCGCTCGCCCGCATTTTCCCGCATACATACTATAATGTCAAACGGAAAATCAACAAAGAATATAAAAATGAAATAATTACTATGAGCAAAGAACAAAAATTTTACAAAGCACTTCAAGGTGTTTTTATTGGCGCCAAGATTGAAGGCAAAGGCGGTTTTATTAATTTGATGAGGATAAAATCAAATTACTACCGCCAGATTGAGGACATTCTTAAAAAAGACATTGAAGCGGCGCTAAAAAGCCACCCCAAATTCAGGGATGAACTTTTTGACAAACTCTACTCTTTTTTCAGCCGATATTTTACGGAAAGCGGCTCAATCTATTTCAATTCAACGCCTTTTCATAACAACATCTACGAAAAAGTTTATACCGATGAAAGGGATGTCATTCTCTTCTGGAAAACGCAGATGCTTTACTATGTTAAAACCGACCGGATTTTCCGAAGTTTGCCGGTTGAGTTTGATGGATTTAAATTTTACTTTGACGCCTCAAAGATAGAAAGCAAAAAAGCCAACGAAAAACGTTCGCTAGTTTTTGAATTAAGCAAAGTCCGCGAGGACGGGACGATTGCTTTTACCGTTTCCTATTCCGAAAAAGGGACGAAAACAAAGCAAGACGAGGTACTAAAAGCCATAAAACGGAAAGGCATTGCGATTACTGAAGAACAATTAGAGCGTGCTTTCGGAATTTTTGAAAAGCAGAGCGAGGTTGATTTTTTTATTAACAAAAACGCCAAAGCATTTTTGCAGGAGCAGTTTAAACTCTGGAGTTATCAGTATTTCTGGGAAGGAGCCAAGGAGTGGGGCGCAGACAGAGTCAATCAACTGCAAATCCTCAAAAACATCGCCTTCAAGATTATTGACTTTATCTCGCAGTTTGAAGACGAGCTGGTAAAAATCTGGAACAAGCCGAAGTTTGTAAAAAATTCAAATTATGTGATTACGTTGGATAGAGTAACCCCGGAAATAATTGGCAAGATCGTTAAACATAAGAATTTTGGGGAGCAAACGAGAGAGTGGGAGGAACTTGGAATAATTCAAAATGTAAAAATCAAAAATCAAAATGACAATGCAAAATTCAAAATTGATTTATTTGAAAATAATTTGCACGGCAAAAAATTGAAGAAAGTATATCAGCATTTGCCGATTGATACCAAGTATTTCAAGGATTTGGAGCTTGAAATTTTGAACCAGTTTGATGACTTGGACAAATCATTAGACGGCTGGCTGATAAAAAGCGAAAACTATCAGGCGTTGAACACAATCCTGCCAAAATTCAAAGAGAGAGTGCAGACAATTTATATCGACCCGCCGTTTAATTTAGGGACAAATGCTGATTATTTTTACAATGTCAATTACAAGGACGCAAATTGGGCAACACTCCTTGAAAACCGATTACGCATTGCTAAAGATTGGCTAAATAAAAAAGGTAGCATTTTTGTTCGTTGTGATTATAACGGCAACTGGATTGTGCGATGTTTGATGGATGGGATTTTTGGAGGGGAGAATTTTAGGAATGAGATTTTTGTTAAAAGAGGGTATGTGCCAAAGGGTTTAACTAATCAATACTTAACTGGCATTGATTCAATATTCTTTTTTGCAAAAGAGGTTAGAGAAATAGCTTTTAGGGGAGCTAAAAGAAAAATTAAAGAGGAAGATAGACAATGGATTTCTTTAGATATGCCTGGACAGAGAAAAACATATGAATTACAAGTGAGATATTTTTTTGGAAAACCATGGTTGCCTCCAAAGGGACAACATTGGGGATTATCTCAACAAAAAATAACAGAATATGAAAAGCTGGGATGGATAAGAATTAATCCGGGCAGAAAATATATTGATACGCAAGGAAATGAAATTAAAGGGATGCCTGAATATTTAAAAGAACCAGAATTGTTATTAGATACAAATTGGACTGATATTAAAAGTTATGAGACCCATAATACTTTCTTTCCAACGGAGAATTCAGAGATATTATTAAAAAGGATAATTGAAGGAATGGAATGCGATGAACAATTACTAATCCTTGACTTCTTCCTCGGCTCAGGAACAACCACAGCGGTAGCCCATAAACTCGGCCGAAAATGGATTGGTGTGGAGATGGGAGAGCATTTTTACAGCGTGGTTTTGCCGAGAATGAAAAAGGTTTTGGCTTATGATAAATCCGGCATCTCAAAAGAAGTGAAAGAATATCAAGGCGGTGGGTTTTTCAAGTATTACGAGCTTGAGCAATACGAGGAAGCGCTGGCGAATTGCAAATACGAAGAAAGCGATCTGTTTACTTCACCCTCAAAAACTCCATATCAGGAATATGTCTTTATGAAAGACGAAAAAATGCTCAAAGCATTAGAGATTGATTATGAAAAAGAAAAGGTCAAGGTTGATTTGTCAAAGCTCTATCCGAACATAGATATTGCCGAGACCTTATCTAACCTTACCGGAAAATGGATCAAGAAAATCAGCGACGGCGAAGTGGAACTTGAAGATGGAACAAAAATCAGTACCAAAGATTTGGATTATAAACTAGTTAAACCTCTTATTTGGTGGGAGTAATTGTTATGGATAATACAAAAATCGCCCTATTTAAAGGTAAAAAAATCAGAAGGATTGTTTATCAAAATGAATGGTGGTTTTCAGTGGTGGATGTCTGCGAAGTTTTGACGGATAGCGCCGATGCCGGCGCCTATTGGAGAAAATTGAAACAGCGACTAAAAGAAGAGGGAAGCGAAGTCGTGACATTTTGTCACGGGTTGAAATTAGAGGCGCCTGATGGGAAAATGCGTGAGACCGATTGCGCAGATACCGAAGGGGTTTTCCGCATCATTCAGTCAATTCCTTCGCCAAAAGCCGAGCCGTTCAAACGTTGGTTAGCAAAGATCGGGTACGAGAGGGTGCAGGAAATAGAAAATCCGGAATTGGCAACCAAGCGGACAAGAATGCTTTATAAACTCAAAGGATATTCTGACGATTGGATTGAAAAAAGAATGCGCGGGATTGCTATTCGGGAAGAATTAACTGACGAGTGGCAAAAGAGGGGAGCAAAAGAACAACGAGATTATGAGATTTTAACCGCAGAAATTTCAAAAGCAACTTTTGGCATTACCCCGAGCCAATATAAAAAAGTAAAAAATCTGAAAAGGGAAAATTTGCGTGACCATATGGACGATTTAGAATTGATTTTTACAATGTTGGGCGAGCGTGCTACCACAGAAATCCATAGAAGTGAAGATTCGCAAGGCTTCCCGAAATTGAAAGCAGATGCCAGAACAGGTGGTGATATTGCCGGCGGAGCAAGAAAAAAATTAGAAAAACGGTTGGGACGTTCTGTTGTTTCAAAAGAAAATTATTTGAAATCACAGGAAGAACGAAAAAAACTAAAAGATTAACAAATGGCTAAACTCTATTTGCAAAACATTATAGATGATATTTCTTTTGAAAGTTTGCCTGCAAAATGGCAGGGATTTGATCCCATGTCTGCGCACGGGACAAGTTTTGTGCGGTTTTCAAAGAATAAAACACTTTTTGATTTTCAAAGGCAGGGGTTACAAAATGCGCTCAAAGGTTTGTGGCTTTACTTTAAGGATAGGAAAGAAGACAAGACAGATTTATATCATCTTTATCGCGCAAACGGCTTATCAGAAAATTTTGATTACGACTTGAAAAAAAGAGAGGGTAAAAAGACGGCAAAATATCTTTTGGAGTACGACAAGGATTATCCTGCCGTAGATTCAAAAATTCCTTTCGCGCATTTCATTAACCGGATGAGTTTTTGGATGGCGACCGGCTCGGGAAAAACCCTGATTATTGTTAAGTTGATTGAGTTTTTGGGTAAACTGATTTCTGAAAAAGAATTGCCGGCACGAGACATTCTTTTTTTGGCGCACCGCGATGATCTTTTGGACCAATTTAAAGCTCATGTTGAGGAGTTTAACAGCTTCAATTTTGACACAAAGATAAATCTTAAAAATTTAAGAGATTATGATAGCGTGAAGCGCGAAAATGTTTTACCATTTGCTAAAAACGAGATTACCGTTTTTTATTACCGCTCCGATTTAATTTCTGACGAACACAAAGAAAAAATCGTTAATTTTCAAAACTACGACAACAGCGGGCGGTGGTATATTCTTTTGGATGAGGCGCACAAAGGCGACAAAGAAGACAGCAAGCGGCAGATTTTATACTCCATACTTTCAAGAAACGGATTTTTGTTTAATTTTTCCGCTACCTTTACCGACCCAAGAGACTTTGCGACCTGCGCTTTTAACTTCAATCTTTCAAGGTTTGTAGAGGAAGGATACGGTAAGCATATTTATGTATCTTCTGCCGAAATCAGCGCGTTTCGCGGGCGAGGCGATTTTTCGCCGATTGAAAAGCAAAAAATCGTTTTGAAAACGCTTTTACTTCTGACCTATATCAACAAGTATTTTTTTGAAGAAATTAGGAAAATAAACACCCCGTCCCTTCGGGACACCTCTCTACAAAAGGGGAATAACTTATATCACCGTCCGCTGCTTTTGACGCTGGTTAATTCCGTGGATGTGGAAGAATCTGATTTGGAATTATTTTTTAGGGAATTGGAAAAGGTTGCGAAAAATGAAATTAGAGCGGATTTACTTAAAAAAGCAAAAGAGGAACTTGTCCAAGAATTTCGCGACAACGCTAAATTCGTATTTGAAGAGTTGGAGTGCGTCATCAACGCTGATTTAGTTTCAAAATTGGATTACAAGGATATTTTGAAATATGTCTTGAATAGCAAAACTCCGGGAAAAATTGAAGTTTTGAAAATCCCCGGGAATCGGCAAGAATTGATTTTTAGGTTAATGACGGCTGATAAACCGTTTGCTTTAATCAAGATCGGCGATATTTCCGGCTGGCTGAAAGATAAACTTGAAGGATATGAGATAAATGAAAGTTTTGAGAACGAAAGTTATTTCCGGCGAATTAATCGCGATGATTCCGATATAAATGTTTTAATGGGCTCCCGCTCTTTTTATGAGGGCTGGGATTCTAACAGGCCTAACCTTCTTTTATTCGTAAATATTGGAGTTGGAAGCGACGCTAAAAAATTCGTTTTGCAATCGGTTGGGCGAGGTGTGAGAATAGAGCCGCAAAAATATCAAAGAAAACGACTCCAAAATTTACTAAATGCCAAAGTTGTAAAAGAGCAATTATTTGAGAAAGTAAAAAATCTGATTTTGCCGATTGAGAGCTTATTTGTTTTTGGCACGAACGCCGAAAACTTGAAAGAAATAATTGCAACGTTGAAAGCAGAGAAGCAAGATAAAAATTTGGGCGACGCGTTTATTTTGAATCCCGAAGCGCAAAAGCATACTCTTTTGGTTCCGGTTTATAAAACCGTCGAGCGAATTTTTGCCGAGGAAAAAGACCCGCAAAAATATCCTGTCAGCCGTGAGGATTTTGAAAAACTAAAGCAATTCTATGGATTTTTAGGCGATAAAATCGCTTTGGCTAAATATGATTGCGAAGTTAAGGTTTTGAAGAAAGCAAGGGAAAGTTTTGAAGAAGAAGGACGATACTACGATTTTAGCGAGAGGAACTCTCTTTTTGAGCCGGAGTTGATTCTTGAGCGGATTTTTGATTATCTCGGGGTCAAAAACAGAGAGTTTGACAAGTTTAAGGAGCTGGAAAATGAAATTGTGCATTTCAAAAAGGTCAGGTTCAGCGATGGCGAGAAATACGAAGAAATTAGAAAGAAGATTGAATTTATGAAGGAATATCCTAAGAAGAAAGAGGAGCTGAAGAAAAATTATGGAAAAATACCAGAAGAAAAATACGCAAAACAATTAACTTTGTTTGAGAAAGCGGGGCAGTACGAGGCAAATAACAAGAAAGTAAAAATTAAATACCTTATCAACCATTACTATCTTCCGGTGATAGTTTCAGAAACAGAAAAAATTGATTATCTCAATCATATCATCAATGTTGACAGCGAGGTAAGATTTATTGAGGAACTGGAAGAACATTTTACCGAACCCGATAATGCATTCACGCAATTTGACTGGTGGATGTTTTCAAAACTTGACCAGACGCTGGATGAAGTGGTAATTCCCTATTACAACCCGAAGGAAAATAATATCGCCAATTTTAAACCCGACTTTATCTTTTGGGCGCAAAAAGGCAAACGATACTTGATTTTGTTCGTTGATCCGAAGGGAACCGAACACGTGGACGGATACCGAAAAATTGACGGCTATTCAAGGATATTTGAAATTGGCGAACCAAAACAAAGCAGAGATTTTTCATACAACGGATTCACAATAAACACAAAACTATTGCTCAAACCGAGGCGAGGGATTGCAGAGGTTTTAGAAAATTACAAACAATACTGGTTCGACAACTTTGTTGATTTTGCTGGCAAAATTTAATTTACAAACGGCGGCGTATTTCGCTGGGTAATCTCCAATTCCTCTACCAGATTGGGATAGCGAGGATGGGGGATGCTCGCTGTCAGTTGTGCGGCACTTCCTACGCTTCATTGGCCATTATAATCCCATCTCCCACATCAGCCGCTGCATTTGCGATTGACTACTATCACGTAAGGAGCACGCCGCAGTTGCGCTGCCACCCGATAGAATCCAGTTGCCGGGTGCATCCTGATTTTACTCTTTTTAAGTTAACCTTGAACTTTCTAGCCACATTACGTATATTAATTAGCTCCCAGAGAGGGATATTTGTTTTAGCGCTTGTGCGATATTTCATATCTGACTCTTACGTCCATAAGTAGGTGAAGCGTACAATTATTCCAACAAGTCAGATTGATATGGAGGTATGACCAAGTGAAGTATCTTTATCTATTCGGTGATGGTAAGGCTGATGGTGATGGTTCGATGCGGTCGCTGCTCGGCGGAAAAGGAGCCAACCTGGCAGAGATGTCCAGACTGGGGATTCCAGTACCGCCGGGGTTCACTATATCGACCGCAGTCTGTCAATATATCTCTCAACAAGGTGAGTATCCGTCGGGTCTTAAAGATGAGGTGGAAGAGGGCTTAGAAAGACTGCATCAGATTACCGGGCAACGGTTCGGCGCCATTGATAACCCGCTTTTGCTCTCTGTTCGCTCCGGTGCTGCTGTCTCAATGCCCGGAATGATGGATACAGTACTGAATCTCGGTCTTACTGATCGCAGTGTGGAAGGATTGATCGCACAGACCGGTAATCCCCGCTTTGTCTATGATATCTATCGCCGATTGATTCAGATGTACGGTGATGTCGTCCTTAAATTGAAAGAACACCTGTCAGGAGACCGTGATCCGTTCGAAGAGATTATCGCACAGATCAAGGCCCAAAATGGCATCAAGATAGATAGCGACCTTACTGCCGCAAATCTGAAAGCAATTGTTAATCGCTTTAAGAAGGTCATCACAGAGCACTTGCACCGGGAATTTCCCCAGAATCCGATGGAGCAATTATGGGGTGCAATCGATGCTGTCTTTGCTTCGTGGAACACAGAGCGAGCACGGAAATATCGTCAATTGCACCATATTGAGGAGAAGATTGGCACAGCAGTCAATGTCCAGGCAATGGTCTTCGGCAACATGGACGAAAGGAGTGGAACTGGGGTGGCCTTTACCCGTGATCCGTCAACGGGAGAGAACTCTTTCTACGGCGAATACCTGTTTAATGCTCAGGGAGAAGATGTCGTAGCCGGTATAAGAACCCCACATCCGCTTAAAACTCTCGCTAAAGTGATGCCGCACATCTATGAAGAACTTCTCGCGGTGCGAGAGAAGTTGGAAGAACATTACAATGATATGCAGGACCTGGAGTTTACTATCCAGCAGGACAAGCTCTATATCCTCCAGACGCGCGTGGGAGAGCGCACCGGGACAGCGGCAGTACGCATCGCGGTTGAGATGGCTGACAGCGGCAAAATTTCTCGTCGAGAGGCAGTGCGTCGCGTCAGTCCGGATCAACTCAATCAACTTCTACACCCCACTTTCGCTCCGGCAGCGGAAAAAGAGGCGATCCTTCTCGGCCGCGGCCTTCCAGCCAGCCCGGGTGCAGCAACAGGGAAAGTCGTCTTTTCAGCTAAGCGAGCTGAGCGAGCAACGGCAGACGGCGAACCGGTGATCCTCGTGCGGATTGAAACGAGCCCAGAAGATATCGGAGGAATGGATGCTGCTGCCGGGATCCTCACAGTACGTGGTGGGATGACGAGTCATGCTGCTGTTGTTGCGCGCGGTATGGGTAAATGTTGTGTCTCCGGCGCCGGCGATCTGCTCATTGACTACGATAAGCGAGAATTCGTTGCCAAGGGAATAAGAGTCAAAGAGGGAGAGATGATCAGCCTAAATGGCTCTACCGGCGCTATCTATCAGGGCGCGATTCCCACTATCGAGCCGCACCTGAGTGGTGATTTCAAGCGATTACTGGATTGGGCTGATCAGTTCCGCCGATTGGCGGTGCGCACCAATGCCGATACTCCGCATGATGCTGCTGTTGCAATAAATTTCGGCGCTGAGGGGATCGGGCTTTGCCGTACTGAACACATGTTCTTCACTGGCGAGCGGATCGTCGCGATGCGCGAGATGATCCTCGCTGATGATGAAGCCGGACGGCGAAGAGCGCTTACCAAGCTGCTGCCGATGCAACGGGGTGATTTTGAAGAGATATTTACCGTAATGGATGGACTGCCGGTAACGATCCGGTTACTCGATCCTCCACTCCATGAATTCCTTCCGCATGATAGTGCCGGACAAGAGAAAGTAGCAACAGCAATGGGTTTTTCCGCCGAAGAGGTACGCAACAAGGTCGCGGCGCTCCATGAGGCTAATCCGATGCTTGGCCATCGCGGTTGCCGTCTGGGACTTACTTACAGAGAGATCAATGAGATGCAGATCCGCGCAATTATCGAAGCAGCAATCAATGTTAAACGGCGTGGAATCATGGTACAACCGGAGATTATGGTCCCCTTAGTCGGCCATTGGCGGGAAATGGAACTTGTACGCGAAGTTGCAGAACAGGTAATCGCTGAGGTCTTTGCCGAACAGAAGGTAACAAGTGAAGAGATACCATACATGATCGGCACGATGCTCGAAGTGCCGCGTGCTGCTGTCACTGCTGACACAATTGCCGAACAGGCGGAGTTCTTCAGCTTCGGTACGAATGACCTGACCCAGATGGGCTGTGGATTCTCCCGCGACGATGCCGGCAAGTTCCTCTCCGAATACATCGCCATGGGGATCTATGAGCAAGATCCATTCCAAGTCATCGATCGCGATGGAATCGGTCGATTGATGGAGATGGCATGTGACTTAGGAAGAAAGGCGCGGCCGAGGATCAAGCTTGGCCTGTGCGGAGAACACGGCGGTGATGCTGCTTCGATCCACTTTTGCCATCAGATCGGTCTCGATTATGTGAGTTGCAGCCCCTATCGTGTACCGATAGCTCGCCTCGCTGCCGCACAAGCAGCGCTGGATGAGAATGACACGGCTGCTGGAGGGAGATAAGATGCTACTGGCAATCGATATTGGAAATAGCGATATCACGCTGGGACTATTTACTGGTTCTCAGATTGTAGTACGATGGAGACTCGGGACAGATTTCCATCGTCGAATAGATGAGTACGCTGCATCGTTACTCAGCCTGCTCACTCACCGTAAAATAGCGACAGATCAGATCGGCGGAGCAGTTATCGGCAGCGTGGTGCCGGCGTTAACACCGGTCTTTGATGAACTGTGCCGCTCTTATTTCGCGATTGAACCATTAATCGTCCGCGCCGATGTAAAGACAGAGGTGCGGATCTTGCTCGACTATCCATTTGCAGTCGGCGCCGATCGAATCGCCAATGCTGTTGGTGGTCATCATCTCTACAGCGGCCCGCTGATTATTATCGATGCCGGGACAGCGTTGACATTTGATGTCGTATCCAAAGAGGGTGATTACGTTGGTGGGGCGATTGCGCCGGGAATCGCTATTGGGGCCAAAGCACTTACATCACGGACTGCAATGCTACCACAAGTTGAATTGATTCGACCCCCACAGGCGATCGGTCGCAATACAGTTGCGGCGATTCAGTCAGGGATTCTATTCGGATATGCCGGATTAGTGGAAGGGATCGTCGCGCGCATTCAGAATGAACTCGCTGATAAGGCCAAAGTAATCGCCACCGGTGGAGAAGCATATTTGCTCGCTGCCGCGACAACGGTGATCGATGTGGTAAACCGTAACTTGACACTTATCGGAATGCGGGTAATTTATGAGATGAACCGCAAAGCATAAGGAAAATTTTCGGCATAAGGTCGACAATGCCGCATTTCCGTGTCATTATGAGCGACAGCTACCAATCAAGTGCAAGGCGTGATTTTCAGGGCTTTATCGCTACGACCCTTAATGCTTGCTTTACACCTCATCGCTTTATTACGGCATCATTACCGGGTAAGATTATGCGACCTCCGCGATGACGAGCGGTGATCATACCAACAGCGAGGTGAAGCATGGAAAAACGCAAGAAAGTAACAATCCCCTACTTATTGGAGATGAAGGAGAAAGGTGAGCTGATCTCTTTCCTCACTGCTTATGATTATCCAACGGCCCTGATTGAAGACCGTGCCGGAATCGAAATGATCCTCGTCGGTGATTCTGCCGCAATGTGTCTATTTGGCCATCGCACCACTTTGCCGGTCACGATGGATGAGATGATCTCGATAACGAAAGGAGTAACCCGCGCCACGGAATATGCATTCGTCGTCGGCGATATGCCATATATGTCGTATCAAAGTTCGCATGAAGAGGCGATCCGCAATGCCGGACGCTTTATGGGAGAAGCGGGAGTAGATGCGATTAAACTTGAAGGCGGAACGCGTATGGCTGGTGTGGTAAAGGCGATCGTCAATGCCGGCATCCCAGTGATGGGCCATATCGGCCTGACCCCACAATCTTATACCCAGCTCGGTGGATTTAAATCGCAAGGACGTGACGCTAATACTGCAATGAAGCTGATCGACGATGCACTGGCGTTAGAAGCAGCGGGCGCCTTCTCCATTCTATTGGAGGCGATACCTAATGAAGTGGGAGAGATCATCAGTGAGCGCCTGGATATTCTAACCTTGGGAATCGGCGCAGGCCAAGCCTGCGACGGCCAACTCCTTATCGTCCATGATCTAATCGGTCTCTTCGAAACATTCACCCCGAAATTTGTGAAAAAATATGCCAATGTTGCCGCGATTATGGAACAGGCATTCCGTGATTATCGTCAGGATGTACGTACCCGTGCCTTTCCGCAACCAGAGCATTACTATCCGATCCCAAAAGACGAATTGGCTAAGCTCCGTGACCGATTGAACAAACGAGAGGAATAGGAGGAAATATGCGTGACAGACTCAGAGAGCAATTGACAATTCCGCAGAACCATCTCGACAAAATAAATGACCTGATTCGTGATCCGAAGAATGGTGCGATCAATGCCTTACTCGACATTATTGAACGCTACGGCACTCCGGAAGAGATCAATCAGCGTGCCGCAGAAGCACGTCGCTTGCCGAACTTACTTGCTCGCTTAACCGAGATCGATTCGCCGTACCTCGCTGATCTTCGATGGTTGATTGACCAGCGCGATCGCCGAGCATTCATCTCTGTCGCTGACTACCGCCGGAATCTGTTAGGCAAAAGAGCAACAGCAATGACGTTTGCTGAGGATCGCGCCGTTACACTGGAGATCAGCTCGTACCAATTCTTCCCCTGGTTGATCGATGAGGCCAAACAAGCAATCGCCAACGGTGAACTGATGCCTGGCCGGTATATCCGTGTCCGGAATATGAAAGAGCAAGTGGCCGATAATGGTGACACCCTTGCGGTGGCGGCAGCGATGCAGATCATCGGCGCAAGTTATGTGGAGACACTCGATACAAAAGGAACTGACGGATCTAATATCCACCTCGGCGGTCCAGAGACGATCACTGGTTATTTCGGCGGCATCGGCCAACCGAACGACTATGCACTAAAGTGGCTCGATGAGTACCTCAATTATTACACCACCTACGGGATCAAACAAGTGTTAAATATTAATCCAGGCACTGTGCTGCTCGGTTATTTTCTCCACAAACTGGGAATCGAGATCGAATTTAAGATCTCCGTCTTCATGGGGAATGATAACCCCTACAGCGCACTATGGACACTTATCGGAGCAAAACTCTTCGCACGGGAAGATGGAACAACATCCCTTGTCGGTTTCAATTGGGCCAACTCAGTGAATAACGAGACACTGCAGATTGCCTCTCAAATTCGCAAGTTGTTAGATCTGGAAAGAGCAGTCCGATTTGAACACCACATCACTGAGACATATAAGAGTATCGTTATCCAGCCCTACGACCGTACTGAGGAGTTGATCGAACTTGCCGCTACAGTGCCCAATATCGCGGCTAAACACGAAGGTGGTATTCCGGCAGTCGATGGGCAGCGCGATCATCCATCTGATATCTTCGACTACTTCCGTTCTAAAGAGGAGATCGAAGCGCAAGGATTGATGGACGCATTGAAGCGGAACTACCTCGATAAACATGATGCCTTAAATCGTACTGCTAAATTGCTGACCGAGCACGGGCTCGCCTTTATTGCCGCACTTCATCTGCACCACCAGAGCAAGTAGTGGCTCGGCACTAAGAAGAAGATTGATTAGCAAAAGCGAAGTAATCCTGATTGAACCATTGTGCCACTTTTTCCGACATACTTAAGTGGAGGTAGGCAGAATGGAAAATCACAATTACAATGATTATGAGGGGATGAAATGGCTCGCCAAACAGCGGCACAAAGAGTTGTTAAATGAATATTCGATGAGCCAGATATGGCAGTATATTCTCCTCCGCTATCTGCCGGGAAGAGGGTTGATTCGGCTCGGAGACCTGGTGCTGGGCAAAGATCGTGCTCCTGCAAGTGAAACTTGGAGGCTTAATGGATGAAGAGAAGAGGATCTCTGGCGCGGTCGTTCCTCAAGATGAAGAGGCATTTGCGGAACTCTTTCGCGAATATTACCCACGTATTTTTCGATACTGTCGCGCCAATGGGCTCAGCGAAGCCGATGCTCAGGAGGTTGTACAGGTAACGATGATCGCCGTTTGGAAGGGAAGAGGTAATTTTCAACGTCGCACCGCACTCTCAACGTGGATCTTCGGCATTGCGCATCATAAGATGGTCGATCTATGGCGACAGCACGGTCGCGACGCAGCGGTCACTACTGCTGCTAAGCGTCTCCTTCCCAACAGAGCGGAGAAGGACTTTAGTGAGCAGCTTACAATCACTGACCGGATGATGCGTGCGCTCGCCGAGCTGTCGGAGAAGCACCGCCAGGTCATTCTGCTCGCATTCTACCATGGCCTCTCCTGTCGTGAAATGAGCGCCATCCTCGGTTGCCCAATGGGAACGATAAAGAGCAGACTGTACCACGCCAAAGAGCAGTTAAAGGAGTTGATCAGCAATGGATAAGTGCGCACAGATGCAGCCTCTTCTTCCATTTTACGTCAACGAGACACTCTCTTCTGGTGCGAGGACGGCAGTCGATATGCATATTAGAAGTTGTAAAGACTGTTTTACGGAAGTGCTCGATCTCCAGAAGTTAGCGATTATGGTCAAGGTTGGAGTGGAGGGGATCTCTCTTCCAGAGGCGAAAGAAAATGAACAGAGCGGCGAAGAGCTGGCACGAGTAATGATCGGGTTGCTCTTCTTGGGAATATCGATCGGTCTTCACTACCGTGACGGCCAGTTTCCGATCGACACAAAGGTGTCGGTCTTAGGACGAACTATCAATTTAAAGTAAGGAGGAAAGATGGACTCAACAGATGCAGAGGACATAAATCAACTAAAGGAAGTACTGGACATCGTCTCTGACCGGATTCCTGCTCTTATCAAAGGATTACGGAACATAATGTACTCCAAAGAGGCGGGCAAGGAGTTCGGCGGTGCAGTCGCCACCTTTTACAAAGAACTGATCGATGGAGGAATTCCGGCTGAACAGGCGATAGAGATGACACGCGGGTATATGATCAACCTGCGTGATTTAGTCAATATGGCAAAGGGTGATATATCGCCGAAAGGTAAACCGAGCGCAGAGAAAAGAAAGAAAAAAGGGTTTACAATCTCTATCGGCGACAAAGACGACGATAAAGACGAAGAAGAAGAGAACGAGGAAGAGGAAAGAGACTGAATCAGACCCGTCCTAAGGACAGGCTTGACATGCGGAAATTCCTTATTCTGATTGGAATCAGCATCGCCATCCTTAAGTTAATCAGTAGCTTAGGGATGGCCGCCATCTTCTTTGTCATCGCTAAATGGCAGGCGGTAAGATCGTTCGACCGCACGTTGCGTCGTGCCGGTCTGCCTCGATCTGCGCGTGCTGAGCTCATCGCACAATACGATATCAAACTACGCCATCTTATCGACCGTACGCACCGTTTTTCGTCCCGACGAGGAGAGGTAAGTGATTGAGCAGTTAAATGGTTCTATGGACACAATAAGTTCCTCAGCGCCGTTGCAGCTAAGGAGAGAAGAGAAAATACTGCTCATCGGTGCAGGAGAGATGGGCGAAGCAATCGTTGGTCAACTCATTCAACACCGCGAAATAGATACGATATACGTCGCAGCACGCGAGTTGACATCAGCACGCAACCTTGCTCAGCAGATTGGTGATCAACGGGTCGTCCCAATGCAGCTCGATCCCACGGCGCTCCGTGCAGTGCGTGAGGTGATGGACGATTGTGCTGTCGCAATCAGTCTCGCTCCTTATTTCCTCAGCGGCAGTTTAGCTGAAGCCGCAGTCGAAACAAAGACTCATTTCTGCACTCTGAGCGGCGAAGATACCGCTCTGCAAGCACAACTTGCCCTTGATCGTGCGGCAAAAGAGGCAGGGGTAACGATAATTCCCAATTGCGATCTTTTCAACGGCGGGATCGGCCTA
The DNA here is from genome assembly GCA_022684035.1 of Candidatus Acetothermia bacterium. GTDB lineage: Bacteria > Bipolaricaulota > Bipolaricaulia > UBA7950 > UBA7950 > UBA7950. The sequence goes on along the minus strand of JAJHSB010000025.1, from coordinate 3,528 downwards.
CTCGCACTGGCAGCGATGGAGAAATTTACGCATATCAACTCTTTACAAATCAATCTCGGCTTACTTGCCCAGCAGGAGAACGGCCTGCCTATTTGCCAGATCTTCTCTTCTCCGCGTGCGTTCATCCGTGCGTGCACAACGCCGGCGCCTGTCATCCGCCGGGGTAATGCTGGTACGGTCAATTCCCTGACAGAGGTCGAACCGATATCATTCACCGGGTTGTCCAGCCAATTAGAGAGATTCAATATCGCCCGAGGAACTGCGCTATTACCGTTGCTCACCAACCGGAAAGTAGAAAATTTTGCCTACAAAGTGGTCGCACGCCGGCGTTGCTGTGCGAAGCTCAAGGCGCTCGTCGATCTTGGTCTCTTTGATGAAGAACCGGTACAGATTGACGGCCAGGAGGTAATCCCCGCTGAATTGATGGTCAAACTTCTCCATGATCAGTTCTATATGGTACCGAATCTTCTCCTTATACGTATCACAGTACAAGGAATCTACAATCATACCGCGGCACAGGAGACTAAGACGCTCATCTTCGAACTTATCCTTTGTCACGATCAGTCCACTGACCAGAGAGTGATAGTACGCGTCAACGGGGCTGCTATCGCAGTGATCGCCTTAATGTTAGTCCGTGGAAAGATCAAAGAGCACGGCGCGCTCATTCCGGAATTAGCCGTTCCTGCGTCTTACTTTGTCACTGAACTTAAAAACCACGGAATAACGATCGCTCAAAGGATGGTATAAGAATGAATTCCAAATTAGTCGTTGGATTTGATATGGATGGAGTCATTCTCCGTTCTGATGACCTTTATCCGGATAGTTGGCTCGAACGGGCATTCAAGGCGACGCTGCGTCAGTTTAATATTCCGGCGTCTGATGAGAATGCTCGCCTACTCTACCTCACCAACTTGAAAGAGAATATCGACCAGTTCTGCGAGCATTATGGAATCACTGACCCGGCAAAATTATGGGATAAACGTGATGAGAATTATCAACGCGAGAAACTGAGAGCATTGGAAACAGGAGAGATCAGTCTATATCCTGATATTGACGCATTAGATACTCTCCTCTCGCGTTTTCCAATGGTATTGGTCAGCAACTCACCCCAACATGTCGTTGACCTGGTGATAGCAAAATTCTCTTTGCAACGTTACTTTCGTTTATGGATCGGCCGGGGAGCGGCATGGGAAGATCTTAAATCGGCCAAACCAGCGCCGGATATGCTCGAGCAGATGAAAGAGCGGCTGGAAGTATCGCGCGGTTATTATATCGGCGATCAGCCGGAAGATCGTCAAGCTGCACTCGCTGCCGGTCTCGTTCCAATTATGTTATCCCGTAACAATATTAGCGGTGATATCACCACATTGGCTCAGCTCCCCCAGTTGCTCGATGAACGTGAAGCAAGATTATCGACCGGCTAAATGGTGATAAGTCTTCACAAAGGAGGCGAATGAGCGGTCTTGCTTTGCAACTGAGGTTGAATTTTTTCGCTAAAAATATATGCTTTCTTTGGTAGCTCGAATTTCTTATCTGCTTGCTAAAAGGTCGTGGCGTTTTTGTGTATATGGATATCGAACAACAAATCCATTCTACCGAATTAGCGGGAATAACACGCCGCAAGGGAGATATCTTCCCTGATTATGCCGGTTATTCGATCTGCAACATACCGCCGATGATTCTCTCTCTCTTTGGTGATCAGACAGGGAATAATACTCTCACACGCCATCTGACGCAAAAGATCGACTGCTCAGCGCGTAGAGTAGTGTTGATTATCATCGACGGTTTGGGATACTATCACCTGCAGGAACATTTACGGCTCTTCCCGGATCTCTATTTTCACCAATTGATTAAGAATGGAATGATGCTGCCGCTGACCTCGGTCTTCCCCTCTACCACTGCTGCTGCCTTGCCGACATACAGCACCGGCGCGACACCAGAAGAGCATGGGATACTCGGTTATCGCCTCTATCTGAAAGAGATCGGTGCGATCACTAATATGATTAAAATGTCGGTGCTGGGGAACACGAAAGGTGATTCAGCGCTCGATATCGGTATCGATGTGGAGAAGTTTCTCGGACTTCCGACCCTCTACCAGCGATTAGCACCGCGGGGTGTCAACTCACACGTCTTTCTCAGCCGTCATATCCAGGAGAGCGGTCTGTCACACATGCTCTACCGTGGCACGGATTCAATTAATTTTATTCACAGCTCATCGGATATGCTGGTGCAGGTACGCAGACTTTTGCAGCGAACGCGCACGAAGATGCTCATCAATATATATTGGGGGATGACTGATACGATCGCTCATACCTATGGCCCACAAACAGAAGAGTTCACGGCCGAACTACGTTCATTCGCTGCATCTTTGGAACGAGAACTATCAGGTCGCATCGAAGATACACTTCTACTTATCTGTTCTGATCACGGCTTTGCGACTGTTGGTCGTTCAGATTACATCGACATCACTGAGTATCCCAAGTTGACAGATGCCTTATTCCTACCACCGGTTGGCGATGCCCGCGCCGCCTATCTGTATACGAAACCAGGTCAAGAAGAAGCAGCAGCCAGATTTATCAAGCAGAATTTACCTGTTGATCTTCTCTGCTTGCAATCACAAGATGCATTACAGAGCGGCCTCTTCGGCCTTGGACAGACCAAACCAGAGACTATCGACCGTATCGGGAACTTGATCGTTATCTCAACCGGAGCAACCACCCTCAATTATCCCTACACAAAAGGACTTTATCTGAAAGGGATGCATGGGGGGATCACTGAAAATGAGATGATTGTTCCACTGATCGCCTGTTCTTTCGAATAGGTATAGCAAAAAATGGGTTTGTTGCGTTCACGGTTCGTAAGATACTAACTTTACATAACCCTGAATCCGTGAAGGATGGACGACTTACCCGCTCATGGCTTACAAATACTCTATACCACAAAAACAAAAGGTTGTTAAGTACCCTTCATCGCTCATTTTGAGGGGTCTCCGGATTCGAGATAGCAGCAATTTACCAGCCGAGCTTAGCAAAGGATATTGGAATATTTGGTCGATGCGCAGCTACAATGTTCTCACCCCTCAGGTCGGAGCCAGTCGCAGATATATCCGCCGCCAGGTGTCAAACCAGGGACAGTACCTCCCGAAGGAGAGCCAGAGGCGCCGAGCATGCCTCACTAATCGGCAGGCTAGATAGACCAGATCCTGTATCACGCTGCGCACCCGGCGTCGTAAAACCTGCTTCCGAATAGGGGCGTCAGCCTCCCGCAGGCACACCTTTCCAATCAACCTCAACAGGTTGTAGGCGATCATCCCCTACATAAGCAAAAATGGGGACATAGCCATCGAAGTCGGGCTTGCCCAGGCAGATAAGCCCAATCATGGCTGTAGCCACCTCACCGTGGCTGATCTCCGGAAATGGATGTCCCGGCAACATCACCTTATCTAATCGCTCCCGAATATTGGTCCTGTCCAGTATAGCACCTATCAAGGCTAGACCCGAATGACTGGAAATGCCTGCCCCGTGTCAG
>JAJHSB010000008.1 GCA_022684035.1 Candidatus Acetothermia bacterium | reverse complement strand
TGACCAAAATCTCAAACAGAAAGGCCGGAGTCTTTTCCTCGATTGTTGACAAATCGCTCATAGAAGTTTGGTTATTGGGATTTGGTTATTGTTTGGAAATTGAGATTTGGTCATTGGGATTTCCGGCTTGTCCGGGTTAGGATGATCACAGGAAGAGAGAAAATGGCAACGCAGCTCCATTTTTTACTCTTCTCCGATTGACCTCTGGCCTTGCTCGGCAACTTAAGTTGCATTTTTCCAGCTACATAGGATATACTTTTGAGAATCTGTGATCCGAAGATATGCTGGCACTTGCCTGACGGCTAAATCAAGGTGATGATCTGTGGGAGGTTACAAAGCAAAACCGAAGATCAATCAAGAAAAACAACGGTGCAAGAATAGAACCGAATGGGAAAGTACAGATTACGAACTTGACACTTATCATCCCGACTCATAACTAAACAAGGAGAAACAAAGATGGCCCTTGACCCTACTCGATACAAAGATTGGCAGATTGCAGAAGATGCTGAACAGAGGATGAAGAAGGTTGTGCAACTGGCAGATGAGATGGGACTTAAGCAAGCAGAGCTTCTGCCCTACGGGCATTATGTGGCTAAAATAGATTTTACAACGGTACTACGTCGCCTGAAGGATAGGCCTGATGCCAAGTACATCGATGTGACTGCGATCACCCCTACCCCGCTCGGTGAGGGGAAGAGCACATCGACGATCGGCTTGGTGCAAGGTCTGGGCCAACGGGGTAAAAATGCATTGGCCGCGATCAGACAGCCGTCCGGCGGTCCAACGATGAATATTAAAGGAGGAGCGGCCGGGGGCGGCCTCGCGCAGTGCATCCCTCTGACCCCCTTTTCGTTAGGCCTTACTGGTGATATCAATGCAATCATCAATGCCCATAACCTGGCAATGGTTGCGCTCACCTCACGGATGCAGCATGAGAATAATTATACCGATGCACAGTTGGCTAAACGCGGTCTCAAGCGGCTGGCGATCGATCCGAAGAACGTAGAATTACGTTGGGTTATCGATTTTTGCGCACAAGCGCTACGTAATATCATTATCGGATTAGGCGGCAAGCAAGACGGTCTTACCATGGAATCTGGGTTCAATATCGCTGTAAGTTCGGAGGTGATGGCGATACTCTCCATCGCAGTGAGTCTACAAGACTTGCGAGAACGGATGGGCAAGATTGTGGTTGCGTATGATCAAAGAGGCAAGCCGATCACTACCGAGGATTTAGAAGTAGCAGGAGCGATGACCGCGTGGATGGTAGAGGCGCTAAATCCCAATGTAATGCAGACAATTGAAGGGCAGCCGGTTCTCGTCCATGCTGGTCCATTCGCAAATATTGCGATTGGCCAGTCTTCAATCATTGCCGACAGATTGGGTCTGAAACTCTGCGATTACCATGTTACCGAAAGCGGCTTTGGGGCTGATATTGGGTTTGAAAAATTCTGGAACCTTAAGTGTCGCTATAGTGGGCTCAAACCACATTGTGCAGTTGTGGTAGCTACTATCCGTGCCTTAAAGAGCCACGGTGGTGGCCCTGCTCTGCCGCCAGGACAACCGATGGACCCGGCTTATTTGAAGGAGAACTTACCCTGGGTAGAGAAAGGATGCGAAAACCTAATTCATCATATAAAGACTGTGAAAAAGGCTGGCATCAATGCCGTGGTCTGTATAAACGCATTCTCCTCCGATACAAAGGCAGAGATCAACTTAGTACGAAAGATAGCCACTGCTACTGGTGCGCGTGTTGCTGTCTCCCAACACTGGTTGCGCGGCGGCGCAGGAGCACTGGAGTTTGCTGATGCAGTTATCGATGCCTGTACAGAGAAGAATGATTTTAAGCTACTGTACGGCCTGGAAATGCCGCTTCGGCAACGGATCGAACTGATCGCCAAAGAGGTTTACGGAGCAGACGGTGTGAGTTATACAGATACAGCAGCGGTCAAGGCCCAGAAGATCGAAGCAGATAAATATCTTTCCCGACTCGGCACCTGTATGGTGAAGACTCATCTCTCTCTCTCTGATGATCCGACTCGTAAAGGCGCTCCCCGCGGATGGACTCTGCCGGTTCGCGATATTTTCATCTATAACGGAGCTGGGTTCGTAGTTCCAGTAGCAGGGACGATAACCTTGATGCCAGGGACAGCCTCTGACCCAGCCTATCGCCGGATTGATGTTGATGTGGAGACAGGCAAAGTAAAAGGGCTCTTTTAGTGATGGAGCGAGTTAGGGATATTCTCACCGGTTACACAGGTAAACGGCATGAGTTGGTGCCGATCTTACAGGAAATACAAACAGAACTCGGCTACCTACCTGAAGAAGCACTCGTGATGATTGCCACATTCACTGGTATACCCGAGAGTGAAGCCTTTGCGATCGCGACATTTTACTCCCAATTCAGGCTGACCCCTACTGGAAGGAACCGAGTAATGGTGTGCCGCGGCACAGCATGTCATGTGAAAGGGGCACCACAAATCCTTGAAGAGATTGAAAATTACCTCAACATCAAGGAAGGCGAAACAACTCCTGATCTGGAATTTACTCTGGAATCCGTTGCTTGTATTGGTTGTTGTGCGCTGGCGCCATGCATAATGGTGAACAACAAAGATGTTCATGGTCGATTAACTCCCAAACGAGTAAGGGGAATATTTAGTGATTCGAAAGGAAAGGAGCAAGATACCAGTTAAGACTCTCCTTCTTGGTCAGGGGACATGCTGTATATCAGCAGGAGCCGAACAAGTTTACACGGCACTCAAGAGAGAGATAGCTCAATTAGGTATGGCGGATAGTGTTCAAGTCAAACGAACCGGCCTCTGCCACGGCTTTTGCCAACTTGATCCAGTTGTCATTATCGAGCCCGAGGGCCTTCTTTACTCAGAGGTCAAAGTGGACGATGTACCAGAGATCGCGCGGTCATTCTTACCGGGCGAACGACTGGTAGAGCGACTCTTCTACCATTCTCCTGTGACTGGAGAAGCGATACCGCGGTACCGTGATATTGCTTTCTATCAGCGACAACAGCGCACCGTCCTTAAAAACTGTGGCTACATCGATCCAGAAGAGATCGACGACTATCTTACCAACGGCGGCTACCAGGCGTTACGCCAAGTACTCCTTGAGATGACGCCGGAGCAGGTTATCAAACAGGTCAAAGACTCTGGGTTGCGCGGACTTGGGGGAGCTGGCTTTCCAACGGGGCGTAAATGGGAGAGCTGTTACCAGGCAGCTGAAAATGAAAAGTATGTTGTCTGTAATGCTGATGAAGGTGATCCAGGCGCGTTTCAGGACCGCTCGATTTTAGAAGGGGATCCGCATTCTGTTCTTGAGGGGATGATTATTGCTGGCTACGCTGTCGGTGCTGCTCAGGGTTACATTTATGTGCGTGCAGAATATCCTCTGGCAGTTAAACGACTTAGATCTGCGATCGTTCAGGCGCGAGAAGAAGGATTTCTCGGAGAAGATATTTTCGGTAGCGGATTTGGATTCGATATCGAGATTTTCCCTGGAGCAGGCGCCTTTGTCTGCGGTGAGTCTACTGCTCTGGTCCTCTCGATCGAAGGTAAACGAGGGATGCCGAAGCCGCTTCCCCGTCCTCGCACTACCGAAGTAGGATTATGGAATAAGCCTACTCTGCTTAACAATGTGAAAACATTTGCTGCGATTCGCTGGATCATCAATAAAGGAGCGGATTGGTTTAGTAGTATTGGCACGAAAAAGAGTAAAGGCACGGCAATCTTCTCTCTTACCGGTAAGACGGTAAACTGCGGACTGATCGAAGTTCCGATGGGAATTACTCTCCGTGAAATTATCTTCGGTATCGGCGGGGGGATTCCCGATAACAAAAAGTTCAAGGCGGTACAAACTGGCGGCCCCTCGGGCGGCGTTCTGCCGGAGAGTCTACTCGACACTGCGATCGATTTTGATTCACTCACTGCTGCCGGTTCAATGATGGGCTCCGGCGGGATGGTAGTGGTAGATGAGGAGACCTGTATGGTTGACCTCGCCCGCTATTTCCTTGACTTTACCCAAAAAGAGAGTTGCGGTCAGTGCTCGTTATGTCGTTTGGGAAGCTTACAGATGCTGGAGATCCTCACTGCGATTACTAAGGGAGAGGGGAGGATGGCGGATATTGATCTGCTCATTGAGTTGGGTGAAGGGATAAAGATCGGCTCGCTGTGCGGGCTGGGGCAGAGTGCGCCTAATCCTGTCCTCTCTACCATCCGCTATTTCCGCGCGGAATACGAGGCACATATATTGATGCAGCAATGTCCGGCAAAGCGATGCAAGGCGCTTATTTCTTATTATATCGTACCGGATAAATGCACTGGTTGTACAGCTTGCCAACGGCAATGCCCGGTCAATGCAATCACAGGTGATAGAAAAAAAATCCATGTGATCGACCAGAATAAATGCACCAGATGTGGAATATGCCTGAGCGTCTGTCCGGAGCGCTTCAGTGCGGTGGAATCTGTTCCAGGACGACTGGTAAGCGGAGATTAAAAGCATGCGAAAAATTACTTTTGTAATCAACGGCCGCAAGATTGAGACAAACGAAAGGAATACCATTCTGAGGGCGTCACTTGCGCACGGCATTTATATCCCACATCTGTGCGATCACCCTGACTTAACACCCTTTGGGGGATGTCGGTTGTGTGTAGTTGAGATCGAAGGGCGAGGCCTTACCATCTCCTGCAAGGCGCCGGTTGAAGAGGGGTTGGTAGTGCAGACGGAAACCCCAGTGATAAACAAGGTGCGTCGCATAGCAGCTGAACTTTTAATTGTAAACCATCATGCGGAATGTCTCCAATGTGTCAGGAATACAGAGTGCAAACTTCAGGATATCGCCGCCTATATCGGGATTGAGGCAGATCATCTCCAGCGCTTGAGGCAAACCGCAGGAGACCATCCGATTGATAATTCCAATCCGTTCTTCATCCGTAATCCCAATAAGTGTGTACTTTGCGGTATCTGTGTTCGAACTTGCGAAGAGATCAATGGCGTTCGTGTGCTTGACTTTGCGTTTCGCGGTTATGAGACCAAGATCAGCACTCTGATGAATAAGCCGATTAATGAATCAGTATGCGAATCCTGCGGTGAATGTGTAGTCCGTTGCCCTACCGGAGCGTTGATCATTAAAGATTATCAACGTCCGGATCGTGTAGTCACAACGATCTGCCCTTACTGCGGCACCGGTTGCGGTATCCAGCTGGGCGTACGAGGAAACAAAGTAGTCTCTGTCAGGGGCGATCGAGATAATCCGATCAATAAAGGCCAGCTCTGCGTGAAAGGACGCTTCGGCTATCATTTTATCGACCACCCGGATCGATTGACTACGCCGCTGATCAAACGGAACGGTGCCTTTGTTAAAGCCTCTTGGGATAAGGCGCTTGAACTGGTAGCAACCAAGTTTAAAGAGGCACAAGATAGGTACGGCCCTGAGGCGCTGGCCGGCTTAAGTTCAGCCAGAATCACCAACGAGGAGAATTACCTATTCCAAAAACTTCTTCGTTGCCTCGGCACCAATAGCATTGATCACTGCGCACGCCTTTGACACGCTCCCACCGTGGTCGGTCTGGCCACTGTGCTCGGAAGCGGAGCGATGACCAATACCATCGCGGAGATCACCGGAGCTGACGTCATCTTTGTAACTGGCTCCAACACCACGGAAAATCATCCTATCATCGGTTATCGGATCCGCGAAGCCGTTCGAAAAGGAGCAAAACTGATCGTTGCCGATCCGCGGGTTATTCCGCTGGCAAAGATCGCTACTCTCCATCTCCAGTTTAAACCGGGCACAGACGTAGCTTTATTCAACGGGCTGGTCCATGTAATCATCAAGGAAGGTCTCGAAGATAAAGACTACGTCAAGAAACGCACCCAGGGGTTCGAATATCTATCATCGATGGTGGAGAAGTACACTCCGGAATACGTCGCACTGATAACTGGCGTATCAGCGGAAGATATCGTGCGTGCTGCACGGCTCTTTGCTGTCGGCAAAAGTGGTTCCATCATCTATTGTATGGGAGTGACGCAGCACACTTGCGGCACAGAGAACGTCGTTGCTCTGACTAATTTATCATTACTTACCGGCAATCTGGGTATACCGCATGCCGGGATGAATCCGCTGCGCGGTCAGAACAATGTCCAGGGTGCCTGCGATATGGGTTGCTTACCTAATGTCTTCCCCGGCTACCAGCCGGTGTACGGTGATCGTGATACAGGGACCTACTGGCGGCGCTTAAAATTAGAGAAAGACAAATCTCTACAGCCGGCAGAAGAAGTAGATCCCAGCAAGCTGATCACCGACAGCATTGAGTTTGAGCGTCCGGTCTACAAAGGGATGAGCGTTAGTGACGAGATCCGAGCCAAGTTCTCCAAGGCATGGAAGGTTGAGCTCTCAGATTTACCTGGTCGCACCATTGCTGAGATGTTTCATCATAATCCAAGTAGACGAAATCGTGTCATGTATATTGTCGGAGAGAACCCAGTCCTATCCAATCCCGACACAGACCACGTGCGCCGGTGTTTAGAAGAGATGGACTTTGTGGTGGTACAGGACATCTTCTTAACTGAGACAGCGCAACTTGCCGATGTTGTCTTGCCTGCTGCCTCCTTTGCCGAGAAGGACGGCACCTTTACAAACACAGAGAGGCGTGTACAGCGCGTCCGTCAGGCTATCAAACCAAAGGGAGAGAGTAAGGCTGACTGGGAAATCATCCAAGAATTGGCGCGGCGATGTGGACTGGATTGGCATTATTCGTCACCCCAAGAGATATGGGATGAGATAAGAATCCTCACCCCGCACTATTTTTTGGGGATGAGTTATGAACGGCTGGAGACCGGTGGTCTGCAATGGCCCTGCCCGGCAGTCGAACATCCTGGTACGGCTATTTTACACAAAGACAAATTTGCCCGCGGCATCGGGCAATTCTCCACTGTAGAGTACCGGCGACTCGCTGCTGACGTTGTCGATAAAGAGTACCCCTTTATCTTGACTACCGGCCGTAAGCTCTATCAATATCACACCAGGACGATGACCGCCAAGACAGACGGTTTAAATCGCCTCTTAGAAGAGGAATTGATGGCGATTAACCCGCAAGACGCGGAAAGACTGGGACTAAACGCACATGATATTGCCAAGATTACTTCCCGTCGCGGATCGATCGTCTCGAAGATAGAGATCACTGATCAAGTCTTACCCGGCGTAGTCTGCATGAGCTTTCATTTTGCCGAGACAGCGGTCAACGTTCTCTCTGATCCGGCTGTCTGTAATATGTCGGTCGTCTCTGGTCTCAAAGTCGCTGCCGTACGCATTGAGAAAGCTTGTGAGGTGCAAAAATGAGTCTGTTAAACGATAGTAACCGCTACCAAAACTTACTCTCTCCCGAGCCGATTTTGCAGATGTCGCACCCAGTAGAAGATAAAGCGCTGGTGGAGGGGAGCCTGATTGCAGAGGAAGAAGCGCTGCAGCGGATCGCAGAAAAGCTTTTATCGGCTAAAAAACCGGTTATCTTCGCACCCGGCCGCATCATCCTCTGGACATGGGAAGAAGGAGCGCCCGACAAAGCCAAGGTCTTACGGGAACTGGCCGCAGCGATCGGCGCGGAGATTCTGCCAGTGATGGATATTCGCCCTGATTATCCCGCAATGCGAACCGCTGTAGAGATCAATCCATATCACGCTGATCTGATCATTGGCCACAATCGATATGATGTTGCGGTCTTTGTTGGTATAGACTGCCCTTATGCCGACGTGGCACTGAAGATCATCTGTGACGGCACAGAGTGCTACACCATTGCCCTTTGCGGGAAGATTGGCCATGTCGATGCGACAATTACTCTGCGTGATACCGGATTAGCAAAACTCCGCCGCCTCACTGCAATCATCAATACAATGAAACAGAAGATGCAAAATGCACAAGAAAATGCACAAGAAAAATGAGTTCGCTGGAGTGAACCCCTGAGACTGGACACTTCAGGTTAGGAGGATTAGGAAGGTCTGGCAGGGTCAGAGTATAATCGAAAGGAGAAAGGATCTTGCCATGAAGAATCAGAGAAGTTTCAGCTTAGAATTCAAGAGGCAGGCT
>JAJHSB010000046.1 GCA_022684035.1 Candidatus Acetothermia bacterium | reverse complement strand
GCTACTATTGGTGCAGTTTGCTTAATTACCTTAATCATTGTATTCTCTACCATGCGCCAGAACTTCTTTGTGCCCATAAAGGGCAGTATAAAGGTTTGTTAGTAATGTATCAACCACATTTGAACGATACCATTTTTTTTGACAGCCGTACGTATTGGCATAATGTATAACATAATGTATAATTAATAGAGAGGATATTTTCGTCTCTTCGCAGAGACAGAGCGCGAGGAAGGAGGTGATAAGCACACGCAGATGAGAAAAGGGTCGCTGCGTAAACAAGCAGACTGATTCATCCAAATACAAAGAGGAGAAGAAATGAACCGACAAACTGTAACCTGGATAGGCTTTACAATTGCAAGCGTATTAGTAGTTTTATCGATAAGTTTTGTCATAACAGGAGGTGCAGCTGACAGAAACGCAAGCCCCCGCAATGTGATCTTCTTCCATCCTGATGGCTACGGGCTTAGCCACTGGAATGCCCTACGCACCTACCTCAAGGGGCCGGATAGCAGGCTTAATTGGGATAGACTGCCGTATATGGCACTTTACACTGAACACATGCGGGATGCATTGACTGCCAGCTCCCATGGTGGGGCAACAGTGCATGCCTATGGGATAAAGGTGTTGTATGATAGCTTCGGTCTGGATGGACACGAGGTAATCACTGCCCTTTCTGGTAAACAGATGTCGATTATGGAAGAAGCAATAGAGGCCGGCTTTGCTACGGCTCTTATTGGGACTGGGTGTATGACCGAGCCCGGCACAGCTGTATTTGTAGCTTCCGTAAAATGCCGCTTCAGAGAGAGAGAGTATATTGCTCAACAGATTATCAAATCCGGGGTTGATGTCATCTTAAGCGGAGGGGAGAGGTGGCTTCTCCCTGCGGGCATTGAGGGTCGCCACGGAGTCGGTAGGCGTGCGGATGGCATTAACCTTATTGCGAGAGCTAAAGCACTCGGATACACCGTCGTCTTTACCCGTGATGAGCTGATGGAAGTAGCAGCCGACCCGGCAATAACCAGAGTGTTGGGTGTATTTGCCTGTGGGCATACCTTCAATTGTGCGTCGGAAGAAGTTCTGCGTGCTGAGGGACTTCCGCTTTACTGGCCCTGGGCTCCTACTATATATGAGATGGCAAAGGCAACATTACAGATCCTTGGCCGCAATCCGAGGGCGCAGGAAAAGGGTATTTTCATCGTTGCCGAGGAGGAAGGAACTGACAATTTTGGTAATAATTCCAACGCCAGCGGTTCGTTTGAGGCCGGAAGGCGTGCGGATGAAGCCTTCGGGGTCTTCGCAGGCTTTATTGCGAATAACCCAAAGACTTTACTGATTACTACTGCCGATAGTAGTGCTGGTGGCAAGCACATCATTTCACCACCTGTATGGCCCATATGGAGGCCCAATGATGTTGATAAGGTACCCGATGGTCAGAACAACTCTGTAGAGGGCGAATGGACAAATGTCCCGATGGATGGCATCGACGGTGCTCATACCGCACCGTTCTGGTCAGCACCGGACAGAGTTGGTAACCGCTTCCCATTTGCAGTGGTCTGGGCAACACGCCATGACTTGGCAGGTGGTATTGTGGTCCGCGCTAAAGGGCTTAACGCGGAGCTGATCGACGAATTAGGGATTCTTGATAATACTGATATTTATCGTATTATGTACTATACCTTGTTTGGCAGATGGTTGGGTGAGGGTATGCGAGCAACAAACAGGAGGTGATAGATAGACTCTAAGAAGAAGCGATCACTATCGCCATGAAAGTGGCGCATAAGTTCAAACGACGCAATCAATTTTTCTAACTGAAATAAATGGAGGTATAGAACATGAAGAAGAGAAATTTAGTCGTAACGTTGTTGATGACCGGTTTACTGCTGGTGGCAATGGTCGGATTCACCGCTCACGCAGCCGGTAACCGAATAGGAGTGGTAACATCGATCGGTGGCCTCGGTGACAAAGGATTCAATGACTACACTTTTAAAGGGGCAAGCATGGCGGCAGAGTTACTCGGTTTAGAGATCGACGTTGTCGAGCCGCTAGCGATCGGGGACTTTGAGATGCTGCAGCGCGATCTTGCTATGACGGGCGCCTATAAGATCATCATCCTTGTTGGTTTCCTGCAGATGGAAGCACTTGCCGTGGTGGCAGCAGAATTCCCCGATCAGAAATTCATCATCGTAGATGGGGTAGTCGATGCACCGAACGTCGCTTCGTTGATCTTTCGTGAAAATGAAGGGTCTTTCCTGGTCGGGATAGTCGCTGGGATGATGACTGAAACAGGTCGTATCGGATTTGTCGGGGGAATGGACGTGCCGATCATTCGCCGCTTCCAAGCAGGTTTCCAGGCCGGTGTTTGGTGGGTCAACCCTGATGCAATCATCGATGTATCCTATGTAGGATCATTCCGAGATCCAGCAGGTGGGAAAGAACATGCAATCGCGCATTACAAGCGTGGTGCAGATATTATTTTCTCGCCGTCCGGCAAGACGATCTTGGGTGTCTTTGAAGCTGCGGCAGAACTCGATAAACTCGCTATTGGAGTCGATGTCGATCAAGCACACCTTGCGCCCGATTATATCGTCGCCAGCATGATCAAAGGGCTTGTCACAGCTACATATAAGGCGACAGTTGCCGCAGCAGAAGGCAGATTAGAAGCAGGGATACATATATTCGGTCTGGCTGAAGGTGTAGCCGGCATATGCTTCTTGGTGCCGGATGTTGAGCGCGTAAGCAGGGTATACCTGCCAGCGACAGTACGAGCAATGGTCATCGGTGCACGTCAGATGATCATCGATGGCTTGATCATCGTCCCTGATGAGGATGATATCTAACGATTGGGCTGTAAATCATGACCGGGGGTGGCCAACGGGTCGCCCCCCTCTCTGTAACAAAGGCGTGCAAGTTGAGAGAGGAGTAAACAGGAGAAGGTAAGAGACTTTAAAGACGCACCATCACTGTGGTGGGTAAGAGCGATAAGCGATAAAAATTAATCTAACCAAAAGAGATAGGAGGTACAGAATATGAATAAGAGAAATTTAGCCGTTTCGCTATTGCTGGTCAGCTTACTGCTGGTGACAATTGTTGGATTCACCGCGTATGCAGCGAGAGATCGGGTAGGGATCGTATTATCGATCGGTGGCCTTGGTGACAAGTCATTCAATGACTTTACCTTTGCTGGAGTCCGTTGGGCGGCTGAGGCAATGGATGTGCCGCTCGATTATGTTGAGCCGGCGGCAATCGGAGACTTTGAGATGTTATTGCGTGATTTTGCGCTAACCGGACAATATAAAGTTATCTTTGCCGTAGGGTTCCTGCAGGCGGATGCGCTTGCCATAGTGGCGCCGGAATTTCCCGAACAGAAGTTCATCATCTTAGATGCCGTGGTCGATGAACCGAACGTCGCTTCGTTAATCTTCCGCGAAAACGAGGGTTCCTTCCTGGTCGGGATAGTTGCTGGAATGATGACCGCAACGAACCGCGTCGGATTTGTCGGGGGGATGGATGTACCGATAATCCGCCGTTTCCAGGCAGGTTTCCAGGCCGGTGTTTGGTGGGTCAATCCCGATGCAATCGTTGATGTAACCTACGTAGGATCATTTGGTGATCCGGCAGGTGGTAAAGAACATGCATTGGCCCATTATGGAGCCGGAGTCGATATTATCTTCGCTCCAGCCGGCAAAACAAACTTAGGTGTCTTTGATGCGGCAGTAGCGACAGGTAATTTCGCTATCGGGGTCGATGTTGACCAAGCCCATATAGCACCGTACCACATCATTGCTTCGATGATCAAAGGGATCGACACTGCAGCCTATTGGAAGACACGCGCTGCCATAGAAGGTAAATTTGAACCAGGAATACACATATTCGGTCTGGCTGAAGGCGTGGCCGGGATATGCTTCTTGGTGCCGGATGTCGAGCGCGTAAGCAGGGTATACCTGCCAGAGAGAGTACGCGCGATGGTCATCGGTGCACGTCAGATGATCATCGATGGCTTGATCATCATCCCTGATGAGGATGATATCTAACGATTGGGCTGTCAATCATAATCGGGGACGGCCAACGGGTTCGCCCCCCCCCCGTCTCGTAAAGAGTGCCAAGGAGTGAGCTCTTATAGTAACCGGCAATATAGCGGAGAATTTGATAATCGATGACAGAAGATAAACGAGCACCGACAGTTGAGATGGTAGAGATCACCAAGCGCTTCCCGGGAGTGCTGGCCAATGATCGAGTGAATTTTTCCGTTACTCAGGGAGAGATTCACGGATTACTGGGGGAGAACGGTGCCGGTAAAAGTGTCTTGATGAGTATCCTGTATGGATTGTATCGGCCTGACAGCGGACAGATCTACTTGCATGGTGCACCGGTGCAGATCAACAATCCCGCCAAGGCGATTGGATTGAAGATTGGCATGGTGCACCAGCATTTTATGCTTATTCCTAATATGACGGTGGCAGAGAATGTGGTATTGGGCTTTGAGCCACCAGGGCTCGTGCTGCGGTCGCGCGATATATCTTCGCGAGTGGCTCAGTTCGCTGCTGCTGCCAAGATTAAAATCGATCCGAATGCGATGATCGAAGCACTACCACTGGGAACCCGGCAACGGGTGGAGATATTGAAGATCTTATACCGCCAAGCTGATGTACTCATTCTCGATGAACCGACGTCAGTCCTCACTCCTCAGGGGATCGATGATCTCTTTACCTCGTTGCGTG
This sequence comes from Candidatus Acetothermia bacterium, assembly GCA_022684035.1. GTDB lineage: Bacteria > Bipolaricaulota > Bipolaricaulia > UBA7950 > UBA7950 > UBA7950. Next base: position 14,345 of record JAJHSB010000046.1, on the reverse strand, counting down.
CGCTCCGCGATCAGGGAAAGACGATCATTTTTATTGCCCATAAACTGAAAGAGATCTTATCGATTTGCGACCGCGCGACTGTCCTGCGTCGCGGCAAAACTATCGGCACAGTGGAGATCAGCCGAACAGATGAGAATGAATTGACCGAGATGATGATCGGGTCGAAGATGGTTCCGACAAGACGGGCAAAAAAAGCGAGCAATGGAAAATTGATTCTGCAGGGAGAGGAGATCACCGCTATCAATGATCGCGGCGTAGTGGCTCTCACTGGAGCATCGTTTCAGCTTCATGCCGGAGAGATCCTGGGAATTGCCGGTATAGAAGGAAACGGACAGACAGAACTGGTTGAAGTCCTTACCGGACTAAGGAGACCAACAAGCGGTAAAATAATGCTCAACGGCGTCGATCTCGCTGGGATATCGCCTAAAGCAGCTCTTGATCACGGGGTTCGTCATATTCCCGAAGATAGACACCAACGGGGAATAGTCCTTGATTTTTCCGTTATGGAAAATTTGATCTTAGGTGATCACGAGCAGCCGCTATTTAAGGGGTTCCTTTCCCAATTAAAGTATCGTTTTATACGGCGTTTTGTTGATCAGCGCATTGACGAGTTTCAGATCCAGACACCGAATCGTGAGACAGTGACACGTTCTCTCTCCGGTGGAAACCAACAGCGCGTCGTTGTAGCGCGGATATTTAACCGAGAACTGACACTCGTTATTGCTGCCCAACCGACCCGCGGCTTGGATGTAAAAGCAGCAGAATATGTGCGCCGTAAATTGATCGAATTGAGCGATCAAGGTGTAGCAGTCTTACTCGTCTCAGCTGATTTAGATGAAGTGATGGCGCTCAGTGATAGAATAATTGTGATATTCAATGGCAAACTGACTGCAACGAGCGACAGACCGACCCGCCGAGAACTGGGTCTGTTGATGTTAGGAGAGACCAAGGACAGATCATAATGATAACAACGCCTACCAGTGCTGAGAAGAAAGTAGTAGGACGATCGATAGTTTGGCTTATGCTATCTCCGGTTATAAAAATTTGGCCTGAACTGGCTGCGATAGTGGCTGCTTTTCTCGTTGGAGCAATAATTCTTGTCGTCACCGGCCATCAGATCGGCGAGACATTTGCGTATCTCTTTCGCGGTGCATTCGGCAGTAGATTAGCGATCGGTTTCACCCTTACACGAACCGTTCCGTTGATATTCACTGGGTTGGCCTTTTCGATCGCCTTTAAATGCGGACTCTTCAACATCGGCGCTGAAGGCCAGCTGCAAGTCGGCGCATTTGCTGCTGCTTGGGTCGGTTTTGCTCTGCCACCGCTGCCACCGCTTATCCATATCTCGCTCGCTCTGCTGGCAGCAGCAATTGCCGGTGGATTATGGGTGCTGGTTCCGGCTTTGCTCAAGGCAAAACGTGGTGTGCACGAAGTAGTGACGACGATGATGTTGGCCCATGTAGGGATTCTGCTGACGCGTTACCTTGTCTTTGGCCCGTTTAAAGCACCAGGATGGATACCGCATACCCCGAGAATTGCGGCCTCTGCCGAGCTGGCGAGAATCATGCCGCCGACACAACTTTCAACCGGCATATTCATCGCGCTGGCCTGCGCGCTGATTTTATATTGGTTTCTGTGGAAGACATCGATCGGATATGGGATAAGAGCGGCCGGCCTTAACCCGCATGCAGCAGAGACCGGAGGGGTATCAGTGACCCGATCGATCGTGGTGGCGCTGGTAATAAGTGGTGCGTTGGCAGGATTAGGAGGCGCAGGAGAAATTTTAGGCGTCTTTCGCCGGTTTGTGGAGGGCTTCTCCCCTGGTTGGGGATGGGACGGGATCGCTGTCGGTCTGCTGGGACGATTACATCCGGTTGGTGTTATTCTATCTGCATTCTTATTCGGTGCACTGCGGACAGGCGGGATGGCAGTGGCGCGAGCTACACCTGTTCCGCTCGATATCGTAGTTGTCCTGCAGGCAATGGTCATCCTCTTTATCGCAGCACCTAAACTGATGAAGATACTGAAACGACGAGGGGAGAAAGAATGATCGATATATGGAATATTGTGGATATTGCTCTCTTTGCTGCTATGCTGCGGATGGCTACTCCACTCGTTTTAGCAGCAATTGGTGGTGTATTCACTGAACGAGCCGGGGTAATCAACATTGGCCTTGAAGGGATGATGATGCTCGGCGCTTTTTGGGGCGTGGCGACCAGTCATTGGACCGGTTCTCCTTGGCTGGGGATGATCGTCGGGATGATCGTCGGTGGATTAGCAGCATTAGTCCATGCCTTTTTGTCGATCAAATACAACGCTAATCAGATCGTAAGTGCATTGGGGATAAATATTTTAGCTTTGGGACTGACCCCGTACCTAAGCGCAATGATTTGGGGTTCGCGAGGAGCGTCTGCTGCTGTTACCGGGCTTCCGCGGTGGGAGATTCCTCTGATTCGTGACATTCCTGTCCTCAGTGAGTTCCTCGGCCCGCATTCACCTACCGTCTTTTTAATGGTGATCATCGTTATCGCTGCACATCTAATTTTGTTTAAAACGCGTTGGGGACTGCATATTCGTGCAACAGGCGAGTTCACCAAGGCAGCGGCGACCGCAGGGGTTAATATCCAACGGACACGCTATATATGTGTCGTTATCAGTGGGGTGTTAGCGGGGTTGGCCGGCGTCCATCTTGCATTAGGCCATCTCGCTATGTTCTCCTGGGGGATGACCGGGGGACGCGGATTCATCGCTTTAGCAGTGATGATCTTCGGGAATTGGCGTCCTTATCGCGCCATAGCCGCAGGACTCTTATTCGGATTTGTTGATGCACTCCAGATAAGACTGCAAGGAATAGGGGTTCCGGTGCAATTCCCCCAGATGTTGCCTTACCTAATCACAATCGCTGTCTTGGCAGGCGTAATGGGAAGAGCGCGGCCACCGAGTGATATCGGCAAACCATATGACTAACTGACGGTTCGGAAAGAAGTTCGTAGTTCAAATCCAGCGAACTGCAGAGCGTAACTCCAAAATAAGATCAGATAATGGCAGCAACAGTGCGCAAATCTCTTTTCTTTTATGGCTCGATCGGGGTGGCAATTGTAGCGATGTCATCGGCTGCTATCTTTATCAGATTAGCCGATGCTCCGGTACTTACTGTTGCCGTCTGGCGTATGGGAATAGCTGCGTTGATCATCGCTCCGTTTGTGCTGCGGCCAGGTTGGTGGTGCGGCACACGTAAGCGGGAGATTCGTCTTTCTCTGTTCAGCGGTCTCTTTTTGAGTCTACACTTCCTCTTCTGGATCACCTCTCTTCAATATACATCAGTGGCCAGTTCGGTTGTGTTGGTTACTACAAATCCGATCTTTGTCGGTATTGGGGCGCATCTCTTTTTCCGTGAGAAGACCTCCCGCGCTTTGCTCATCGGCATCGTCCTGGCAATGGCAGGGGCGATTCTGATCGGTTGGAACGGACAGAGGGGCGGGGAGGATACGCTTTACGGTAATTTCCTTGCTCTTCTCGGAGCGGTGATGGCATCGGGTTATCTCCTCCTCGGTCGACGGGTGCGCCAATCAATGCCCCTGATTAACTATATTTTCATTCTCTATGGTGCGGCAACGATAATTCTTCTCAGCGCAAGCCTTATCATGCGGCAGCCATTGTTCGGACACAATAGCATGACCTATCTTTATCTGCTGCTCCTTGCGCTTATTCCTCAATTGTTGGGTCATACTACTATTAACTGGGCATTACGTTATCTTCCTGCTTCAACAGTAGCAGTAATAATTTTAGGAGAACCGGTCGGAGCAACGATCTTAGCTTATTTCATTCTCAGTGAAGGATTGACAGCGATGACAGCAATAGGAGGAGCAGCGGTATTAACGGGGATATATCCTTAGTGCACGCCAGAAATCAGGGTAAGATGCACCACTTTAGTAGGAGAGAGAAGCTCTTATCCAATACGCAGGAGTTTAGGTTTTGAGTCCGCATCTTTACAACACAGCCGACATGAGAAGAGTATTTTTAGCAAGATTGCAGTGATGGTACTGACTGGTAGTTGTATCTGCTTGACGAATAAGTGTCAAAGATGTATATTATCGCTATCGATGAAGAGGAGAGGATAGGATAGATGATTATTGGAGTTCCAAAAGAGACCTTTCCTGACGAGCGACGTGTTGCACTCGTACCCACGCTCGTTCCGGCACTGGTCAAGAAAGGGTTTGAGATATGGGTGGAGGCGGGCGCCGGTACTGAAGCCGGATTTCCCGATGAGAGCTATCAGGAGAAGGGGGCTCATGTCGTTTCCCAGCGCGTCGAGTTGTTTGGTAAAGCCGATGTGATTCTCCAGGTGCGGGGGCTAGGAGCCAATCCAAAACAGGGTCACCAGGATCTGAAGATGATGAAACCCGATCAGGTCATCATCGGATTCCTTGAGCCATTAGGAGAACCCCAGGCAATCCGCAAGTTGGCCGCACAAGAAGTCATTGCCTTTGCCCTCGAGCTACTGCCGCGTATCACGCGTGCGCAAAGCATGGATGTATTATCTTCCATGGCAACAATCGCCGGTTACAAAGCGGTACTCCTCGCTGCTGAGACGCTGCCCAAGATGTTTCCTATGATGATAACCGCGGCAGGAACTATCTCACCAGCTCGTCTGTATGTGGTCGGTGCAGGAGTAGCCGGCCTGCAAGCGATCGCCACGGCACGCAAACTGGGAGCCGTTGTCTCTGCCTATGATATCCGCCCGGCGGTCAAAGAAGAAGTAGAGAGCCTTGGAGCGAAGTTTGTCGAGCTTGCACTGGAAGATAAAGACGTTGCAACAAGTGGAGGATATGCCAAATCGATGGACGAATCATTCTATCGGCGGCAGCGTGAACTGATGGCCAAAGTTGTAGCGGAAAGTGATGTGGTCATCACTACCGCAGCTGTACCGGGTAAGAAAGCTCCTATCTTGATCACAGGGGAGATGGTAAAGAAGATGTCCCCAGGCTCCGTGATCGTCGACTTGGCGGCCGAGCGAGGTGGGAACTGCGAACTCTCTCGGCCCGGAGAGATCGCAGTCGAAGGCGGAGTAACGATACTCGCACCGATTAATATTACGAGCACCATCCCTTATCATGCCAGCCAGATGTATGCCAAGAATATCTCTAACTTTCTCCAACACATCACAGCAGATGGCAAACTTAAGCTCGATGAAGAAGATGAGATAATGAGAGAGACTCGAGTGACGCAAAACGGAGAGATATTGCACCCGCAAGTACGGGAACTCGCGGAAAGAACTTCGTAGTTCATGGTTCGGAAGACGTGCAATAAAAGAAAAAAGATTATTTCTCGCCGAAGCGCAAAGACGCAAGGGAAAGCCCAGATATTAAGAGATTTAACGATATTTTCCCTCAGTCATTGCGAGAGTTCGCAGAACTCGTGTCAATCCCGAATCAGAAGACAGGAGACAGGAGCATGTGCCTCTACGAACGGGATTGCTTCGTAGACTCGCAATGACAGAAGGAGTGGACTCGCAATGACAAAGGAAGGTAATTCGCAATGACGGAGGAAGGCGCTCGCAATGACCTGTCTGTGTACGGACACGCACAGGCAGGCAGAAGAGGACAAGCACGGTTCAAGAGGTACATCTTCCTGACCGCTGACTACCGACTCTTGACCCTTGCCTAAAGGGTGAGGTGCCGTAAAAAAGGAGAGATATAGAGATGGATCTTATCACTGCGCTTACTATTTTTGTGCTGGCTCTGTTCGTCGGTTTTGAGGTAATAACAAAGGTTCCGCCGATTTTGCATACCCCGCTTATGTCGGGGGCTAACGCAATCTCGGGCATCACTCTGATCGGAGCGATTATCGCTGCCGGTTCTCAGATGACGATTCTGACGACTGTATTGGGGTTTATCGCCGTCGTCTTTGCAACATTAAATGTAGTAGGCGGGTTCATGGTTACACATCGTATGCTGAACATGTTCCGCCGAAAAAAGGACTAAGATATGGAAATCGATCTACAAACAACATTGGTAAGTATCGCGTATATCATCGCAGCAATACTCTTTATTGTCGGATTAAAGGGTCTCTCCCATCCCCGCACTGCTGTACGAGGAAATCTGTTGGGTGCGATCGGTATGTTCATCGCAATTGTGGTCACCCTCCTCGATCAAAAAATTATCGGATTTGCAGGGATCATTGCCGGTAGTGTGGTCGGCACTACAATCGGCGCGGCCCTGGCAATCAAGATCAAGATGACAGCAATGCCGCAACTTGTGGCTCTCTTCAACGGCTTTGGTGGTGGGGCGTCAGTGTTGGTCGCCGGCGCGGCTCTGATCGAGGCTCTTCTTATTACGCCGGATCCTCTTATCCAGACGACAGTAGCCGCGGCAGCGTCAGGGTTGATCGGATCTGTCACCTTGTTGGGAAGCTTGGTTGCCTTTGGTAAACTCCAGGGGCTGATCAGTGAGGCGGCGGTGCAGTTTTCCGGACAGAAGACATTGATCATCCTCTCGGCGACAGCGGCGCTTTTCTTGGCAGGTTGGCTCGTGAGTGATCCCGCTTTCATGGGGGCATATTGGGCGTTGGTCGCTATTGCATCACTCCTCGGCGTGGTGCTGGTGATCGGAATCGGCGGTGCTGACATGCCAGTCGTCATCTCACTGCTCAACTCTTATTCCGGATTGGCGGCAGCAGCAACAGGTTTTGTGCTGGAAAACAGCATCCTGATTATTGCTGGATCTTTAGTTGGAACAGCCGGTCTCATCCTCACCAACCTGATGTGCAAAGCGATGAATCGCTCCCTGAGTAACGTTCTATTTGGCGGTGTGGGGGCAGCGGCGATCACTTCACCCGGGAAGACCGAAGATGATGTGTACGCCGGCCGGGTTAAATCCGCCTCTGCCGACGATGTGGCGATGCTACTTGAAACAGCTCGTCGTGTCGTCATCGTGCCGGGATATGGACTGGCCGTTGCGCAAGCCCAGCATGCAGTACGCGATCTAGGAAATCTGCTTGAATCGAAAGGAGTTGAAGTCGAATTTGCCATTCATCCGGTAGCAGGGCGCATGCCCGGTCATATGAACGTCTTGCTCGCTGAGGCGGATATCGCCTACGACAAGCTCAAAGAGATGGATCTTATCAACCCAACCTTTGCTCAGACAGATGTGGCAATCGTGATTGGGGCAAACGACGTCGTTAATCCAGTTGCGCGCAACAGTAACGATCCATCAAACCCAATCGCCGGCATGCCTATTCTTGATGTGGACAAAGCCCAAGCTGTCGTGGTGATAAAAAGGAGTCTCAGTCCCGGTTTTGCCGGTATTGCTAACCCGCTCTTTGCCGCGGATAACACACTGATGCTATTTGGCGACGGTAAAAAGGCGGTCTTAGAGTTGATAACAGCTCTTGGTCAAATCTAAAGATCGCCATTGATCGTGACTACTTAGGAACCAGCCAAGCGAAGGTTGCGAGGCGCAGTCTCCTCGTTTCACTCGGGAGAGTCTCCGTAATCTTGATCGCCACAGGATTGCTTCGCTGCGGCTCGTAATGACGTTTTTTTTTCAATGACAGTTTAATCTCTCTGTAGAAGGAAGCCCAGCACAAGATGAAAATCATCAGTGTCGCTCTGCTTATCGTTATCCTAAGTCTGCCGTTCAGTATGGCAGGAGAGGAAGGAGCAAGGAGGCTTCACCCCTATTTGCGTGATATCCTGCGCCGGCAGGATGCGTATTCCCTTTCGCTCGTCGAGATCAGCGACCAGATACAAGTCTTTTGCCGGCAAGGGATGGTTCTATCGCCGATGACCCCCAGCGGAATGCACGCGACTGGCGGAGAGAAGATCGGTGTATTAGTAAAGACACGTCACCCAGTCTGGGCACCGTTTTTCCACGGCGTTCCAATCGGAGTACGCGTGGGAAGAATTTTCACCACTAAAGTCACCTTAGCTGAGCTATTGATTCTTGCCCTCGCGCCGGAGGTGATCTATATTGAACCATCATGGCGAGTTACGCCGCAGCTTGCTGACAGCTTACCAATTATCGGGGTCGATCGCCTCCACCGCTGGTCACCCCCGCTGCTGGGGGACGGGGTAATCGTCGGATTTGTCGATTCAGGGATCGACTATATGCACCTTAATTTTCGCTATGATAACGATGGTGACGGCACAGAAGAGTCGTCACGGATTCTTTATATCTTGGATCAGACGACAAGAAGACTCTCCGACAATCACATGATCGAGCATGATATTGCCGCTGGTTTAGGTCCTGGCATCGGTATTGTGCAGACGAAAGATCAGTTAGGTCATGGAACGCATGTGGCAGGGATCGCCGTTGGTGATGGCTCGGCATCAGAGCTGGGCAATATCGGGGTCGCTCCGACAGCACAGATCATTGCGGTAAAGACAACGTGGTTCACTGCTGACATCATTGCCGGAGTAAAATTTATCATCGAACGCGCTGAAGCACATCGGCTGCCGGTAGTGGTGAACTTAAGCTTAGGAGGCCACCAAGGCCCACATGATGGCACCAGTCTCTTTGAGCGAGTGATCAGTGACCTTTCTATGAGAGCGGGACGGGCGATCGTTGTGTCAGCCGGTAATTCCGCTGAGGACGAAATTCATGTTCATGCTTTATTGCGTGAAGGTGAAGTATTTGAGTTTGCCTTTATCCCCACCGCTGCTGAGGCCCAACTCTCCCTCTGGTATCCCGGTGCATCGCGATTTACTGTGACAATCATTGCTCCTGATGGAATAAGGACTCTTATCCCTCCTGGTATGGCCAAAGAGATCAAGAACCGGTTTGCGCGTATCTGGATTGACAATGCTGCTACCGGTCCCAGCCCTCTTAATAACGACAATGAAGTCTTTGTCGATTTCATGCGGATTTTGCCTGGATCAAAATGGCGGTTTGTCATTACTGCCACCGCAGGCAGCGGGCGGTTTAACAGTTGGCTGTGGTCGGCGAATATGGGGCGATTCTCACCCAGCACGTCGAAATTTACGATTATGGAACCAGGAAACGCACCTGGTGTCATCACAGTAGGTGCATTTGTCACTGGTGCGCAATGGAGATCGCTCGCTGCTGAGCAAGATTTTTCGCATGAATATCCTCTGGGAGCACTGGCCAGTTGGAGCAGTCGCGGCCCGACGCGGGATGGCAGATTAAAACCGGATATAGCAGCACCCGGCGCCTGGATCGCCTCAGCTCGATCAGCATCAGCAGATTTCCCCGGATGGATGATTCTCCATGACAATAAGCATGCTGTAATGAAGGGAACGAGCATGGCCGCTCCCCATGTTGCCGGTACAGTGGCACTTATCTTCAGCCTTAATCCTCGTCTGAGCAGCGAAGCGATCCGAAACTCCTTGACCCAAACAGCAAAGAGCGATCTAAAGACCGGTATCACTCCTAATAACGAGTGGGGGTTCGGCAAACTCTTTGCCTATGCCGGAGTGCTCGTCTTTATTCCACCTGATGAGAAGATTGCGCGGGAGCGTCCGCGTCTTTATCTATCAGAGAACCCGGTACAACTACGGGTGATCTTCTCATACGTCATTCCGGATGGCGCACAAAAGGTAACGCTACGCATCTTCAATATTGCCGGTCGGCTTGTATTTGCGCAAAGCCTTGATCCAATGGACGGTAAATTCAACTGGGACTTGCGCAACATGGAGGGTGTACCACTGGCTAACGGACTTTATATCGTTATTTTGATTACCGATAGAGCAAAATCCGATCTTTACCGGTTAGTGATCAGACGATGAGCAGATGGAAAAAAGCATTACTTGTGATGTCGGTTCTGATCTGGTGTCTTAAATTGCCGGGTGGAGCAAATGAATTTGCTGATGTGGCAGCAATCTTTCAAATCGGCAGCGGAGCACGTCCGCTTGGAATGGGCGGAGCGTTCATTGCGCTGGCCGATGATGAGAACGCTCTCTTCTATAATCCCGCTGGATTAGGGTTTAATCGGACAATTGGCATTACATCACTCGCTGCGCATCAGTTTGGCGCAGCGAGTTTGACTGCTATCGGCGTAGCTCTACCGTTCTTTGGTGTTTATTTCCTTCAACTGGACAGCGGAATAATTACTGGCCCACAATTTGATCCGTTCCGCTATCTGAGTCGCGGAGCGATCCTCTCTGTCGGTGTTCCACTACTCTTGATTGAAGAAGTCTCACTCACTTTCGGGACGCGGCTGCGGCTCTTCCAGGCAGTAGAGCCGACATCAGGGTTCGGTTGGACTGTTGATGCGTCGATCTTGATTGCAGGGGAGTATCTGCGATTGGGCGCAATGGTGAAAAGTCTTGTTTCCACACCTATCCTTTTTCACGGAGGCCATCGCGAAGTCTGGCCGACCGATCTGAAAGTCGGCATTGCTGGTACAATTCCGGTGGGGAGAAATTTACGCCTCAACCTTCTCTTCGATCTCGTTGGACTGATCAGCGGAGATAGAAGAAAGATATTCGGCGTCGAGGCATGGGTAGGAGGTCTCGGCATCAGAGCAGGGAAAGATGGACTAATGACAACCTTAGGCGCGACGATTGAGTTCTTTGCCTTCCGTATCGATTGGGCTTATGCCATCCATCGATACTTACCTGCAAGCCATCGCGCATCGCTTACATTTAGGTTTTAATCTGAATGTGAGCGACAGGTTTGCCTCGACTACAAGTGGGTAAGAGTTGGCAGAGAGGTCATTGCAAAGCAATCCCGTTCTTAGAAGAGAGGTTGCTGGTTGCTGTCTCCTGGCTTCTGGTTTCTGGCTCATGACTCCTATCCCATAACTCCTTATCCGCAACCCGTGAACCGTTCTTTGTCAAACTCTTCTTCTTGCGGATCAGATAACGATTGAGTAAAATCCCTATAAGAGGGACGATGTTAAAGATGAAGCTCAATCGCAAAAGAACGAGAACGACTTTGACAACAAGTCTTCTCATTGTATCTGTAGTCGGTCTTCTCTCATTTAGCCAACTGCAAGATCCGTGGTTGTGGGGTCCGATTCTCGGCGCAATCGATGAAGATTCGGTTATGATCACATGGAAGACGACGAGCGAGGTGACCGCAGTCATAAAATACGCTCGTGAGCAGGTCTATATCGGCAACGAAGAGTGGGAAGAGACGATTTTTCTCTCCCCTAATGCGGGAGTCTTTCAGCTACAACTGACCGATCTGCTTGCCGGCACAACTTATCGCTATCAGGTTATCCTTTACTATGGAGATGTAGCTTATCCCAGCCCGATCGGCCGATTTACCACCTCCAGCACTGACAAGCGGAAGTTTCTCTTTCTCGTTTACGGAAACACCCATACCTTTTCCGAAGACGTTGCCCGTGTTGCAAGTACAATGACCGCTCATGAATCGGAGGCAGTATTTGTCATTCACACTGGTAATCTGATCGGCTATCCCGCCCAGGAAGAATGGGAGCGATTCTTTATCACTGCCAGTGAACTCGTATTATCACGCCCTCTTCTAACTGTGATCGGAGAGAATGAAGCGGGAGATACTGATTATTACCAATTTCTCTCCTTGCCACCGGGCGGAGGGGAATTTGCAGAACAATGGTGGTCATTCTCCTATGGTAATATTCTGATTATTGGGTTGGACTCAAACCTTGCGCTCCACGCCGATGATCAGGCAGCAGCACAGACTGCGTGGTTACAGGCGGAACTTGCTGCTGCGCAAGCGACATTCATCATCGTTGTTGTCCATCATCCCCTCTTTAGTTCAATCTATGCCGGAGGAGAGAATGTTATATTGCGTAACGCATGGCACGCGATCTTCGTTGAATATGGAGTTGATCTTGTCTTCAGTGGGTATGTGGGAGGATATGAACGGATCCGCCGCGATAGGATTCACTATATCGTGACCGGCGGCGGTGGCGGACCATTGATTGACCGACCGGAACAGATCGCGCCGTGGACAGCCCGCCGTCGCTGGAGTGTACTCCATTATATCCGCGTAACCATTGCGAGAGAGCAACTCGTAGTCGAGGCAATTCCAGTTGCAATTATCGTTGGCAATGAACTCTTTCCAGTTCCCGATGGCAGACCATTCGATCGATTTGTAATCGATAATACTCCCCGAGGGAGAGAATGAGTCGCCGCGCTTCTCAGCGAAGAAGATGGGGAGATTTACTCATCCTCTTGTTGATGGGAGCCGGCGTAGGAACAATCGTTGGCTTAGTGCTGGGCGATATTCGATTTGGAGCATTCATCGGAATAATTTTAGGGGGAGGATTCGGCCTGTCCCTTACCTTGCGGAGGAGATAATAGGAGATTCGAGGATCAAGATTCGCGGTTAAGAAACGCTTTTTGTTTCTTAACCCATAATCCTCGTGGCTCTGGACTTTCTTAATCCCTAACCCGGACAAGCCGGAAATCCCAATAACCAAATCTCAATTTCCAAACAATAACCGTGACTACTCAGTAGTCAGAAGTCAGAAGCCAGAATCCAGAATAAAGGATAAAACGAATTAATGAGCCTTTTGCCAAACAATCAAGTCTTGAAAATGCTTGGCTGGTTCCCTTTTCATTCTGACTCCTGAATTCTAGCTTCTGGCTCCTGATTTGTTTGGAAATTGGTGCTTGGAATTTGTGATTTCAACTCCTTTCCATTTCGCGCAAGACTTCACGTTTTAGGGCCTAATCCCTCTTCCCTCTTCCCTCTTCCCTCTTCCCTCTTCCCTCTTCTCTATTTACCGGTCAGTATCCTTTCCCAACTGCCGAGTGGAGAGATGAGCGCGGCCAATTGCAACCAAAGGGCAGGCCGTTGTAAAAATGCTTTTGCTAAATGACGGGGGTAGTCGATGTCGCCTTCTTGCTCGATTAAGTCTTTTACCGCCGGCCGGTTGATGACGGTGAATATCCGGTCGATATCATCATCCGATAGCCTGGCCAATGTGTGATGAGCAACCATGCCAAATTTGTGATCAACCCCGATCTCTTTCCGCCAGCGTCGTTCGTAGCTACGCAGTGCAGCAAAGGAAAGATCACCGGACAAGACGGCTTGAGCTCCGACTTCGCCGGCGATTCTGGCACATAATCCTCCGAAGTAGAGTCCTCCGCCTGATGTTGGTTTGGTTTGCCCGGCAGCATCACCGACAAGGAGAGCACCTGTGGTACAGGTTCTATCCACCGTTCCAATTGGAATCAGACCATTGGTCTTCGCCACGAGAGTGCCAGAGAACCGTCTGTCTTGTAAGAGACGATCAAGGAGATTCTGTGCGGATATACCTGCAGGAGCAGCCAGACCGACTCTCATTCTTCCCGCTTCAGCGGGAACGGCCCACGCAAAGAACCCTGGTGCAATATCTTTGCCGAACAGGATTTCTACAAAGTCTTCCCGGCGTGGTGTGCGATCGATGATCGCTTGTGCGGCAACGAGCATCTTCGGCGGACTGGGAAGAGAGAACCAACGGGCAACGGCGCTGCGTGGTCCATCAGCACCGATAATAAGTGATGCTTGCACCTTATCAGTGATGCCGTTCTGAGTAGTCAGTTCTATTATCCCGCCTTCATATCGAGATGCTTCAGTATGAATGCGAATATCCACTCCCGCTGCCGCAGCTCGATCGATAAGCTCACAGGTTAATATGTGACGATTGAGGACTAACGCCTTGGTTTCTGGAGCGGCGATAGATATCTCGATGCCGGAAGGAGAGTGAAGATATCCACCTGTAATTTGACGGAGGAGACTGCGCTGGGAAGCCCCCAGTACAGCGAGGGCACGCGGACTGACCAGACCAGTGCAATTCTCTGATTCTCCTCCTCTATCTTTGCGTTCTACTAGGAGGACTCGCACGCCACCTTCGGCAGCATACCGGGCGGTAATCGCTCCGATTGGACCTCCGCCGATAACGATGATATCATACCGCTTGTTCATTTTTCTCTCGGATTCACTGATATATGGCTCCTCACACTTAAGGTAAGTTTAGAAGGGCAAGAGTCACCTGCACGGCATGCCGTGCCCGTACATAGATAAAAAATTAAAAAAATTAGTTTTTCTTCTCTCCTTTCCGCTCAATGCTCGCTGTGGTTTCTTTCCGAACCACAAACCACGAACTCTTTCCTTCTTTAACCATTCACTATTTACCAATCACTAATCATCTCCCTGAATCCGTGAAGGATGGACGACTTACCCGCTCATGGCTTACAAATATACTATAATCACAGGGGCAAGAGGTTGTCAATTACCCTTCATCGCTCATTTTGAGGAGTCTCCGGATTCGAGATGGCAGCAATTTACCAGCCGAGCTCAGCAAAGGATATTGGAATACGGTGAAACTCAGACCGCCAGTGTCTCCTGTACCCCATTTTCCTCGCCTTAAGTGATACCTCTCCCCTGGAGATCATCATCTCTCCCTTCCTT
>JAJHSB010000062.1 GCA_022684035.1 Candidatus Acetothermia bacterium | reverse complement strand
TCCATATCTTATCGCCGCAAAAAGATCACTTTCATCGATTGGAAATGAGGCAAACTTGGTAAATTCGGGCACAGCAATTTATGGATCTGATTTGGCATCAGAGAATATGCCCATATCTCTCCTTTCTGCTCTTTACACCATTCGACATCAGTCCAATATATCTCTTGTAATTATCATCACAGAAGAAGGCCTGTTGCCTGCGGTTTCCACATTGTGTTATATGATGCGGATCGTCAAGTGCGATCATTCTTACAATATCTACACGTATGGCATATCTTGCAAAATCTAAACTAAAGAAATAAGTATGGTGTCCCCCTATTACCCCATACATGAAGCCTGACATTTTCATGGATGACTTCGAGCGGACTGAGTGGGGTGATTCCATCTACTCCGCGATTGGGCGTCTGCTAACGCTAGCCACCCATTTCGAAAGCAGTTGCCGTGGTCTTGTCGGCATACTGCAACTCAAGAAAGCTCCGCATGAAATTCTCGAATCCCCGGCAGGACTTAAGGAATTGTCTGATACCCTATGGCGGCATAGCCTAGGCCGGAACATTTTGATCCTTGCACCAACTAAGGATGATTTTCACCATCTCCTGGACAATGCTAGAAGAGCCCGGAATGAAATAGCACACGAGATCGCTTTAGGCATGGAAGATCAGGAAGGATTGGAACGTAATAAGGAATTGTTTCTTGGTAAAATCCGCGAACTTGTGCTAACCCTAGCTGAAGCGGACCGTGTCGTGTGTTTGGCATTAACCGTATTGACACATGACCATATACCTAGCAACGATTTTCTAAAGAGATACCCTGAGAGAATCGCACAGTGGGTATGTGAGTTGGAATGACTGAGGTAATTGGGGACGGGTTCACATTGGCTCAAATGCCAGCGGAAAAAATGGGGTCAACTCTATTTTTCTTCAGAGACGTTGGGTAGGCACAAGCATGAGTCATGGGTGATGGGCCTTAATCCGTGGATTCAGATTCAAAAGCCTCACCTTGAGGGTGATGACTCAGGTGAATCTGGCCAGCTTTGATTTTAGTTGTTTATCCACGGATTAAGGGTGCAAAACGTTGCATTGACATTTTGACTCGGAACTTTTATAAACTAGACAGAAACATATAGATGAACAGAGCAAATCTGATGTATAATCTTTATGCAAGGAACGGCAAACATAGTTAGGCAGGCTGGAGGTACAAGGTTGCAAAAAGAACTAATCACACAGATCCAGGCTAT
This sequence comes from Candidatus Acetothermia bacterium, assembly GCA_022684035.1. Classification (GTDB taxonomy): domain Bacteria; phylum Bipolaricaulota; class Bipolaricaulia; order UBA7950; family UBA7950; genus UBA7950. The sequence goes on along the minus strand of JAJHSB010000062.1, from coordinate 79,781 downwards.
TCGTCATTCTAAGGTAATAGCATATATTACAGGGGACAGACAGCCTATCGGCGCAATAATTGCTGAAGATGCGGTAAGACCTCTCTACGAACATCTTCTTTCCGTTGGTCAGAGTGCCAAGCTGGACCTGCTTCTCTATAGTAGGGGAGGAGATGTCAGTGTTCCATGGCGCATAGTTTCTATGTTCAGGGAATTCTGCGACGATTTGTCAGTTCTCGTGCCTTACAAAGCTCATAGTGCTGCTACGTTAGTATCTTTAGGTGCAGACAGAATCGTCATGGGCAAAAAAGCAGAGTTGAGCCCCATAGATCCAACCTTAAGGAAGATGACGATAGGCGAGACAACAGGTCCACCCCAAGAGATTAGCGTTGAAGACGTTAACTCATACCTCTCTTTTATAAGAGAAAGAGCAAATATTAATGACCAGTCGGCACTGGCGCAGATGGTTTCCATTCTTGCCAACAATCTTGCTCCACTTACTCTTGGGAGCGTAAACCGCCAGAATTCTCATATTAGGTTGGTGGCAAGAAAGCTATTAACTTCGCGAAAGGAAAAGCTGGATGAAGCGAAGATAAGCTCAGTCATAGATACCCTCACCGAGAAAATATACTCTCATGGCCATGCTATAGGAAGGAAAGAGGCGCAAGAGATCGGATTGCCAATTGAAGTACCAGAAGAATCATTGGAAAACACAGTATGGAATTTATATATGCAATATGAAAAATTCCTGAATCTAGCTGAACCGCTGGATCCACTGGTAATGTTGATTGGAAAAGAAGAGGAACATTTGGAAGACATTCCTATCGCCATCATAGAAAGCGAAAACAAGACACATCTGTTCACTACAAGAATTGACTTCAAGCGAAGAAGACAGGTACCATCAAATCCTCAGATCAACCTTAACTTGGGGTTGAACTTACCGCCCAATGTAAAACCAGAACAGATCCCTCAACAACTTCAGCAAATTCTGCAACAGATGGTCAATCAGATAGTCCCGAGCGTTCAGCAGCTGGTTCAACAAGAGATCATTAGGCAGTCTCCTGAGGTTGGAATAGACATAAGAGTTTACGGTGGTAAGTGGAAGGAATACGAATGGAGAAACAAATGAAAACGGAGCCACAGATGAAGATTAATGTCAACGTGAGGATCATACCGTTCGGCCATGCTGAAATCCAAATAAAGGGTCACGAGGAAGAAAAGGAGCTTGTAAGAAAGCAGGTTCCGATATATTTAGAGCCTAAAACAACAAACCCTCAATTGATCAAAATTACCTTCGGCGGAGAGAATTATGTAGTTCCCGCGACCACCGGCGGATTCTTATGAAGGCCATCCAGCTCGGTCATTAGTGTGACACCTACAGCTTGGTTAGAATACAAATTCCCTCCGAACAACGGCTCTATTCTATATTGTGTGGAAAAACTCTTTGAGAAGATATAAGGTGGTAAGAACCCCAGAGCAGACAAATAAAAGGAAGGAGGTCTTACCACCATGTCCAAAGGACAAGATAATGGTACTACAATCTTGCTGGGACTTAAAGATTACAGCGTAGGGGAGGTAGTGGAACGTGAGGAGAGAATAGTAGTGAAGACAGAGGTTAAGGGAAGAATGAAATGCCCTCATTGTGGCTCGGGTAAGCTCTATGGACACGGCATGTGCCAGCCCAGGGAAATACTCCATACCTGGAGCAATGGTAGAAGAGTTTATCTTGAGTTACACCGTCGCCGCTGGAAGTGCCGTGATTGTAAGCGCACTTTCACCGAAGGCAGGGCATTGGTACGGTCTCACTCCAGGCTCACCAGGCAGGCCGAAGCCGAGGCCTTGTGGGCAGCTCAAGGATAGAATCTTCAGCCAGGTGAAACGAGAATTGGGGGTAGGCTACAGCACGCTCCGTCGGCTTTTGGAGAGGGAGACTGACGTGGAAGCCCTGGGCTTCATGCGAAACGAGGACCAAATATACCTGGGAATTGATGAGCACAGCTTCAGACATCAAGAACTGGTGCACACCGTAACCGAGGTAAAACAGAGAAGAGTTGTGGGAATTCTCAAAGATGACCGTATAGCTACCTTAAAGGAGTTCTTGGGCAAAATTCCGAAAGACAAGGTCAAGGAAGTATGCATCGATATGAAAGAAGGATTGAGGAAGGCTGCGGAGGCAGTTTTTCCTTTGGCCAAGGTAGTAGTCGACCCATTCCATGTAGTTGCCGATTCCAATAAGAGGATGGACGAAGCCAGAAGAATAGAACAAGACGTGTACTTGAGGAGGAAAGTCCAAATACCAAAGAAGATATTCTTAGTGGGCAGGGAAAAGCTCACTGAGGAGAAGAGGCAGAAGGTGGACGCGTGTTAGAGAGGTATCCCGGGCTGAAGGGATTCTATTGGGCTAAAGAGAAGATAAGGGAGCTCTACCGCCAGCCAGGTCGAGCAGATGCCACTAAGCTGCTGGACAACGTCATCATCAACCTCAGATCAGCCGATGATGCAGAGATAGTCAGGTGGGGTAATACCTTAAAGCACTGGCGGGAGCCAATCCTTAATCACTTTGACAATCATACCACCAACGGCTTCACCGAGGGGTGTCACACTAAGATTAAGATGCTAAAGCGGATATCCTATGGCTTGAAAAACGCGCAGGTGTACTGGAGAAAGATGCTTTTGGGGTTTGTACCATCCCGTAGCTATTTCCACACAATTTGACAAAGAGCCACCAATGTCTTGCCTATCTTACCCCAATAGAGTATATTGAAAAGGAACTTGCGAAAATGCCTAGTCCAGTGTCACCCATGTGGCCAGCCAGCACACCAAAAACGCCTTGTCTAACCTGGGCAACTTCGGATTAACTATGCGAGGAGGTGAGCACCTTGAGTCGGTTACAGTTCAGCCTCTGCGGAAGCTACGGACGGGACGATGAGCTGGACCCTTACCTGGTTTGCGCGCCGCCGGTCCGCCAAGAAGTCCTAGGCCTTATCAACCTGAACCCCCTCACCACGGACGAGATCGCCGCAAGGTTAGGGTTGCCCCAAGAGGAGGTCACAAAACATCTCGGAGCTTTGGAGAAGGCAGGGTTGGTAGAGCAGACCAGCCACCGCTACAAGCCTAACTTCGCTGTCTTCACCGTTCAGGACCAACAGAGGCTCGAGCCTCTCCTCGCCGAGATGGCAGGCTTGTTCCGCGAAGCGGTGCGGGACAACATGGATATAATTCGCAGTGCCTACGCGGCCTCCGGTTTCTCCAAGCACGGCTTCTCCTTCGCCGACCTAGCCTACGTCCTAGTCGGGGCCTACATCCTAGACTACGGCGGGCTTGCTCTGCGTGATGCCGGACTTCTCATAGCTTCAAAGGAGATGCCGGGCGGGAGCTATGTCTTCACTGGGTTTGAAGGCGACCTCCGGAACCTACGGGCGAGCTGGATGTGGGGCCACGCCTTCGCGTTCGGCCCCTTCACCTTCTTCAGTCATGGAGAGTTGCCAACGGAGGGCGGCCGACTGTGCTTCCCTGACAAAGCTTGGCGATGGTGGGGGGAGGGACGATCAGAACAGGAAGTCACCCGCACAATGGAGGAGTTAGGGAGAATTCTCGTTGCCCTTTACGACGCACCCACTAAATTAGACAAACTTGTCGGGCGAACGGGGCTTGAACCCGGGAAGCTCGCCGAGCATCTTGGCCTCCTTACGGAGCTAGAGTATGTGGAAGAGAAGGACATCTGGTGCTCGCTCTGTCCGGTGGTGGACGATACCGCCGAGGCCCAGATCCGGAGAATGGTCCAGGAAATCTGGGCGGGGTTATTGGCTCTGGCTGTCAGGCCCTATTGGGGCGCTCTTTCGCACCTCTACTGGGAAACCGCGCCGGCGCGGAACGGCATTGACCTCCGCGAGGCGTTCAACCCGATCCACCACGTAATCTTCGAACAAGCCCTGCGGCTTCTCATGGAACGCGATGACATCCCTTGGCCCAAGTGCCATGCCGATGGGGCTAGGTATGCGGTGTGGATCGAGCATAAGAAGGATGGGCAGTGAGAGAGCCATGGATTTAGGAGCGGTAGAGTACCTCTGCTGTCCGGCCTGTAAGGGCAAGTTTGAGTTTGCCCTCGAAGAGCAGAAGGGGGAAATCGGGGACACCATACTTATTTCTCCTTGCCTCTTTTCTTTCTCCCCGGGTTTTGTTTTTGCCGAATCCTATCCACAGTTTTTTCAAGCTGTTTCACAAATCTCTCGCTTTCCAAAGGTCTTCCGAAGTAAGGATGTCGCGAACAAGATCCTCGTCATCTTTTGCACCCCAAACAAAAAAGGGGACAGGCTACTTTTGATTTTTCTATCATTGGCATTGACTATATTCATTACCACATTAAAAGTAGCCTGTCCCCTTTTTTCACAGCCACAAGCCTTCTTACATGAGCGCGAGAAGAAGGGGCGCCAGCACCATCGCGACCTTTCCAAGTATTTTGATCAGAATATTGAGCGAAGGCCCCGCCGTGTCCTTGAACGGATCTCCCACTGTATCGCCGACAACCGCGGCCTTGTGAGAATTCGATCCCTTACCTCCGTAGGCGCCTGACTCGATGTACTTCTTCGCGTTATCCCATGCTCCGCCTGAGTTAGCCATGAACAGTGACATAAAGAGCCCTACGGTGAGCGAAGACATCAAGACTGCACCCAGGGCTTCGCGTCCCAAGAAAAACCCAACCAGCACTGGAGTCACAATGGAAAGAGTTCCTGGAACTATCATCTCTCTTAACGCGGCCCGGGTCGTTATATCAACGCATTTCGCATAGTCAGGCTTGGCTTTGCCTTCCCTAAGCCCAGGTATCTCTTGCCATTGTCTGCGGACCTCGTTTACCACCCTGTAGGCGCCGCGTCCCACCGCCTTTATAGTCAGAGCTATGAAGAGGAATACCACCAGTCCGCCGATGAGAAGCCCCGCCATTACATCCGGCTTTGTAATATCAATAATCTTAAGCTCTGCTGCCTGCATGTAGGTGGCAAGCCATGCGAGCGCGGCAAGTGCGGCCGAGCCGATCGCGAACCCTTTACCAATGGCTGCTGTTGAATTACCAACTGAATCAAGAGCGTCGCAGCGTCTCCTAACTTCATGCGGTAATCCGGCCATTTCGGCTATGCCCGCAGCGTTATCTACAATCGGGCCGTAGCAGTCGCACGCCAGGTTGACTCCGAGAACGCTCAGCATACCGAATCCTGCCACCGCAATGCCGAATAGACCTCCCCACTGATAGGAGGCAACAATCGCGGCCGCTACAATGGCAACCGGGATCACAGTACTCAGCATTCCCTGAGCAAAACCTTCGATGATCAGCGTGGACGAGCCGGTCTCACTGCTCTTTGCGATGTGTTTCACGGGCGAATAACTGTCGGATGTGTAGTACTGGTTAATCCAACCTATGGCAACGCCCGCAACCATGCCTGCTACCATCGCAAAGAATACGTTCATGTCGCCGACTATGTGTCTCACCAGGAAAAATGTCGTGATGACCATGACAAGATTGGCCAGGATTATACCCCTGCTCATGGCGCTTCGTACTTTCTTGGTCTGAGCTCCGAACGATTCTTGTTCTCCTTTGCCAACCCGGACGAGCAGCGCGCCGATAATCGAACAGACGATTCCTGCGGCGCCTAAGAGCAGCATTAACGAAGCATAGGTGGGATTGTACTTGTAGTAGTACCCTAAGAACATCGCCGCGATCAACGCACTGACATACGATTCAAACAGATCGGAGCCCATACCTGCCACGTCGCCCACGTTATCGCCAACCGCGTCAGCGATGACGGCCGGATTTCTCGGATCGTCCTCGGGTATTCCCGCTTCCACCTTGCCCACCATATCACCGCCCACATCGGCGCTCTTCGTGAATATCCCGCCGCCCACCCTCAAGAACAAAGCGGTAAGAGATGAGCCAAAAGCGTAATAAACCAACAGATGTACATCGCGAGTTATGGTATAGATTACAGCTACGGCCAATAGGCCTGTTCCCACCACACACATACCCATAACGGCGCCGCTAGAGAAACCTGCCTTAAAGGCGTCCTTGAAGCTCTTCAGCGCCAGGTTGGTGCACCTCGCGTTGGCGCGTGTCGAAACTCTCATTCCGATCCACGCTGCCATAAATGACACCAGGCTGCCTATGATGTAGGTTACAGCGCCTGGCCAGCTCAGAAATATCCCGAGTAAGAGTGCCGTGACGACCGTTGTTACCGAAAGATATCGGAATTCTCTTTTCAAGAAGGCCGCAGCACCTACTTGAATTCCTCTTGATATATCCGCCATGAGTTTCGTACCCGGACTTTGCTTGAGCACGTCACGGGTCAAAAGACCTGCGTAACCGAGAGCCAATAAACCACCTATGCCGGCTACGATACCGGCTACAATCGATTCCATGACTATAACACCCTCCTTCTGCTGTGCCTCGAGAGAGGAAACCGCTTCGAGGACTGATTTCGATTAGCTCCCGCGAGTGGATCCCCTGCGCTCTCGAACTCTCCCGAGGCGGTTCGTAGCCAACCCCCCGGGGGAAAATCGGGGACACCGTACGTATTTCTTCTTACCTCTTTTTTGGCTTCCCTGGTCTTTGTTTTGCAGAATCCTATCCAAAGTTCGTTTAAGCTATTTCACAAATCTTTCGCTTCCCAAAGGTCTTCCAGTTCGTTCGTGTTAGCGCAGTTCTTCTATTTCTTTCTTGTGGATTTCTGATTAGGAGTTACGCAGTTGATGGCGTAACTTTTTCATCGTCATAATAGCATACAAAGAAGACCTTGTCAAGAGGAAAAGATAGCTGATGAACCCCCACCCAAGTGCAATGACCTTGACTACATTCACGGCCTCATTGCCGCTCAGAAGACCTTTACCTGCACCGAGGCAACCAGATGTCAACCAGAAAGCCCCGATACTGGATAAAAGAAGACTTGACACCATATGAGAAAGTGGTAAAACATTTTTCCGGAAAGATTTTCCGGCCGGACGGAAAGGAGGTACCTCTGTATCACTAACTGGTGAAACTTAACATATAACTCATATTCCCCGCCCTTCACGGATTCTACCGGGCAATTTGTGATTACGCATTTTGCTTTTTCTCAGAGACGATTCTTCGTTCAGTCCCAGCGTCCGCATATGCTGCTGCCGGAAGCGGCGTAAGTCGGTGTGAATGAGGAGAAAACGACAAGATCCCCCGCGGGGCTGGGCACGCGGAATCTTTAAGAATCATCAGAATTGGCGGATTGCAAGCTGGCTCCTCGGGCAGGACTCGAACCTACAACACTTCGGTTAACAGCCGAACGCTCTGCCGATTGAGCTACCGAGGAATCATTAAATTTTACCTCTTTTAGGTAGTTAATGTCAACGTGGAATAAAGACTATACAGAGGGTTATTATCGGTAACTCTGTATGGATACCAAGTTAGTGGTAGAACCGTGGTTGTGTTGTCAGGCTGGCCCCTAATCCTCCGATTGCTCCTCCCAAGAGTATACTGACTACCACTCCACTGATGCTGATCGATAAGATTCGCATCGGCTCAATCATTCCGGCTGCGATACGGATGATTGTTCCGGGGTCGCCTACCGCCCACCTGTGAAGTAGATAAATGATACCTGCAAAGAGCAGTCCGCCGATAAGCCCGCAAATCGCCCCTAAAATTATAAATGGAGTTTGGATCGTTCGTTCTGGAATCGCTGCGGTATGAAGCAGACGGAGATGCTCTGTAAGTCCAGCCAGCAAGCGGGTGAATAGATATCGAGACAGAAGCAAAACTCCTGCTATTGCAATAAGAATTCCGGCAACAAATCCGATCATCATTGTTGGAGTGAGAGAAATAGCCACGGGTTTCAGTAGCTCTCCATAGAAGATCACTTCCATTATATCGTCACGGCCAGCGAGCTCAGCAGCTAACACTTGTGCTGCAGCTATATCGTAGGCTGTAATAAAGAGGAGGCCATATCGTCCTGGCCGGGGATCCTCTCGATGAAACTCTTCACTGAACCGGAACGCTACTCTTACTACTTTTGGGTGCGCCCGAATTTCAAAGAGAAGTTCCCTGATCGTTGCTGTCGGCAATGTAAGGGGAAGATAGGCGATAATCTCTTGGCTTTTCAGTCGAAGATCATCTTCGACCGGTTCGGTAAATAAGAACAATAACGCAGAGACAGCAAGAAAAACAAGGATTGTTCCACTGAGTGCTAAGCATAACAACAGATGCTTGCTTCGCAGCGAACCGATGATCTCTTTCAGTAGGTACAAAATTGCGCTCATAACTTTTTGATCGTTCCGTCGTGTAGTATCATTACCCGATGGCCACTCTTCTCTGCTATCTCTCTGTTTCTCGTTGCAACTAAAGTGGTAATACCAGAAGCATTGATACGACCGAGTGTCTGGAGAATATCTTCTGCATTGCTACCATTTAACCCCGCGAGTGGTTCATCGCATATAAGGATCACTGGTTCATGGCAAATGGTGAACGCCAGCCCGAGTTTGATCTGATCGACAGGCGAAAGTTCAACGGCCATTTGATCTCGTTTGTCGGCAAGGCCGATCTCTTCCAAAGCAGCGGTTGCCTTCTCTTCTGCTTCTTCAATGAAGTTGCCGAGACAACGTAATTTGAATAGTAAATTCCCGATCACGGTTTTGGGTAAGGGTACAAACCCTTGCGGCATAACGCCAATTTTTTGTCTGAGGTCGATATGTTTTTGATAATTGAGTCGCCCGATATTTCTTCCGTGGACTAATATCTGGCCGCGTGGGGGATGGACCTCGCCGAGGATAAGGCGAAGAAGGAGTGATTTGCCGGCTTCAGCAGGCCCGACAAGAAAGACAAATTCTTCATGGTTGACTTGTAGATGGATATCTTCTAATACCAGCAATCCGTCTTTATTGAAGAAATTCAGATCCGAAACTTGAATGATCACTGCCATGTTGCAAGTATAAACCTCTCTTTGCCTGTTATATCGTTGACCGTTTCCACTTCAGATATCCCGGCAATGCGGCAGAGTTTTTTGCTTATCTGCTCCGCTTGATCGTTTCCTACTTCCATTGCCAGCAAAGCGCCGCTATTAACGTATTGTGGTACTTGGTCGATTATCGTTGTTATCGCCTTTAATCCATCTTCTCCTCCGCTCAGCGCGATGTGTGGATCGTGATCACGCACCTCTTTGCTCAAAGTTGTGATTCTATCTTCTATGATATAGGGAGGATTGGTAACGATCAAGTCAAACTTACTGTACACAGAAGAGAACCAGTTACTTTGTACAAAGATTATGCGTTCGGAAACTCCATGCAGTTGCGCATTTTGGGCAGCAAGGGCCAATGCCTCTGAAGAAGAATCGATTGCTACGACACGGGACGAAGCGAGGAATTTAGCCAAACAGACAGCGATTACTCCTGTACCCGTGCCTAAATCCAGGCAGGCCAGTTCTCTATCGCGGGTGGTGCGACGGAGAACTAACTCAACCAGCTCCTCGGTCTCACTGCGAGGGATAAAGATACCATGATCGACTTTGAATCGCAATCCAAGAAATGATACCTCTTTCGTTAATAATTGGAGAGGAACACCGCGTTGTCTGTCAGTGACTAAGGTGCGGTATATATTCCGTTCTTCTTCAGAGAGCGGTTTTTCCGGGGAAAGGTAAAGATGTAAACGATCGACTGCCAACGCATGAGCAAGCAGAATCTCCGCTTCTAATCTCGGTTGAGGTATTCCACTTTCGGCAAAATAATCACGTGTCCAGCTGAGAACTTTCCTAACCGTCCAATTATCTCCCAGTGCTATCACCCCCCTCGCGCTATCACAACCGATGTAGAGGATAGCAGAATATTGTACGAGAGTCAAGTGTTGTATACAATTAAATAAGAAAATAGCCGGTAAGAGGAGAGAATCCCCCTTCTCATGGGCGGTGACTCAATGAGTGATTGACGTACTACAGAACTTAAGTGTTAGTTTTTCAACTTATATTAGAGGTGAGTAGTGTGCAAATTTATTTATTTTTCCTGGCCGTGATGGGTATTGGCATAGTTGTTGTATTCTCATATCAAGGGCAGCTTCTTTCTTCAATATTTGGATTGCCAGTATGGGCGGTAAACGTCTTTATCGGAGGTGGAAGTGGTCTTTTGATCGGTGGGGTTCTTCTTATTGGGTGGCGGTTCATGGGGCAAATAGCAGCCAAAGAAGGCGAATCGCTAAAGATTATAAACGGAGGAGCAGCGGCAATTGGCGGCGCAGTGCTTGGAATTATCGTCTGTGTGGGCTTGGATTTTATCTTTTTCACCGGGCATTGGCTGAAAATCGTTCAAGGAGTCATATTGCTCAGTGGCACGTTGTTCGGTTTTCGCTTGGGATATGGATATAAAGGATCATTATTCTCTTCCAAACGGACGACTGCAGCTCAAATTAATCGGCAAGTAGGAGGTAAGACAGACAAGATTATCGACACCAGCTCGATCATCGACGGAAGAATCGGTGATTTGGTTAACACCGGATTTATCGATGGCCCGATCATTATTCCCGGCTTTATCCTCACGGAGTTGCATGGAATAGCTGATTCCTCAAATAATTTGCGGCGGCGTAAAGGGCGGCGTGGCCTGGAAATTTTAAATGAACTCATGTCCAATCGGAATACACAAGCTCAGGTGCTGGAGAAGGACTATCCCGCGATCAAAGAAGTTGATCGGAAATTGATTCAATTAGTCAAAGACATCGGGGGCAGTCTCATCACCACCGATTACAATTTAAATCGGGTTGCTAGCGTAGAAAACATCAAAGTTCTTAATGTCAACGAATTGGCTAATGCAGTGAAACCACGATTTATTCCGGGAGAAGAATTACTATTAAATGTCATCGATCGCGGAGAAGGGATCGACCAAGGAATCGGTTACCTCGATGATGGAACAATGGTTGTAGTGAAGAACGGCCGTCGCTTCATCGGGCAAAGGATAAAAACAACGGTGACGAGTGCCTTGCAAACTGAAGCAGGGCGAATGTTGTTCGTTGAACCGCACGAAGAGAACTCGCAACAAGAGGAGTAAGAGAAGATACAGAGAAGATCTTTTCGTTAATACGCAAAACTCTAAACCTTTTCTCGCTGATTCTTAAGCGGGTTGCTTTTTTAGTAGCACCGCGAAGAATCTTAAATTTTATTGCTTGGCCTTAGAAGCACACACGATACTCACAACTCACCCTTTCATTTTCCAGCGTAATCAGATAGAATAATAGAGAAAATCAGTAACGGGGTGATCGAAGTTGATAATAAGAAAAGGCACTAAAGCATTATTGATGGTCATAATCTTGGCCATATTGGTAATTGGGGTCAGTGGCGCACAGCGTAATGAATCAGAGATATTTACACCGGTAATTGAGATATACCGCCTGATCCGCAATCACTTTCATTGGTCTGATCGCATAGATTCGCAAAGATTACTGCACGGAGCGCTGCGAGGCATGGTACAGGAACTGAATGATCCTTACAGTGAATTTCTTACGCCGGAAGAGAACCGGCAATGGCAGGAGAGACTCGAGGGACGGTTCAGTGGAATAGGAATTGAGATTACGCTTCAAGACGGGCGATTGATGGTAGTTGCGCCGATCGAAGGGACACCGGCCTATTACGCTGGTATACGAGCAGGTGATTTTATTATTGCTATCGACGGTGAAACCACGGAAGGGATCACATTAAAAGGGGCAGTAATGCGGATTCGCGGTGAAGTAGGGACGCCGGTGATTCTCCGCATTCTTCGTGCAGACGGAGTGGAAAAAGATATCACGATCATTCGTGATATCATCCATATTGAGCCTGTACGCTATGAACTCCTTGCCGAGGGGCGCATCGGATACATCCGCATTATGCGTTTCAGCCTCGGGGCGGTCACTGCACTTAATGCAGCGCTCGCTTCTCTTAATCCAGAGGAGTTAGATGGGTTGATTATTGATTTGCGTAACAGTCCGGGCGGATTTTTATCAGCGGCAGTCTCAATAGCGAGTCAGTTTGTCGATTCAGGAGTGATCGTTTCGATCAACGAACGTGGTGTACCGAGACCACCGTTCCGCTCAGCGGGTAATAATATTCCTAATCTTCCTTTGGTTGTATTGATCAACAGAGGAACAGCCAGCGCAGCTGAGATCGTTGCTGGCGCGATTCAAGACCACCGGATGGGAGTGCTCATCGGTGAACGTTCATTCGGCAAAGGAGTCATCCAGCGGATGATCGAATTCGCTGACGGATCGGTATTACGGCTTACTACAGGTGAATACTTCACCCCGCTCGGCCATCCTGTCAATAAGTATGGATTGACTCCGAATATTGAACTGACAGAGGATGAAGATCCACTTGCAGTGGCGATTGAATGGCTCTTAGCACGCGTTGGCCACCTAATGCCGTTGCGGTAAAGGGTAAATAGAAGAATGCACCTCTCAGTGATCGGAGCAGGGGGATGGGGTAGCGCATTTGCCCGTGTAACGGCTAAGAGTGGTCACAATGTGATTTTGTGGGTCCGCGATCCGGTCAATGCATCGGCAATCGATCGATTACGCGAAAATCGGCGGTATCTTCCAGGAGTGATTCTCCCAGATAATCTGAGAATAACCGCCTCTTTAAAGGAGGCCATTGGCAGTGAAATCCTTGTTCTTGCGGTCCCTTCCTTTGCTGTCCGAGAAATGGTGGAGAAGATCTCTGCTCTGCCGGCATCACGCGATCGTAAGATCTTTATCAATTTAGCAAAAGGACTTGATCGCACTTCCGGCAAGAGACTCTCGACTGTGATTGAAGAAACCGCTGGTCCAAAAGCCGTCTTCACCCTCGCAGGACCGAGCCATGCCGAAGAGGTGGGGAGGGATATGCCGACAGCAGTCGTCCTTGCAGGGAAGGATCTTGCGTTAGGAAAAGAGCTCCAAAGATCACTCTCCACGCCGAGATTCCGTATCTACCTCTCCGACGATATCAAAGGAGTGGAATATTGCTCCACAATAAAGAATATTATCGCTATTGCCACCGGAGTTGCCGATGGCCTCGGTTATGGCGATAATAGTCGGGGGGCAGTGGTTACCCGCGGTTTGGCAGAGATGGTCCTGTTCGGCCGAGTCTTTGATATACGAGAAGAGACTCTGTTCGGCCTTTCTGGTCTTGGTGATCTCGTTGCTACCTGTACAAGCAACCATAGCCGTAATCGTCGTGTGGGATATCAAATCGGACAAGGTGAACCGATTGCCGACATCCTGCGGCAAATGACGATGGTCGCCGAAGGGGTGTATGCCACGGAGATTATCCATCGCTTGGCAATAAGAGAGGAACTCGAAATGCCGATAACCGAAGCGGTTTATCACTTACTATATAAAAAAGGTGATCCTGCCACTATAGTAGATGCATTGATGACTAGGCCACTGAAACGAGAATAAACGAAGTGATCACCAGTGAGTTGTAAGGAGCTGCAAATGCAACGTTCATGCGAAAGTTGATGTTGTAATAGGAATCCAATGAACTCAATAAACTTAACGAGGAGATTATTATGAATGCGAGTTGTCGTGAAGAATTACTACAGAAGATAGAAGAAGCAACTGCTATGGTGCAAAGGCGAATCCGTATCGAACCTGAGGTTGCAATCATCTGCGGCAGTGGGTTATCCCAAATTCTGCCGACAGAAGATGGTGAGACGATCACCTGGAATGAAATTCCCCACTTTCCCCTTTCCACTGTGGCCGGCCATCGAGGAGATTTCTGGGCAGGAGAGATCAACGGTCGCAAAATACTACTCCAACGTGGTCGCGTCCATTGTTATGAAGGATTCACAATTGATGAAGTATCATTTTCGGTACGGATGTTCGCCTTGCTCGGAATAAAGACGTTGATCATCACCAATGCTGCCGGCGCGATCAACTCCGACTTTGCGGTGGGGGAATTGGTATTAATCACCGACCACATCAATTTTCTTGGCGATAATCCACTGCGAGGAGAGAACTTTGATCGTTTAGGACCACGTTTTCCTGATATGTCCGACGCATACAGTTCTCGTTTACGTACGTTAGCTAAAGAAGTAGCCTCTTCGACAAAGATTACTCTCAAAGAAGGAGTCTATATAGCTGTCCTTGGACCATCCTATGAAACTCCGGCGGAGATCAGAGCATTCCGCACTCTCGGCGCTGATTTAGTTGGAATGTCCACCGTCCCTGAGGTGATCACTGCGGTTCATGCCGGTATAGAAGTATTAGGCATCTCTTGCGCAACGAATATGGCAGCAGGGATCGATCCGCAAGCTCGTCTGTCGCATAAAGAAGTGATCAAGGTAACAAAAAGAAAGGAGCAGGAATTGGGAAAACTCATCACAAGCATTCTGCAAAGATTACCGAGCTGAATATCAGTGGCACAAGTAGTGGAATGAGGTCATAGTAAGACCTTAATTTCCGGTATTTTTCTTCCCAATTAAAGTTTACGATTGCGACTTTAAGGTATGAAGATAGTAAGCAACAAGGGCCAAGCATTCCGCTTGAATTTCAAGTCATGTTGGCTTCACCTTCCATACCGCATAGTCCCATTTATATTTGAGCATCGACATAGATTACGCGTAACTACTCAGTAGCCAGGAGCCAGAATTCAGGAGTCAGAATGAAGAGAAACTCAGCCAAGCATTTTCAAGACTTAATTGTTTGGCAAAAGGCTCATCAATTCGTTTTATCCTCTATTCTGGATTCTGGCTCCTGACTTCTGACTCCTGAGGAATTACTTGTGTTGATTAATATTTTACTACCGGTCTTTCTGGTAGCAGGGAGTGGGTACGGGATTGGGCGTCTGTTACGCCTTGATTCACAACCATTGACCAAGATCGTCTTCTACCTCCTCACCCCAGCGCTCATCTTCCACTCCATTTATGCACGTAGATTCGTGGGCGGAGAGGTCGGCACAGTGATTCTCTTCGTCATTATTCTGCACCTTACTCTGATAACCCTTGGGATGATCGGGACACGAATTATGCGGTTAGATGAAGATTTACGCATCGCTACAACTCTATCGTTGTCGTTCAACAATGTTGGAAATTATGGATTACCGCTCCTTCTCTTTGCGTTCGGTGAACCAGGGCTCGTCCTCGGGATTATCTATATGGTCTCTCAGATCACGATACAGGCAACGCTAGGAGTAGGACTTGCAGTTTGGTCAAAAGGTCGCTCATTGCTCACCTTTATCACCGCCTTGCTGTCAGTTCCATGGGTGTACGCATTTATAATCGCCTTACTTTTACGTACAACAGCAGTCATTATCCCTGCGTGGCTCATCCGCCCGATCGAACTCCTTGCCCAGGCAGCAATCCCGATCCAGCTGCTTGTTTTGGGAGTTGAATTATCTTGGGTCAAGATTGGGAGCCTCTTCCGGTTAGCCGTGCCGATCGCATTGACCAAGGTAATAATCCCACCGTTGCTGGCTTGGGGATTGACAGCCGCGCTCGGAATCGAAGGACTGCTACGCGCCGTTCTGATCATCCAGGCGAGCACCCCTACTGCAGTAAACATATTAATTCTCACTCTGCGTTACAACCGCCGTGCCGACCTTGTCGCGGCAATCGTTCTCCTTACCACCGTTGGAAGCTTGATCACAATCGGCATCCTGCTCTCCCTTCTGCTCTGACTGTGCTTTGTCGGAGTCTACGCAACCAAGGTTGTATGAAGTGGATGAATAGCTATCTTACGAAAGACTCGGATTCAACCATAGGATCAGTGACATTAATTGTGCCGTAGGAATCATGCTCCTCTCAATTGTAATTGGGGGGCATCTCATAGATAACTGGACACAGAACTGGTATAATTCGCCTAATCAACAGTTGGAGATTACAATCAACGCATAATGCGATTTATAATCTTGCCCGTTCTGACAGCAGCTTTGATATGCAGTATCAGTAGCTGGCTTTTGGCACACTTGAAAGCTAAGTTTGTCGACCGCGCCGATGGCCGACAGATCGGTGGACCAGCAGTCTTCATCGGAATTATCAGTGGGTTAATCGTTTTGGGTATGGTGGACCCGCAACTGGTATTGATTATTATTGGTCTATCACTAATCTTCATCGTTGGACTCGTTGATGATCTTATCTCTCTCTCACCACGACAAAAACTATTCGGTCAGTTCTTGGCTGCTATTCCCCCGGTTGCCGGTGGCGTCGTTATATACACAGTGACTGTAGGAGTGGAGATATCCCTGGGACCCAGTGGCTATCTCTTTGCGGTGCTGTGGATCGTGGGTCTGGTCAATGCTGCCAATCTCATCGATGGACTTGACGGACTGCTCTCCTTGGTTCTGATTCCCGCCTTGGTAGTAGTGATCATCCCCGCGCTGGCAGGAAGGAATGAGGAAATAGTTATTTTATCAGTCGTCGGCCTGGGAGCAATCATCGCTTTTTATCGATGGAATCATTATCCGGCCAAGCTCCTATTAGGAGACAGCGGCAGTGAGTTACTCGGGTATTTACTGGCTATTCTTACCTTAACAGCATTTGGCGCAGGGAAAAACGAATCCTGGCATCTCATGCCGGCGCTGTTGATTGCCGGACTACCACTTGCTGATACGATCTTCGCAGTTGTGCGGCGTAAGCGACAACAGCGTTCAATATTTTGCCGAGACCAAGACCATATACACCATCGTCTCTACCGCCGATTCGGACCGATTCGCGCGGTAATTATTCTCGCTACTATAAGCCTTTTTTCCAGTCTATTGGGGTTGCTATTGTGGTGGCTTTAATATAACAAGACGCGCCGCAACTTCTATTCCGCCTGCCTGTACGTCTCCCGCACGCAGACAGGTCATTGCGAGTCTCTTCGCAGGTCATTGCAAATTACCTTCCTTTGTCATTGCGAGTCAGCGAAGCAATCTCATTCCTTATAATCCTACAGAGTTTGTTTTGCCCCTAACCCGGACAAGCCGGAAATCCCAATGACCAAATCTCAATTTCCAAACAATAACCAAATCCCAATAACCAATCCCTGCCTTCGGCTCGTGGCTCGTGGTTCGTGACTCGTGGTTCGTGACTCGTGGCTCGTGGGATCTTCCCCTCCAGTTACCAGTCACGAGTCACGAGTCACTCTTTCTGGTAGTTAGTTATTGGTGCTTGGAATTTGTGATTTCAATTCCTTTCCATTTTGCGCAAGACTTCAGATTTTAGCATCTAAACGAGAATTATCTCTTTGAGATTGCCACGAGTTCTGCGAACTCTCGCAATGACAGAGAATGGAGGTGAGCGGATTCGAACCGCCATCCTCTGCGATGCGAACGCAGCGCTCTCCCAGTTAGAGCTACACCCCCGATATGGCGACGCAGGGACTTGAACCCTGAACCTCTCGGATATGAGCCGAGCGCTCTAAGCCGGTTGAGCTACGTCGCCGACTTGACATAGTTGCGGGAGTCGGATTCGAACCGACAACCTCCGGGTTATGAGCCCGACGAGCTTCCAGGTTGCTCCACCCCGCGGTAAATACTAAATATTGCAACTAGTTGCGGGGGTCGGATTCGAACCGACAACCTCCGGGTTATGAGCCCGACGAGCTTCCAGGTTGCTCCACCCCGCGATATCTTTATCTTTCTCTTTGCCGGGAGCGGGACTTGAACCCGCACGAGGGGATACCCTCAAAGGATTTTAAGTCCCTTGCGTCTGCCAATTCCGCCACCCCGGCGATCGTAGTACGCTAACGTAATATCGATTAACGAGGCTAAGCGGGAAACGGGATTCGAACCCGCGACGTCTGCCTTGGCAAGGCAGTGCTCTACCACTGAGCTACTCCCGCAACTCTAATGAATATTACCAAGTTCTGTTCTATCGGTCAAGGAGAATACAAAATAGCCCTCTCTCCCCTTTGTCATTGTGAGTCTGCGAAGCAATCCCGTTGCTTAATCCTACAGAGTTTGTTTTGCCCCTAACCCGGACAAGCCGGAAATCCCAATGACCAAATCTCAATTTCCAAACAATAACCAAATCCTAATAACCAAACTTCTATGAGCGATTTGTCGACAATCGAGGAAAAGACTCCGGCCTTTCTGTTTGAGATTTTGGTCATTGGTCATTGAGATTTGTTTGGAAATTGGTGCTTGGAATTTGTGAGTTTAACTTCTTTCCATTCCCCGCCTTCGCGAGGACAAGTTTGCGCAAGACTTTAGATTTTAGACCCTAATAGTCTAGTCTATCTACTTTATTCTGCACTTTGAAATTCTTATGGTGTCAAACACCTCTATCTATTGAGGCTGTCTAAAAACTGCTGCTTCCATAGGAAATCGTCATTGGAGTTTTTAGACAAGCTCTATCTAATAAAAAGTAGGGGCGGTGTGCAGATCGCCCCTACTTCTACTTGTACAGCTACCGGACGGTCTCTTCGGACTGCCCTACTTTGGTAAACGCATTGATATTAGCTGCAACATTCACATGGTTGTCCGGCAATATCTCTGAGATAAACCATTGCGGCGATAAACTCGTCGATATTAGCTTCATCTACCCGAAATAGTTCGGTGACGGTGCCATCGAACATGACCTTAGCGCCAATGACGATAACATCTCCCCTTCGGATAGCGTCGGCAATCCCAAATGCGTCGATGATGATTTCTGCTGCGACTATACGGACGTTCACTGTCGTCGCATATTCTCTGAGTTCAATCCCGGTTTTTCCTGTTGCGATTGCTTCTTCCGCTGCAGGGATGATCTCACCGACAACATACATCAACTTGTCGGGCTCAAACCCAGGCGGAAGCTTAAGTACTTCTTTCAGAGCATCGACAGTAGAAAATACCGCACCACAACCCTCGTGCCCGAGCACAACTATCAATGGAGCTCCAAGCACATTGACTGAAAATTCGAGCGAGCCTAATGCTATCTCATCAACTATATTGCCCGCGGTACGGACGCTAAATACATCGCCGATCCCCTGATCGAAGATTACTTCCGGAGAGAATCTGGAGTCGGAGCAAGAGACAATGGAAACAAACGGCCATTGTCCAACTGCATGCTTTTTTCGCAATGCGGCCCAATCCCGTACTACTGTTGCACCGGCAATGAACCGTGCGTTACCTACCGTCAGTTCCTGCCATGCTGCCTCCGGATTTTGCGTTAGATCAGCGGGACGGAGATAGTATTCTGGGGTTAGCGCTTCTTCCAAAGCTTCTATTTGGGCTATTATTTGAGTGCGGGTTACTGCTACAGCATCTCCCACAGCTGCCATTTCTGCGCGTACACCAGTTACTTCTGCGCGTACACCTGTTACTTCTGCTCTTATCGGTGCTACTAAGCCAGCGACATTGGCGACAATCGCTCCTACATCATCGCGGAGCTCTGCTAATCGACCGCCAATTCCCGGCAGAGTAAATGACATAAATAGAGCAGAATATAGCGCTAAACCAACGACTACAACCAGAAGTATACCGATAGTCTTATCAGGCTTTTTGTTGTTTTTGCCCTTTTTTTCGGCCATCGCTCTTACCTCCGCTATTGTTATCTGTTCTTTTGTTTTTGCCCTTTTTTCTGGGCATCGCTCTTACGTTGGCTAGACTTATCTGGCTTTTTGCTGCCCTTTTTTTCGGCCATCGCTCTTACCTCCGCTATTGTTATCTGTTCTTTTGTTTTTGCCCTTTTTTCTGGGCATCGCTCCTACGTTAGCTATACTTATCTAGCTTTTTGTGGCCCTTTTTTCTGGGCATCGCTCTTGCCGCCGTTAGGCTTATCTGGCTTTTTGATGTCCTTTTTTCCGGTCATCGCATTTACCTCCATTAGGTTTATCTATCTTTTTGCTGGCCCTTTTTTCTGGGCATCGCTCTTGCCGACATTAGGCTTATCTGGCTTTTTGATGTCCTTTTTTCCGGTCATCGCATTTACCTCCGTTAGGTTTATCTGGCTTTTAACGTCTATTTTAACTATGATTAATCTATAATCAACTTACTCGACCGACCACCTCTTGCTATTGTCGATTTTCTTTTCAGTTGCCGAGCAGCAGGCAAAGAAGAGTTGTACAACTGTCTCGCCAAGTTGCCCACAACAACATAGACATTAAATTAATTATATATATCTCTTTGCAAAAGTCAAGTGGATACTTCATTTTAGTGGCGACACAGTAAGAATTAAAAAGAAGCAGAAAACATGGAAGATAGATTTTATATAGAATGTATCATTATCTTTTAATAAATAAGGATCATCTCCCCAAAAGTTGGTGAGATCATGAGGATTCGAGGGGTTAAGGAGTCAAGGGGAATACTTGAACCCTCGAATTCTTGAATCCTTTTTAGCAACTAAATTGGAAAAGAACCAAAAATAAGAATCTACTGCACAACGACGATAAGGGTGATCGAATTACTAAGACCGTCATTATCCGTAACGATCAATGTAACAGGAAACTGACCCACAGCAGTGAAAGTATGTTCGACAATTTCGCCGACAATATCGATCACTCCGTCGTCATCAAAATCCCATTCAAAAGAGATGATCCAGCCGTCAAGGTCGAACGAATACCCGCCATCAAATTGAACCACTTCGCCAACCCGCGGCACCTGCGGCGTAAAGACAAAATCAGCTGTGGGAGGTATCAACGGAATGATAATCACTGGTGGAGCGATATAGCCGCCGAAGATCACCTCTGTGACTGCAATATCGATCACAACTTCCACTGCCGCTGTCTCGGGGGTGGTAAAGACGAATCGCTCCGGCAAAGTGGCAGGATCGATTGAGACGATGTATTGCCCGGGCAAGACATCCCAGAAATCGAATCGACCCAATGCAGCAGTATGGGTGACAGCAATCAGTTCTCTATCTCTGTCGGTGAGTAATGCTCTAACTGTAGCGAATCCTCCTTCTCCTGGATCATGTAGTCCATCCTGGTCAAGATCATTAAAGAGATACCCACTGACTGATAAGATCGGGCGCAGCGGTATATCGACCCACACCGTCTCGCCTGCTTGGAGAGCGACCTGCACCGGTAATGGAATTGCCGGTGTTGTTCCATGCGGCAAGAGGCGTACGTTGACCGGATGAATCCCCGGTTGAAAGGGAAGGAAGCGGAAGAAACCTGTCTCGCCGGTTGAAACCTCGCTTCTTTCGCTCCATACGACTGCCCCTGGCACTCCTTCATCTCCTTCATCAAAGACGAAGTTGCCATTTCGATCGATAAATACCCGTCCCTCGATCCGTCCTCTTGTCAAGAAGAACGGAATCGGCAGATCGAAAGAGATGTCTGCTGTCACAAGTATTGAGAAATCAACATCTCGATCATCCTCATCCCATGCCCAACGAGCGCTAAGTATGATGCTCTGCCTGGGAGTCAGTCTGATCGTCGCGCTGCCGGCAAGCGAAAATTCACCTTCATTTATAAAGAGAGAGAAGATTGCTGAGTGCAGTACACCGCGAGGACGAAATCGAAGGTGTGTATCGACCTCACGACTAATGATCTCGTTGGTCAGAAGATCCAATCTCCGTCTTTGTGACAGAGAAAGGAAAAAGTCATGTTCGTCGATAGAGAATCCGACTCCTTGAGTAAAGCTAAAGGTACGGAAGTGAGTGTCGGCGATCAGATCTCGTTGGTCGGAGATCCGCATACCGAGTGAATATGGCAGAGGATCAACCGGGTGAGAGATGGTAAGGAAGAAGACACGTCGATGTTCATCAGCCGGCAAGGGCTCTGTGGTTCTGTCTCGATCAAATTCAACTCCAGCGATGACCCGGGGGGCATCTTCCCAAGGAATAAGTGAGACGTTCAGGCGCACTTGATCAGAGACAGAGGTAGCAACGAGTGGGTTACGATCGACATTATCACGTACATGGTTAAAATTAGAACGCAGAGCAAAATCTCCGAAGCGTATCCATTGTGTAATCCGAACTCCCTCTCTATCGCGCATCGCCCCGGGGAAATGGCTGCCCACGGAAAAGAGGTCAGCAATAAGATCATAATTGCCAGTATCGATGGTTGTGTTGAACCATAATGCCCGACTTGGTAATTCATCTACCTTTCCCAGCGCGCCTTCAACTGACAGCTCCCATTCTGGTAAGGGGAACAGACGACCTGTGATGCTCCAACTCCTCCTTTGTTCCTTATTACCAGTCTGTTCCATGTAGGCGAGGCCAAAGTTAAGGATTGCCGGGCCGATATTAATTACCCCGCCACTGCGTAACTCATCGGCTGCTTGAGCAGCGAGAAAGCCCAGACGGAACATCTCTTTGTTTATTCGTACACTTCCGCCGCGACCAGAGAGGCTAAGTAACCTTGTAAATCTCTGTGATACATCGCCTACAGCGAAATCAGTGACACCGTATTGGTAGCGGGCAGTTATCGCTGCAAGCTGAAATGGGTCAGGCCCAAACAGAGGAGCTCCCCGCATCGCGAAAGTAAAGAGTCCTTCTTTAACGATTCCCCGTAGTGAGAACAAAAGATCGCTTCTAATATCACCGATTATCATATCTTGTCCTAATGAGAGACGCAGCGTTGCCAGTACATCTTCGAATAGTGTCCCACCGATTAGGTGCGGAGGAGGAGGGAGGATAGTCGTGAAGAGAAATGTCTCTGCCAAGACCATCACAGTAATAATCGAACGCGCGCTGAATCGCAAAGGGTCACGACTAGGGAGAGCATCGGGAGGAACAGTAAGCACCACTTTGATCGATCCTCTCTCCCCTGGCGCGAGACTGATCAGAGTGACGGGAAGATTTACATCCCAATGATGTCCTGATGTTGCCTCGATCTGGAAAGCATCCGGCGCGTTTCCTGTATTGACGACGATAAATTCGTAATAGACTCTCTCGCCGGGATCGACATACGCTCCTTCTGGAGGAATGACCTGCACTCCAACGACAGGGAGCACTGTTACCATTGCTACGGCGCTGTCTCTCACAGCAGGATCACGTTCTAATTTAGCGGTGAGTGTAATCGTATATTCACCAGCGAGCGCCACCGGCGGTATGATCACTGTAAGAAAGATAACTTCTTCCTCACCCGCATCGATCCTCAGTACCGGCGGCACTCCAAGTAGACGCCAACCAGCAGGAATTTCAGTGGTAATAAGGATTGATTCTCTTACTTCTCCCAGATTGGTCACACTAAATACATGCGAGACAAAGTCACCTGGCTCGGCATCCTTAGGAGGAGAGAGGACTTGAACAACGATTTCGCCGGATGAGTAAGCAGTACATCCCCAACCGAGCAATAACGCGCCAACTACTACCAAGAGAATAGCCACTGCTCTTCCATCCATGCGCCGCAGAGATTCTTTTCTGATCATCTTTGCAGAGGATAATACACGCATTGGCGTCCGCAACGAAGGATCTAACTTCCAGAGCAAGAAGATGTATGTTCGGAAAAGAGGTGATCTAAGTTATATTCAAGCGCGATTCGTTAAGAGATGCGCCGTGCCTTCGCTTTCTTGTCATTGCGAGTCGAGCCAGTAGCCAGGAGACAGGAAACAGGAGACAGGAGACAGCGACCAACCACCAGCAACCTCTCTTCTCCGAACCCTTTCCAGACCGTGAGCCCTGATTATTTCTCGGCTCTCTCGACCTTGCAAACGATCGCTCGCAATGTTATACTGTATAATTGTGGGAGGTGAGATTATGGAGTAATTAGATCGCAGCCAGTATCAGCAAAGCAAGAACAAGAAAATATTTCAGGAGGTTATAAATATGAAAATCGTTATCAGTTGGGTATTAATGATAATATTGGTCAGCTTCGCTGCAAGCGCATCCGCGGAGGTTCCAGTCCGTGGAGACACATTGATTATTGGTATGGTCAGCCCGATGGTACTCAATCCGATTCTCTTTACAGACACTCCATCAGGGATGATAATCGGAACGATATTCAGCGGATTGGTTAAGATAAATGACAGGTTGGAATTTGAACCAAATCTGGCGCGTTCGTGGGAAGTTTCAGAAGACGGATTAGTGTGGACTTTTCACCTGCGTGATGATGTCTATTGGCACGACGGAGTTCCACTTACGGCCGAAGATCTCCTCTTCACCTTTGAAACAATTATGGACCCGCATACGATCACCATCCGTCGCGGTGATTACGAAAAGGTAACAGAATGGAAGGTTGTCGATCCCTATACTTTCCAAGTTACCTTCCGTGAGCCGTTCGCTCCGGCATTGGAGGCCTTTGCGATGGGGATTATTCCCAGGCACCTGCTTGAGGGTGTAGATGTCAATGTTGCTCCGTTCAACCACAACCCAGTGGGGACCGGGCCGTTCATCTTCCGTGAGTGGATCAGCGATGTCCATGTCATCGTTGATCGGAACGAAAACTACTTTGGACAAGTTCCCTATCTTGATAGCATTATGTGGAGAATAATCCCTGACCTTGAGGTGCGCATGCTCGAACTTGAGGCCGGTACGATCGATCTGGTTGGTATCCCGCCGATCCATTATCAGCGCATGTTGAGAGTGGAACACATCTATGTCCATCGCTACCCATCGTTAAGTTTCAACTACTTTGGTTGGAACGAACGTATTCCAAAGTTCGACGATGACCGGGTAAGAAAGGCGCTCACTCTGGCGATCGACCGTGAAACAATGGCCGAAGTTGTTTATGAAGGATTGGCTGTAGTGGCCAGTAGCTCCTTCCCTCCCATCTCCTGGGCATTCAACCCGGAAGTAAAGCCGTTGCCCTACGATCCAGAACAAGCGAGAAGGCTCCTCGCTGAAGCAGGCTGGCGAGACACTGATGGCGACGGCTGGCTCGATCGAGATGGGGTAATCTTTGAGTTTGAGTTCCTCGGCCTTAGCGGTGATGCTGTAGCAATGATGATCATCGAATTGGCAATGGAGCACTATGCAGCGATCGGTGTCCGTCTCAATCCTCTCTTTTTAGAGTGGGGCGACTTTGTCAGCCGGCTCGATCCGCCGCGCCGTGCCTTTGAAGCCTTCTTCCTCGGCTTTGGCGTTGGTGTTGAACCTGATCCTCACATCTACTTCCATTCCAGTCAAGCGGAATGGGGGTTCAACGACACCAACTTCGTCGATGCCCGCGTGGACCAATTGATCGAGGCCGGTCGCCGTGAGTTGGATTTTGAGGCTAGAAGAGCGATCTATTGGGAGCTGCATGAACGGCTGAACGAACTGCAGCCGCTGAGCTTCATGTTCCACGTTGAGGCGATAATGGGAATCAGCCGCCGCTTCCGTGGAGTAGTTCCTTCACCGGTCGGCTTCTTATGGAACGTTGAGTACTGGTGGGTCCCTGAGGATCTGCAGCGGTACTAAAGACTACTATCGGGGAGCGGGTCGAGGCTGATCTGCTCCCCGGTCTTAACCTATCGGGAGGTGACTTAGAGATGCTGACATACATAATCCGCCGCAGCGCTGTTGCGTTGCCGTTGTTGCTAGTCATTACCTTTATTACCTTCAGCATGATGCATCTTGCTCCAGGAGGTCTCTCAACCGTATTTATCGGTGCCCGTGTGCGCCGGGAAGAGGACCGGATGGCCATTATCAGACACTTCGGTCTCGATCAACCTTTCCATATTCGCTATGTGCGTTGGTTGGGAAGAATATTAGAAGGTGATTTTGGCCACTCGCTCGTGCATCGGCGACCGGTACTCGAGATGATTGCCGAACGTATTCCGGCGACACTACAACTTACCATACCGGCGGTCTTGGTGAGCGTCATCGTTGCGATTCCAATCGGGATTCTGTCTGCTGTCAAACAGTATTCTATCGCTGATAATATTGCGACCTTATCCGCATTTCTCTTTGTCTCCACCCCTTCGTTCTTTTTAGGAATAATTGCGATTATTATCTTTTCCGTCCATTTAGGGTGGCTGCCGCTATCTGGGATGAGCACCGTTGGGCTGCGCGACCCCACCTGGTGGACAATCTTTATCGATCGATTGCGCCATCTGGTCATTCCCGGTGGTATCGTGCTCGGGTTAGGCTTTACCGCCGGGCTCATCCGCTATATGCGCGGCAGCATGCTTGAGGTCATCAATCAGGATTACATCCGTACCGCACAAGCAAAAGGACTGGGCCAGCAAATAGTTATTTGGAAACACGCGCTCCGCAATTCATTACTGCCGGTAGTAACGATTCTCGGACTATGGGTTCCGTTCCTCCTCGGTGGAGCGATGATCGCTGAGGTCATCTCTGCCTGGCCAGGAATGGGAAGACTCTTTGTTGCAGCTGTCTTTGCGCGTGATTTTCCGCTCGTAATGGGAATTAACATGATAACCGCCGCCTTGGTTGTCCTCGGCAATCTAATGGCCGATGTAGCGTATGCATTCCTCGACCCGAGAATCAGATATGACTAAACCAGCAGAAGAATTGATTAATGAGCAGCGTCAGACTTTCTTTGCCTCTTTTTGTCGCCGATTTCGTCGCAACCGGCTGGCAGTTGGCGGCGCAATCCTCGTTCTCTTCTTTACGCTGGTCGCTATATTCGCTTCCTTTCTCACTCCGCAAGATCCATTAAAAACAAATGTGCGTAATCGGTTGCAACCACCGAGTCAAGAGCATCGGCTCGGCACCGATTCATTAGGACGAGATATGCTCAGTCGGATCATCTATGGATCACGCATCTCACTTCTGATCGCCCTGCTGGCAGTAGCACTTTCGGTCACAATCGGTGTGCTGATCGGTGCGCTGGCCGGCTATTACGGCGGTATTATCGATAGTCTCGCAATGAGATTTGTCGATATCTTACTTTCCTTTCCCAGTCTGTTCCTCATCTTGTCTCTGGTGGCGCTGCTCGGACCGTCCATCTGGGTATTGATTCTCATAATGGGCGGATTGGGGTGGACAGGGATATCTCGTATTGTGCGCGCCGAGTTTTTGAAACTGCGCGCACAAGAATTTACTGAAGCGGCCCGTGCTCTCGGAGTAGGAAATGCGCGGATCATCTTCCGCCATCTTCTGCCCAACACTATGGCGCCGGTCATCGTTGCCGTGACACTGGGAATCCCCAGTGTGATTCTGGGCGAAAGTGCACTCAGTTTCCTCGGTTTGGGAGTGATGCCGCCCCAGATGAGCTGGGGGACACTGATTAACCTCGGAATGCCCTTTTTCCGTACTGCGTGGTGGCTGCCTCTCTTTCCCGGTATCGCAATCTTCCTCTGCGTATTGGGGTATAATTTCCTCGGTGACGGCCTCCGTGACGCACTCGATCCCCGCCTGAAGCGTTAAGCAAAAGACAGTAGACAGTAGCCAGGATTCAGCCACCAGCCACCTCTCTTCTACGAACGAGATTGCTTCGCAGACTCGCAATGACAAAGGAAGGTAATTCGCAATGACCTGTCTACGTGCGGAGACGCACAGGCAGGCGGATTCTGGCTCCTGGCTCCTGACTTCTGTTCTTCTCTTCTCTGAGTTCTCTGTGTTCTCTGTGGTTAGTATTGTATTTCCGAACGAAACCACTTGACATCACGCAGAAAAAACACTATACTCCTTGACAGTTTTCCGTATATGATCAGGGAGGATCACAACCAGCGCCATACGGAGCAAAAAATATGATAATAAACGACAAACGACGGAAAATGTATTGTAAGCTACGAACCACGAACCACGAAATTTAAGGAGGTCGTAAATTGAATAACAAGAAGTTTCATATAATCGGTCTGGCAACCCTTCTCTTCATCGCGGTTTTTTCCGGCGATGCGCTGGCAAGTGCACCTGAGATATGGTTTTCCCGGTGTCCTTTGGGCCAGCGCGGAGACAGGGTGACAGAGGTCAGAGCAGGAGATAGGCTCTGGATCGTTGTCTTTGATCCAGACCGTAATATCGATTCTGCTGAACCTGATAGAATAGCTGCCATAGAGATCAGCGTTTTTAACCCTAATACCCGCCTTGAGCTTAACCCTGCCTGGCTTGCAGAACTAAAGGACGGCGCACCTAAGCGCTATTTGGAGGAGACCGGACCTAATACCGGCTACTTTGTCCTTTCAGAAGCGATCATCATCGGTGCACGTGTGCTGCATCCTGAGGATGTAATCAGAACAAGGCTTCCACTCGGAACGCACATTCCAGCGCCGCTGCGGCCGTTGCAAGTGCCGCCGCTGCCAGAAATGTGGATAATCCCACTGGAATTCGCGCTGGGCGACACATTTCGCTTAGGTGGCGCAGGCCAAAGGGATGTCGCACGCCCTACCCTTTCTCCTTACCCGCCACGTCTTGGCCGGTTTGTCGATGGCGATACGCTGATCGGGTTCTATATATCGGCGATAGATCAGGCTGATGCTGCCAGTGCAATGGTGCAGATCATCCGGACTGAAGCCACAATTACCTGGGACAAAACGCATTACCCTGACATAGAGGAGGACGATGCTCTGATCAGGATTACTGATCCTGATGAGAACCTGGACCCGATGGAAGTAGAAGAGGTACCAATATTTATCATCGTCAATCCAGGGTCGTGGAATCCAGTTGAGATATCTGCTGCTGGTCCTGAGCCAATTCAATTTCCTGCCGCGCGAGGGCGAAGCGCCACAAATTTCCAGATGTTGTTTGAATCAGGCGGAGTAGAAGGAATCTCTGTGGATCCGGCACTCCAGACTCCGCCGGTCGCGCTCCCTAATACTTATACAATACAATGGAGGGGAATTCTCCGCGTTGCTGCGCTGCCAGCAGGAGTACTGGCAAATGACATCGTGGCTCCGGATGGTGCCCCACTGAGAGCAGTGCTGGTACGTCCGGTATGCCACGGCGTGTTGGATCTGCGTCCTGACGGTTCCTTTACCTTCACGCCACCGCCCGACTTTCACGGTGTTGTCACCTTTACCTACCGCGCAGAAGAAGATATTAGAGGCGGTGTATCAGAACCGGCAACGGTATCGATCACTGTTCTGCGTGCCGGCTTTCTGTTGCCAGTCGCAGTAGCTGATCTCTTCTATACAGTCCCTATGGACCTGGTTCTCACTGCAGGAGTACCAGGAGTACCAGGAGTACTGGCAAATGACACTGACCCGGACGGTAACTTCCCACTGAGAGCAGTGCTGGTACGTCCGGTATCCCACGGCGTGTTGGATCTGCGTCCTGACGGCTCCTTTACCTTTAGCCCACCACGCGGGTTCTTCGGTATCGTCACCTTTACCTACCGCGCAGTAGATTCTACAGGCGGCGTATCAGGATTGGTTACAATACCAGAGACAACGGTAACAATCACTGTTGCTCATCCCCTTGGATTTACTCCGCCGGTCGCGCTCCCTAATACTTATACTATACCATGGGGGGAAATTCTCACTGTTCCTGCGCTAGGAGTACTGGCAAATGACACCGTGGCTCCGGTTGCTGCCCCACTGAGCGCAGTGCTGGTAGAAAGACCTGCCCATGGCGTGTTGGATCTGCGTCCTGACGGCTCCTTTACCTTCACGCCGCCGGTCAGGTTCTTCGGCATCGTCACCTTTACCTACCACGCAAGAGATGTTAGAGGCGGTGTATCAGGACCGGCAACGGTAACGATCACTGTCACTGCGCCTGATGTGCCTCCCCCGATAAAGAGCTGGGTCTGTCGCGGCGAACCGATCCGCTGGTACAATATCTATGATCCGGATCGCTTTATCGTCTATGTTGTCGATATGGCTCGGCCTGGTGAACCTATGCGTCTTATCAATAACGAAGGGCGTGGGTATGGCTTTGACACACTAAATGTTGCCGGTGCTCCGCTCCCCGGAGATCCGGCCGGACCCGGACTAACTCGCATCGTCTTCTTTGCTCAGGAGACAGGTGCCAATACCGGTATATTTGAGCTCAGGCTTATCGATATTCAGAGAGCGCTCGGATTTACGCGCCTGCGGGTAGAATATGTCCTTGCTGCGTTTTACGTTGATCCGAATGACTTCAGTGATGTGGCGTTTGACACTGCATATGCAATACGCACGCCGGTGGTAAGTCCTCAAATTTACTTTGCTGCCGCAGATTGGACTCGCCCAGAGGAATTTGACCTCGGTCGTGACCGGATCAATGTTGAGGTAATGTACTCTCCTCTCAATCGCAACCGTCGAGCACGCGACGCGGTCGTGGTGCAGATATTTAGCCCTCAATCTACTGACCGGGAATGGATCATCCTCGATGAGGTTGGAGTCAACGCACCGATCTTTCGCGCTCGAACCGGTCTGGGTCTCTATCCAGTGGTATGGGCTGGTGGCATCGCTGAACCTCCATGGGCTCCGTTCGATCTGGGTAATAAGGACCTTGAGACGTTCAATCGGAGTGCAGTGATTGTCCAGTTTAACGCGGTAGAGGTTGCAAGTTATCCTGCTGAACCCGAGCGGATCACCTACTGGTATGCTCATTACCGGGTCGCATTCGCGGAGATGGAAGTCAGTCGCACACTGGTCTTTGATGGTAAAACCGGTCGTCTCAATATGCGATTTGTCGATGCTGCCGGCGTGCCGGTCATCGGCTATACGATCGCTGAAGCGGCCTTTATCGAGGTCTATGACCCGGATCAGAACGAAGATAATTACCGACGTGAATCGCTCGTTTCAGTTCCAGAGGTAGAACACCCTTCAATACTAATTGAAGTCTTCAACTCACGCACAAATGTGAGGGTGCGGGTAGTGCTCTGGGAGACCGAGATTGGCAGCGGGCTTTTCCGCAGCGTTACGCCGATTAGACTTGTAGAGCACCTTGGGGCACGGACCGGTGATACGATCCTCGCCTTTTTCCAGGATCCATCTGATCCTGGTGATGCGGCATTGATCGCCACACGAGTCGTGGCAGTCGTCAACCGTCCGCCAGTCGCAGTAGCTGATACCTATCCAGTCCTTATGGACACGGTTCTCACTGTTCCTGCGCCAGGAGTACTGGCAAATGACACTGACCCGGATAATGACCCACTGCGAGCGCAACTGGTAACAGCACCTGTCCACGGCGTGTTGGATCTGCGTCCTGACGGCTCCTTCACCTTTACGCCGCCTGCTGGGTGGCACGGCATCGTTACTTTTACCTACCGTGCGCTGGATGACCGTGGCGGCATATCAGATATAACTACGGTAACGATCACTGTCAAACCAGTAGTAGTGGTACCACCACCCCTCGAGATTGACGAGTTCATCGTCGTCCATGAGCGGGGGTCGCGCTTCTCCTTTAAAGGAGTCGGTGTTGCCGAGACGTTTACCATAAGGATCTTCAATATGCTCGGACGTGAGGTACGGGATATCATAGCGCACGATGTCGGTCCTGGAGAGGAAGTCGTCTGGGACGGTCGGGATGAAGCCGGCGTTCTACTTGCTAAAGGGCCGTATATCTTCGTTGCTGTGTTGCGCGATGGTGCTATAATCTACACCTTCCGTGGCACGGTCTTTCGTAAGTAAATTGACCTGTAATGATCAGCGAGGCCTAGCTGGCTTCGCTGATCTACGGGTATGAAATAGGAGGTTAAAACTTAAGATGAAACGAGTAATAATATTGACGCTGGCCCTTACTTTGGCACTCTCTGCTGTTGCTGGTGCCACTGGTCTTGGCCGAGATGCTTTCCTTGCCTTCCGGCACGGAATCGGTGCGCGAGCGCTGGCAATGGGCGGCGCATTCGTCGCTGTCGCAGATGACGGCACAGCCGGATTTTGGAATCCAGCAGGTCTGGCAACTCTGCCTGATATCCGGCTCGGCGGAATGTCGACCAATCTGTTCGGCATCGGAGCGACACACCAATTTGCCCATGCCAGTATCCCGCTCAATGGGTTTGCTCTCGGTGCCAGTTGGCAGAGGATGACGATAACGCACTTCCTCGAGGGAGGACGTGGCGCAGATATTCGTCGTATCCCCATTGCTGCTCCAATCCATTGGGAAGAATCAGTGATCACTGCCAGTCTCGCTACCGACCTTGATTTCGGGCTTGCTGGCCTTAACTTTAAATTCTACATGGCGCCAACCATCGCCGGCGGTGATACTGGTTTCGGATTCGATCTCGGTCTACTTGTCCCAATCGGCGAGGTCTTTACACTCGGGTTTCGCGCCACTGATATCGGCGGAACAACGGTCGGTGATTTTGGCATCGTAACTGGAGTCTTTACGATCGGCGGCGCACTTACCGCACTTGAGGGTCGGCTCCTCGCTACGGTGGATGTCGATGTCACTGCCGGCACTGGACTCGCATTCGGCGATCTTGCGCTCGGTGACATCCGTGTCGGATTGGAAGTCGCGGTAATCGAAGAACTGGCTCTCCGTGCCGGTATAACCCTGATCGGCGAACAGAGCCTCTTCAGCGTCGGAGCTGGGATCAGCATCGCCGGATTGCGGGTTGATGTAGCATACCTATTACACGGCCTCGGCGGAGTAGCGTTTGGCGGCCTGGTAGGCAATCATACGCTGATTATTTCAGCTGAGTTCGCATTGGGAGAGTTGTTCCCGAACTGGTAAACGATAAAAGATAACTCTTTATAGCCGGGCTGGATTGCGATCACGTAAGTCCAGACCGGCTATTTTTTGTTCGGTAATCGACAAAGTT
This sequence comes from Candidatus Acetothermia bacterium, assembly GCA_022684035.1. GTDB lineage: Bacteria > Bipolaricaulota > Bipolaricaulia > UBA7950 > UBA7950 > UBA7950. The sequence continues at coordinate 47,440 of JAJHSB010000062.1, read as the reverse complement.
TGTTCTGTCCCTAAACCGGACAAGCTGGAAATCCCAATGACCAAATCTCAATTTCCAAACAATAACCAAATCCCAATAACCAAACTTCTATGAGCAATTTGTCCCTAAGCGAGAAAAATACTCTGGCTTTTCTGTCTGAGATTTTGGTCATTGGTCATTGAGCTTTGTTTGGAAATTGGTGCTTGGGATTTGAGATTTCAATTCCTTGCCATTTTGCGCAAAACTTCAGAATTTAGGTACTAAATGTCAGGTTCACTGCCAGCGCAGCAGAAAATCAGAAAGATGAGAAGAGGGGTAAACTTGCAGATGAAACTACTTTAAGCTAAACTGACTTAGGCTCGGTGCTGGTGGCAACGAGTCACAAGTCACAAGTCACGAGCAACGAAAATAAGAGGAGATTCATCTATGAGCACTGAGCAGGGTAAACAGCAAATACGAGTCTCCCCAGATGGAGACAGGAGGCGCCGCCGGTTTTTCCGCTTGAACGAGATAATCGCCGAGCAAACTAGCCGCAATCAGTCTCTGATCTCCATTTTGCAGGCGGTGCAGGAAGAGTATCGCTACCTACCTGAGGAGGTTCTTACCTACATCGCTACTGCACTGGATCTTTCCCCAGCTACTGTCTTTGGGGTGGCCACTTTCTTCGCCCAGTTCTCACTTAAGCCCAAAGGTCGTTATTTGGTGACTGTATGCGATGGCACAGCCTGTCACGTCAAGCGCTCTATGTCTATCTATGACGCTATTTGCCGTAAGTATGACCTCAAAGAGGGAGACTCGACCACCTCAGATATGCTCTTTACCTTAGAGACAGTCGCTTGTGTTGGATGCTGCGCTCTGGCGCCGGTAATGACAATCAACGGCCAGGTACACGCTCACATGAGTCCGGATGCGGCGGTAACTATTATCGACACGCTGGCCAGTCGCAAGGAAAGTTGAAAGTAGCTGGTGACTGGTGGCTGGAGGCTGGAGGAAAAGGTCTTTAATCAAATCCTTCGAGCCACGAGCCACGAGCCACGAGCCACGAGCCGAAGGCAGGGATTGGTTATTGGAATTTGATTATTGTTTGGAATTTGAGATTTGGTCATTGGGATTTCCGGCTTGTTCGGGTTAGGAGGATTGCAATGAGAACCCTATGTAGTATTTGACTTCATCATTGGGCATAAGGTTCTTAAGTGCGTAAAGGGGGTCGAGAGTGACTTTAAACGAAATTAGGCAGAAGGTTAAAGAGGGGAAGTATCATGGGTCGTTTACACATACTGAAAAGATTCGAAGGAGAAGGATAGGCGTTCGGGAGATTGAAGAAGCTATTTCTAAAGGCGAGATAATCGAGGATTATCCACGTGATCATAGAGGACCAAGTTGTCTGATCCTGGGCTTCACTCACGAAGGAAGACCGTTACATGTGGTTTGCGGTAAAGCAGAAGAGGAGATTATAATAGCGTACGAACCACAGCCCGCCGAATGGGAAGAGGATTTAAGAACAAGGAGAAGATAGAAATGTTAACTAAGTGCTATTTCTGTGGGGGGAAGGTGAAAGAGGAGGTCAATGTAGATTTCTGGTAGGGTGAGAAGCTGGTTATTTTTGAGGATGTTCCGGCAAAGGTATGTCAACAGTGTGGCGAGAAGTTCTTCAGCTCTGAAGTTTATAAGGAAATGGAGAGCATGGTTCAAAGAGAGGGAAAGCCCTTTTCCCGCGTTACCGTTGATGTAATGAATTTTAAGGAAGGGCTTAAGGTCTAAAATCTAAAGTCGTGCGCGAAATGGAAAGAAATTGAAGTAGGGAAGGAGGATTTGAGAATGCCCCGGATGAAAAGTTTGGAGGATCTGAAGCGAATCCGAGAAGAAGCTCAGAAGAATATTAAAGTACGGCTGAAAACGGGAACGACGATCACCGTGGGTATGGGAACCTGCGGGATCGCTGCCGGCGCACGGGAGACGATGCTCGCCATTCTGGAGGAGCTGCGTCGGCGAGAGATCGATGCTCATGTGACTACTGTGGGCTGTATTGGAATGTGCTACAAGGAGCCACTGGTAGATATCGAACAGGCCGGTCACCCGCGGATCACCTATGGAAATGTCCATCCCGATATGGTCTCTCGCCTGATCGAGGAGCATCTGGTCAAGGGCAACGTGGTCCAGGAATGGGCGTTTGGCCGAGTGGAACGAGACTGATCATCTATAAGTCCCCAAAATCTGAAATCTGACGCAAACTTGTCCTCGCGAAGGCGGGGAATGGCAAGGAGTTGAAATCACAAATTCCAAGCACCAATTTCCAAACAAAGCTCAATGACCAATGACCAAAATCTCAAACAGAAAGGCCGGAGTCTTCTCCTCGATTATCGACAAATCGCAATAGAAGTTTGATTATTGAAATTTGATTATTGTTTGGAAATTGAGATTTGGTTATTGGGATTTCCGGCTTGTCCGGGGAAGGAGGTAATCTGATGACTGAAGCTTTTTATCGAGCAAATGCCCTGGTATGTAGAGGTACCGGATGTGTTGCCTCCGGTGCGGACAAGATATTCAATCTCCTGAAGGTAGAGATTGCACGCCGCGGCCTTGAAGATGAGGTGCGGGTAATTTTCACCGGTTGTCACGGGCTCTGCGAAATGGGCCCGTTGGTGATCATCTATCCCGAGGGAATTCTTTACTGCCGTGTTCAGGAGAAAGACATCCCTCATCTGGTGGAGGAGACCTTTGTGAAAGGTCGGGTGGTGGAAGCCCTTACCTATAAAGAACCGATCTCTCATCAGGCCTTGCCGCACTACAGCGAGATGCCCTTCTACGCCAAGCAGCAGCGTATTGTTCTCGGCAACTGCGGTGTGATTAATCCGGAGAACATCGAGGAGTATATCGCTCGGGGTGGATATGAGGCTCTCGGTAAAGCCCTCTTTGAAATGAACCCGGAAGATGTTATTGAAGAGATCAAACGCTCAATCCTGCGCGGCCGTGGCGGTGCCGGGTTCCCCACTGGGCGGAAGTGGGAGTTTGCTTACCGCGCTCCCGGAGAGGTGAAGTATGTGGTCTGTAACGGTGATGAGGGTGATCCAGGGGCATTTATGAACCGCAGCTTACTTGAGGGCGATCCCCATCGGGTATTAGAGGGAATGCTGATTGCCGCCTATGCGATTGGAGCTCGGCAGGGATATATTTATTACGTACGAGCTGAGTACCCACTCGCCGTAAAGCGCTTGCAGCAGGCGATAGATGATGCCCAAGGATATAGTTTGATTGGCGATGGGATTCTCGGAAGCGATTTCTCCTGTCAGATCGATATCATGGAAGGGGCAGGTGCCTTTGTCTGCGGCGAAGAGACGGCGATGATTGCTGCCATGGAAGGCAGACGTGGAATGCCACGGCAGCGACCTCCTTTTCCGGCAACTTCAGGGCTGCGGGGTAATCCGACAGTCATCAATAACGTCGAGACTTTAGGCCATGTACCAGGAATCATATTAAACGGGGCGGATTGGTTTCGCAGCTTTGGTACACCTACTAATCCCGGGACAAAGACCTTCGCTTTGACCGGAAAGGTAAATAACACTGGATTGGTCGAAATACCATTTGGCCTCACCATACGCCAAATCATCTTTGATATCGGAGGAGGTGTAGAAGGCGGCAAAAAGTTCAAGGCGGTGCAAATAGGCGGCCCTTCTGGGGGATGCCTTCCGGCGACACACCTGGATTATGGTATAGATTATGAATCTTTAACCTCCGCAGGAGCGATCATGGGTTCGGGCGGGCTGGTAGTTCTCAGTGAGGATGATTGCATGGTAGAGGTAGCTCGCTACTTTATGAAGTTTACCCAGAATGAATCCTGTGGTAAGTGCGTGCCCTGTCGCGAGGGGACGAAGCGGATGCTGGAGATTCTCACCCGAATCACCAGCGGAGATGGGCGGGAAGAGGACCTCGATTTGCTACAAGAAATAGCTACTACCGTCAAGGATGGATCACTCTGTCAACTGGGGAAAACAGCTCCCAACCCGGTGCTCACAACGCTTCGCTACTTCCATGATGAGTACATCGCTCATATCTGTGAACAAAAATGCCCCGCAAGGGTGTGCCCGCCGCTTATCTCTTACTATATCGCGCCGGATAAATGTAAAGCCTGTATGATCTGTCTGCGGAAGTGCCCTATCGGAGCGATTACAGGTGGTAAGAAAGAGGTTCACGTTATAGACCAGGATAAGTGTAACAGATGTGGGATATGCTTGAGTGTATGCCCGGAGCGATTTGCCGCGGTGACATGCATTCCGGGACGACTTAAATAGATAAAACCACGAATGAACACTAATGAACACGAAATTATTTATAAAGAGCTTGTTTTATAACTTTTCGTGTTAATTCGTGGCTTAAGATAAATGTTAAAATTCAAGACCTGACCCCGAATTACCGAATTACCTAATGAAACCACGAATGAACACTAATGAACACGAAAAAATACTGCATAAAGAACTTTCCTATAAAGTGATAGGCGCAGTAATGGAGGTGCATAATACTCTTGGAGCAGGATTTTTAGAGAAAGTGTATGAAAATGCAGTAATAATAAAATTGAATAAAAATGGGATGAAGGTAGTTCAGCAAGCACCGCTCAAAGTGCATTTTGAGGGAGAAATAGTCGGCGAATATTTTGCTGATATACTTGTAGAGGATGAAATAATTTTAGAGATGAAGTGTGTTGAGAAGATTACTGATATTCACCGTGCTCAAGTAATAAATTATCTTAAAGCAACTGGGTTAAAGTTAGGAATAATAATAAATTTTGCAAGACCGAAGTTAGAATATGAAAGAATAGTTTTATAACATTCGTGTCAATTCGCGTATATTCGTGGTTAATTTTATCATCGGAGGTAAAAAGTGAGTGGTACAATCACGATTGACAAAAAAGTCTTACCCATCGATGGAGAAACAAACATCCTGGAGCTAGTTCGCAAAGCCGGTGTGGATCTCCCGGCCTTCTGTTACCACTTCGAGTTATCGGACTTCGGAGCATGCCGCATGTGTATAGTAGAGGAAGAAAAACTGGGCTTTATTGCTTCCTGCTCCACCCCGCCAGCCGACGGAATGGTCATTCGCACCACTACTCCTCGTTTGCAACGAATGCGCCGCACCATTCTGGAGCTGCTCCTCGCTGATCACGATCGTGATTGCACTATCTGTGAGAAGAGCGGCCAGTGCCGGCTGCAGGAATTAACACTCCGCTTCGGCATTGGCAATATTCGCTTTGGTAAAGATCGAGAACCACTGCCGCGCGACACATCGAGCCCTAGCCTGGTACGCGATCCGAATAAGTGCGTGCTGTGTGGGAACTGCGTGCGCAACTGTTCCGAGATTCAAGGAATCGGAGTGCTGGACTTTGCCTACCGGGGTGCGGCAGTACAAGTAATACCGGCATTCAATAAATCTCTGGCTGAGGGGGAATGTGTGGGATGCGGTCAGTGTATCCAGGCCTGTCCTACTGCTGCGCTGACGATAAAATTCGAGATTGATGCTGTCTGGGCAGCTCTAAGCGACCCACATAAGCGAGTGATCGTTCAGACAGCCCCGGCGGTGCGCGTCGCCCTGGGCGAAGAGTTCGGGGAGAAAGCAGGCACAATCAGTACCGGTAAGATGGTCGCTGCTCTGCGTCGGCTGGGATTTCACGAGATTTACGATACCTCTTTTGCTGCTGATTTGACAACGATGGAGGAAACGACCGAATTCTTGCATCATCTCGAAACAGGGGAGCATCTACCGCAATTTACCAGTTGCTGTCCAGCGTGGGTAAAGTATGCTGAACACTTCCACTCTGATCTTCTGCCTCAACTCTCAACTTGCCGTTCTCCCCAACAGATGCTCGGCTCACTGCTCAAGAAGTTCTATGCCAAAGAACAAGGGCTCTCCCCACAGGATATCTTTGTGGTTTCGGTGATGCCCTGCACAGCCAAGAAGTTTGAGGCCAGGCGGCCGGAACTCACTACAGAGGGAAGTCCTGATGTCGACGCCGTTATTTCCACTCACGAACTGGCGCGGATGATTCGCGAGATGGGAATCGTCTTTGCGGAACTTGAAGATGACTCCTTCGATTTGCCATTTGGATTTGCTAGCGGTGCGGGCACCATCTTCGGCGTCTTCAGCGGAGTGAGCACGGCAGTAATACGAACCGCGATCTATAAGTTGTCCGGGAAAAGGCCGCCGGTTGATTTTGCCTTTACTCCGGTGGAGGGATTCCCCAATGTGAATGAGGCTATCGTACCCGTAGGTAACAGGGTAATTCGCATCGCTACGGTACACACTTTGGGGGCAGCCAAGAAGTTGATCGCTGCCCTGCGCGCGGGAGAACTCTCATACCATCTGGTGGAGGTAATGGCCTGCCCAGGAGGATGTGTCGCTGGCGGTGGACAACCCCTAATCAACAATATCCAGGTCCGGCAGCAGCGAGCAGGAGGTATGCGAGCAGCAGACCGGCTGAAGCAGATACGAACAGTACAGGATAATCCATTCATTAGCGAACTTTACCAGCAATGGCTGAAGGAGCCAGGAAGCGATGTTGCCCACCACGCCTTGCATACTACCTACGCCTCACGCCGGCGCGTATTTGAACAATTCATCCCAGTTGTAGCCGCTGAGCGGCCTACGATGGAGATCCAGGTTTGTGTCGGCACTAGTTGCTATCTGCGAGGGTCTTATGGTGTGATACAAGAATTGGCAGCCTTGATTGAAAAGCAGGGACTATCCGATCGCGTCAACGTGCAAGCCACTTTCTGTCTTGAGCAATGCGATCGTGGACCATCAGCAGTTATTGATGGACAAATACTTGAAGGAGTGACCGAAGAGCGCCTTCCAGCGATCTTTGAGGAGATGGTGGTGAAGAAGTTGGCGCAGCTATCTTTACAAAGTATCTCGTGCGTCAAAGACTGACAGGACAATTCCAGGGGTCAAGGGGTCAAGGAGTCAAGCGGAATACTTGAATACTTGAATCCTTGAATCCTTTTTAGCAACTAAATTTTAATAGATGACAGGCTCCATGGGAATAGTCTATTCCACGAGGCGAGGCGTAACTGCACACCATGGTAGGAGACAACCATCTCTTCCTTTACCGCCAAATTTAAGTACATTTTTCATTTAAGGCAACGATACGATTTGGAGTACTTTTTTGATGAGGCAATGCGGTATCTTGTAACACTTCGCATAAGGCGATATACTCTGGCTTTACATAATTTGTGATACGAGGAAGTTTGGATGGAGATTAAAAATAGTAAAGATACACGCCCAAGCCGTATCTTGATATGTAGCGCTTGGCCCTACGGTTCAGGTATCCCTCATTTGGGAAATCTTATCGGGTGCCTACTTTCCGGAGGGGCGCTTACCTCTTACTACCGTCTGCGCGGCTATGAGACACTCCATGTCTCAGGGACTGATGCTCATGGCACACGGATTGAATATGAAGCAGCGCGCATCAAAGTATCTCCAGCAAAGCTGGTCGAACAGATTCATTCGCAAATCCTCGCGATAATTAAAGCCTTTGATATCGCCATCGATAATTACACAACTACCGAATCACCGGTGCACAAGGAGTTCGTTGTTGACATCTATCGCAAAATGGATGCCAACGGCTATATTACTACGGCAGAGGAGGAACGGGTTTTCTGTACTCTCTGTAACTCTTTTCTGGCTGATCGGTTCATCATCGGCCGCTGTCCGAAGTGTGGGAACGAACGCGCAAAGGGGAACCAATGTGATGCGTGTGGTCTTATGCTTGAACCGGAAGAGTTGAGCGATGCCAAGTGCAGTTTTTGTGGCAAAGGGATGATCGTGCGTAAACGTACACGCCATTGGTATCTTGATTTGGTGAAGCTCTCCCCCAAATTACGCGAGTATATCGCTTCACGTAACTTTCGTAGTAATGTGAACCTATTTGCTGAGCAAATGATCGAAGATGGACTGCGCCCACGCGCAATTACCCGTGATTTAGAGTGGGGAATTCCTGCTCCGTTCGTTGGCGCGGAGGGGAAAGTGATCTATGTTTGGGCAGAAGCAGCACTCGGTTATCTCTCTGCAACGATCGAATATTTTCGTAACGAGGGTCAAGAAGATAAGTGGCGAAAGTTCTGGTTCGGAGATGATGTAAAACAAGTTTATACTCAAGGCAAGGATAATATTCCGTTCCATGTAATTATCTTTCCGGCGCAACTGATTGCCTCAGGGGAGGGGTACCATCTTCCTGATCAGATTGCGGCCAGTGAATACCTAAATTGGACCGGAGGCGAACGGTTTTCAAAGAGTGAGGGTAAAGGGATCTATGCGGATGAGGCGATCAAGCTCCTTGATCCTGAATATTGGCGTTTTTACCTCTTGTATGAACGTCCTGAAACGCAGGATGTTAACTTCTCATGGGCTGAGCTTGATCGGGTGATAAACGGAATACTGATTGACAATATCAGCAACCTGATCAATCGGGTCTTATCCTTTATCACCCGTAATTACGACGGAATTGTCCCGAGTGGCGACCTTGATTCCAAGGTCGCAGAGCGTGTAAAAGTAGCTACCATGGAATACGAACGTGCAATGGAAGAGGGGAGCATCGCTGCTGCTGCACGCATCGTCGCCTCGTTGGCCGTTTTCGGAAATGAGTATTTCCAGCAGCAACGTCCCTGGCAGACGAAGGATCCGCAAGGAGTAATCGCCGGGTTTCATCTTGTCAAGGCAATCGCTGTTTTGCTGCAGCCATTTATACCACGGTTTGCGACAGTGATTCTCACCCGGATGGGTGCGTCTAAAAACAGATGGGATGAAATCAATATGATTGCGGGAGGCAGAAAGATCTCTTCCGAAGCTTTTTTGCTCGCTAAGATTGATGTCATTGAATTGGAGAGAAGGTATAATGAGATGAAGAATCGGGTCGGTTGAAATCATTATCGAGTGACGTTAAAATTTATCTTAAATTGGTGAAATAAAGATGTATGCAATAATTGAAACGTGCGGAAAGCAGTATCGTGTTGAACCAGGCGCAGTGGTAGTCCATGAGAAAATTGATGGATATAGAGTCGGGGAGGCAATCAAATTCGACAAAGTTCTCCTTGTAGTCGATGAGAATGGTCCTCAGATCGGCACTCCCTACCTCAAAGGCGCCACGATAACCGGGGTAATCAGTGAAGCGGGTTTGGATGAGAAGGTGATCATCTACAAGTATAAACCAAAGAAGGGATACCGGCGTAAACGAGGTCACCGGCAACCTTACATGTCTACATTAATAAAGACGATCGAAGTAGTGGCATAAGATATGAGTAGATGCCAGAGGAGAGAATTTGGCTGAAATTATTGTAGAGAGAGACGAGGAGAATCGTATTTGTAGGTTCCAAGGACGCCAAATAGAGAATAATAGTCCAGGGATAGCCTCTCGTTATCTTGTTCAGGCTGCTGTTACCGGCTTAGCCAGCTACTTGTATGTTGAGTCAACCTTTCGCGCAAAGAACGGCGAATTCTCCTGGTTGATCAACCGTAGCGCTGCTACTGCTTCTTTAAACAGGGAGATTGATGCGATTTTAGAGACTGTGCTCTGTGGACTTAAGCTCCTTGAGCGCGATTACCAGGCCGAATTTGTCGTGCAAGATATGACAGCCGCGGTGAGTCTTTCGTAAACGAGATAGAGAAAGAACGATTATATTGGATTTGGTTAGCAGGAAGTGATTGAAATATGGCACATAAGACGAGTAGTGGATCGACACGTAACCTCAAAGATTCTCCGGGACAGCGATTGGGTGTGAAGCGCTTTGGTGGTCAAATGGTCAATGCGGGAACGATTATTGTTCGACAGAGGGGAACGAAGTTCAAGCCCGGAAAGAATGTCGGTATGGGACGTGACCACACAATCTTTGCTACGGTTAAAGGTTACGTGCAGTTTGTCGGACGGGAACAAAAATATGTCGATGTCCTCCCGATTACTGATTAGATGATCAAGTTTATGTTACGGATGACCATTGCAATCCGATGTTTATAGATGAGGCGAAGATTCACGTCCAAGCCGGTCGAGGTGGAAACGGCATCATCTGCTTTTATAGTTATAAAGGCGGGCCGGCAGGTGGTAATGGCGGCAATGGCGGCGATATAGTGATACAAGCATCACCGCATATCACTACGTTGTCTTCGTTCAAAGATCAACGCAGGTTTCGTGGTAAGGACGGCCAACCCGGGGGAAAGAATAAACGTCAGGGATATAGCGGAGATGATACAATAATCCATGTTCCTATCGGAACAGTAGTGCGTGATTCCGTCACTGGAGAGATATTAGCCGACCTTTCCCACAGCGGAGCAGAGATCCTGCTGGCGAGGGGCGGGGAAGGAGGACGGGGTAATGCCAGTTTTGTTACTTCGGTTAGGCAGGCACCGCGGATCTGCGAACGCGGCTTACCCGGCGAGCAACGATCGATCGACTTAGAGTTAAAGCTCCTGGCTGACGTTGGGATAATCGGCTTTCCTAATGTCGGTAAATCGAGCTTGATCTCTGCAATTTCCGCGCGTAAAGCTAAAATAGCCCCTTATCCATTCACAACGGTGGTTCCGAATCTCGGTGTCGTTGATGTAGATGGAATCAATCAATTTGTTGCCGTTGACATACCAGGATTGATCGAAGGAGCGCACGCCGGTAAAGGGTTAGGAGATAAGTTTCTCAAACATATTGAACGGACACGAGTGTTGATTCATATTGTGGATATCACTGCTTTAGAGAGGGATGATCCGCTTGACGACTACATGCGAATCAACGCTGAACTATCAGCTTTTAACAGCCGCTTAGCGGATAAGCCGCAGCTTGTCGTTGGGAATAAAATCGACCTGGTGGACGAGAAGAGAGTCGATGAAGTCTGCATGAGGTTTAAAGAACAGGGAATTGATCTGTTGCCGATATCGGTCGTTACAGGGGCAAACGTGCGGAATTTGGTAAAACAGACTTATTACCTCCTCGCTACGATGCGCGAGCGAGAGAGTATCCAGGTAACGAGGCGGCGAATATATCGATCTCAAGGAGATGTAGCCAGCGTTACGGTAAGACGAGACGAAGAGAAATTTGTCGTCTCAGGAGAGAAGGTAGAAAAATTGGTGACCAAGTTGGTTCTCGATAGTCGAGATGCACACGCCTACCTATATGAGCAACTAGAGAAGATGGGAGTGATACAGAAACTTGTCAAAGCCGGATACAAAGACGGTGACAGGCTTGTAATCGGAGAGATGGAATTTGAAACTATGGAGATCTGTGATGGTGGTGCCTGATAGAGAGATGTCACCGCTCTACAACCGAGTCGGTCTGTTTGGAGGGACATTCAACCCGGTGCATAACGCTCATATTGTTATCGCCGAGCGAGCTCTGACGCAATTTGCACTTGCAAAAGTAATCTTCATTCCGAGTGGACATCCGCCTCACAAGCAGATTATCGAAAGAGCCACCGCTCACTGTCGGTATGAGATGGTCCGCCGCGCGCTCATTGGGTATCCGCACTTTGAAGTATCACGCGTGGAGATCGATCGGCCAGGTCCGTCTTATACTATTGATACGATCAACAGCATGAAAGAACTCTATCCACAAGGAGTCTGCTTCATCGTCGGGGCAGACCTCTTCAAAAAGATCGAAACATGGAAAGATCCAGAGGATCTTATTACCAGCTGTCCGTTCATCCTCGCACCGCGAAATGGAATTAAGAAAGAGGAGTTTGAGCGTCTTCCATTCTCTCGCGGTGAGATCTATTTTCTCGACATAGAGGAGATGGAACTCTCTTCTTCCATCGTCAGGGAAACCTACCGGAAAAGAGAGAATATTGATGGATTAGTGCCAGCAGGAGTTGCAGCGTATATTGAGGAGAAAGATATTTACCGGTGAAGGGAGATAATTCTCGAGCTGAAGAGACCATCGTTTACAGATACAACCGTTTTTATGGATAGAGACAGGAGGTAAAGCAGTATCAGTAGGATTGAACGAGAACCGCGGATAAACTCACAAATACGAGCAAGGAGAGTGTTAGTTATCGATGATACCGGTGTTAAGTTAGGAGAAATGACATCAGATGAAGCATTAGTCATTGCGAAAGAGAAAGGGCTGGATCTGGTAGAAGTAACTACAACCGCTAATCCAGTAGTCTGTAAAATCGTCGACTATGGAAAGTACCGGTATCAACAAGAAAAACGAAAGCGCAAACTACAGCAGAAGCGATCGCTGAAAGAACTGCAATTCAGTATAAGAATTGATGATCACGATTTTGAAACCAAACTTAACCAGATGCGTAAGTTTCTTCTTAAAGGAGATAAGGTCCGAGTGACGATATTCTTCCGCGGGCGTGAAATTATTCATCTCAACCGAGGAGAACAATTGCTGGAGCGTATCGTAGAACAAACAAAAGATATTGCCCAAACAGGTACTGCGCCTAATATCAAGGGGAAAATACTGCAAATGCTTTTAGTCCCCATAGAGGAAGAAGTGAGAAGACGCAGCAGCAAAGGGGAGACAGATGGGAAAGAAAAAGACACATAAAGGAGTAAGCAAACGGTTTAAGATAACAAAGAGCGGAAAATTGCTGCACAAGGTTTCCGGTTATTTCCATAAGATGGTAAAAAAGACAGGAAAAGCAAAGCGACAAGCCCGACAGGACAAAAGCTTGCCCGCAGCACAGGCAAAAACGATCAACCGAATGATTAAGTAAGGAGAGGCCACAGAAGAGATCAAGGAATAAGATCTCCAGATGCTATTTAAAGAAGATAAGAGAGCCATAGCTAAGTGGTTAAACGGCAAGATGAAGGCTGTAAACGATAGTGAATTCTACAAACGTACAACGTACGTGTCGCTGAGGTTGAATACTTTAACAGGAGGCAAATGAAATGCCGCGTGTACATCGAGGAACAAGAGGAGCAGAGAAACGGAAAAAGATTTTATCAATGGCAAAAGGGTTTCGGGGAAAAGGAAGTACTTGCAAAAGAATTGCCAACCAAGCAGTGATGAAAGCACTTGTGCATAGCTATAATGATCGACGTAGACGGAAAGGTGATTTTCGGGAATTATGGATTATGCGGATTGGTGCAGCAGCGCAGCAGAATGGCACTTCATACTCCCGGATGATCAATGGCTTGCAGCGGTGCGGAGTCTTACTCAATCGCAAAATGCTTGCTGATATTGCAGTGCGTGATAAAGAGACTTTTGCCTGTATTGCGGAGATGGCAACACAAGAACGGACTGACGCGTAAGTAAAATGTATTTTGAGGATATTGTCCTTACTTTGCATTCTTTTTGGCAGAGACGCGGATGCATGCTCACCCACCCATACGATGTGGAGACTGGTGCGGGAACGTTTAACCCGGTGACCTTCTTCGGCACACTCTCCGTCAAACCACTGCGTGTTGCTTATGTAGAACCGAGCCGCCGGCCGACCGATGGCCGTTACGGTAATAATCCGATCCGGCTTCATCTCCACCATCAGTACCAGGTGATCCTTAAACCAGCACCCGCCCAGATACAGGATATCTATTTATCAAGTTTGGAGGAGATCGGCTTTACCCTCGCCGAGCACGATCTAAAATTTACCGAAGATGATTGGGAATCACCGACACTCGCTGCAGCTGGAGTCGGCTGGCAAATATGGTTTGATGGGATGGAGATCACCCAATTCACCTATTTTCAGCAGATGGGGGGGATCTCGCTCGATCCGATATCAGTCGAGTTAACTTACGGATTGGAACGGATCGCAATCTTACTGCAAGGCAAAGAGAATGTATTCGATCTCAAATGGAACAAAGAGACCACCTATCGCGAACTGTGGTGGGAGAAGGAACGCCAATTTTCAATTTATAACTTTGAGCATGCATCGGTAGAGAGGATTCAAAAGATCTTTGCTGCTTGTGAAGAGGAATCTCAGGCGAACTGCGTTAGAGGACTGATCTTTCCCGCCTACGACTATGCGCTTAAATGCTCGCATCTCTTCAATCTTCTTGACTCGCGCGGAGCAATTAGCGTCACAGAACGTGAACGTTATATCACGCGCATCCGCAAGTTAACTAAAGATTGTGCTAAAGGGTATATGGCAATGGAGGAAGATGAACGCTGATCTACTACTGGAAATTGGAATAGAAGAGATGCCGGCAGCAGAGATCCCTGATTTGATGCAGCAAGTGCACAGTAAAGCTGCTGTCTTACTTAAGGATCATAGACTCGTCTATGATCGAATCAAGGTCTTATCCACCCCGCGACGATTATCGCTAATCTGTTATAACCTATCAGAGATACAATCCGTGATGACGGAAGAGATCAAAGGACCACCAGTCGCAGTCGCATTTGATGCCCACAACAACCCGACCGCAGCAGCGACCGGATTTGCAACGAGCCATGGAAAGAGAGTGAGCGATCTATTGCGACAAAAGATGGGTGGTAAAGAGTACCTCGTTCTCCACCGTGCTCTGCCGCAATTGGCGACTTCGGTAGTATTGACCTCTCTCCTCCCTGAATTGATCGTTTCGATTCGGGCTGGTAAATCGATGCGGTGGGACTCATCAGGGCTGGAGTTTGTCCGTCCAATTCGCTGGATCGTTTGTCTATACGGTAATGCAATTATTCCCTTTACAGTGGGAAGGGACGGACTTGCCTCATCCAACTGCACGCGGGGACACCGTTTTGCCAATGATATAAAGCTAAGCTCCGTCGACGAATATGAAGCGAGATTGGCGGAGCAACTGGTTATTGTCGATCCACAAATGAGATACCAGCGTGTACAGAAGGCGATCGCGGCAGTGGAAGAAAGAGAGGGAGTAACTTCAATCGCCAATGATGAATTGATCGCGCATATCGTTCACAGCACAGAGTATCCGACCGCGATCCTCGGAAAATTCCCGGTAGAATTCCTCTCGCTGCCACGCGAAGTAATCTCGACTACACTATACGAAGAAGGGAAGTTCATTACATTCACTTGCGGTGATAAGTTTTCCACCTATTTTCTCGGATTTCGTAATGGTCCTGAAGAGAGTTACGGTATCGTAAAAGCCGGTTATGAACGGGCGGTACAAGCCCGGTTACGCGATTCACAGTTCTTCTTTGCTGAAGATACCAAACGCACTTTAGCTGAATGGACATACCAATTGCGGGCAGTAATCTATGAGGAGCGAATCGGTTCATTGTGGGAGAAGGTAGCAAGGATTCGCCGCTTAGCAGGTGAAATTGCGCAGCGGAACAAGCAACCTAATTTAGATGATATCGACCGCGCCGCTTTCTTATGTAAGAGTGATCTTGTCACAAAGATGGTACGGGAGTTTCCTGTGTTACAAGGGACGATGGGAAAAATTTACGCTCGCTGCGCTGGGGAGAAAGAATCAGTTGCTTGTGCAATTGAAGACCAATACCGACCACGGTTTAAGGGAGATGCCTTGCCGGTAAATGAGATCGGCGTAGTCCTCAGTTTGGCTGATAAACTCGATACAGTCGTTTGTGCAATATCAATCGGAGAGGAACCGACTGGTTCCCGTGACCCCTATGGAATAAGACGACAAGCAAATGGGATGATACGACTTATATTGGAACAAGAGATCGATATTAATCTCTTCGTCTTACTGACTGATCTCAACGAATTATATGCGTCGATCACCGACCAACGCAGCCTCGATGGTGTGCTTAGATTCCTTTCCGACCGCTTAGAGCAGATTCTGCTACATGAATACGGTCTGACCTATGATGTCGTCAATTGTATCCTGGCTGAAAGCAATATGGCCGGCAGTGTGATGAATCAAGGTAACTTTTATCGAATATTAGCGAAAGGAAAGGCACTGGTCAATGCGCGCAATAGCGAAGGGTTTGACTCGCTGGTGATTGCTTTTGCGCGTGTAAGGAACATTACAAAAGGATATAAGACGCGCCAGTTTGATCCACAACTCTTCATCGAGGCAGAAGAGAAAGAATTGTGGCGCGAGTACCTTAAGGCAGCAGGACAGATAAAGCGATTGACAGAGGAGAAGGATTATTGTGGAGTGATCGGATATCTCATCGGTCTCCGAGGTCCGATCGATCGGTTTTTCGATAAAGTGCTGGTTATGACGGATGATAAGACGCAGCGATCTAATCGTCTCGCCTTTCTGACCAATCTATCCGATCTCTTCTTTAATATTGGCGATCTCTCCACGATAACAGTCGATACGAATTCTTAGCTTAAAGATGGTGTAGTTGTATAACCTAAAAATGGCGTGCAACTTGGGATATAATCAATATCAATCGTCTAATGGTTATTTTAAAAGAGATAAAGATTAGCCTCACAGGGCTGGAACTGACAGGATTTCACGGCTATACAGAGCAAGAACGCCAACAGAAAAACCGGTTCAGGATTGATCTACAGATCGAAGGTGATTTTGCAACTGCCCTGGCAAGTGGCTCTCTGGAGGATACAGTCGATTATAGCATAGCAGCAGAGACTGTCTGCGAATTAAATGCAATTAACAGATATAAGCTCATCGAATCATTCGCCAATGATATCGCCGATAGTCTTTTAACACGCTCTCCGCGGGCAAGACGGATAGCGGTACGAGTCACGAAGATCGACCCTCCTGGTCTTGCTGCGTCCTGCAACGCAACAGTGGAATTGGTGAAAGAACGAAATGGAGACTGAACGTGTATTTCTGTCTTTAGGAGCTAATATCGGCGATCGCGCCGCAAATATTCACCGAGCTGAAGTCAACTTGGCAGAAAATAAGGTTAAAATCGTTGCTCGCTCTGCAATGTATGAGACAGAGCCGGTTGAGCAGGAAGATCAGCCGTGGTTTTTAAACATGGTTATCCGAGTGAAGACCGATCTTTCTCCTCTTGCTCTTCTCTCCCGTTGCAAAGAGATCGAATTCCGTCTCGGCCGTAAGCCAGGGCCGCGATTCGGCCCACGCCAGATAGATATTGATATTCTCCTATTTGACAATGCAATCATCAATACCGATGATCTGATCATTCCCCATCCCCGGCTGACCGAGCGGCGATTTATGCTCCTGCCGCTATTGGAGATAGAGCCTCAGTTGATCGATCCCCGTGATAACGTCGCATTCAGTGATAAATTAAGAAGACTTAACAAGCAAAAGAAGGTGCAAAAATTAACAAAAGAATTACTACCCTACTGATATCGATTGACAAGAATGAAGGGCTAGATCGCCGTACCAGAGTAGCAATCCTCGAGGATAGCACGCTAATGGAGATATATTATGGCCATCCGGCACAGGAAAAGATCGTTGGCAATATCTACCATGGTCGGGTGGAAGATGTCCTGCCTGGGTTAGGATCGGCATTCATTGACATAGGTGAAAAGCAGAGCCTCTTTCTCTCGCAGAGTGAAATCAGTGAGGTTATTCTGGAAAAGAAAAAGATCAAGGCGCAGCGCAGCACAATCTCGATCGACAAAATATTACGACGCGGCGAAACATTGATCATTCAAGTACGGAGGGGAGGAATCGGCACGAAAAACCCACAAGGGACGACGAAGATCAGCCTGCCAGGCCGATTTTGGGTCTTCCTACCGACTGATGACCGGCTGGGCGTATCACGTCGAATTGTAGATGAAAAAGAAGAGAGACGATTGCGTAAAATCGCCCAGAGTCTCAAGCAATCTTCCGAAGGACTGATCATTCGCACCGCAGCTCAACAAGCAAGTCGCGATGATCTGGAGCGGGATTATCGCTTTCTCACCAGTACCTGGCAGGGGATCGAAGAGACAGCAGCAAGCGGATCAGTACCGCGTCTGCTCTACCGCGGGATGGGATTGATTCAGAGTATTCTGCGTGATCGCCTCCTGCCGGACGTTAGCGAAGTGGTCGTCGATTCGGCGCGACTCTATGAAAAAATCCTTCAATTTCTTAATTACATGAAGATGGATGAGTATGCGGAAAATATACGCCTCTATGAAGGGAAAGTCTCTCTATTTGAGATGTACGATGTGGAGCGCCAGATTCAACAGACCTTTTCTCGCCGAGTTGACTTGAAAGGAGGAGGATATCTGACGATCGACGAAACAGAGGCCTTAACGGCAATTGATGTCAATACCGGCGGCGATGTTCGCTATCGCAACCAAGCGGCGGCGATTCTAAACGCCAACATCGAAGCTGCCGAAGAGATTCCTCGTCAACTCCAACTTCGTAAAATCAGCGGAATTATCATCGTCGATTTTGTCGATGTCGAAAACGAAAGTGATATGAATAAAGTGATTACGCGACTACGAGAAGGATTAAACAGAGACCGCATGCCGGCTAATTATATTGATACCACCGCGCTCGGGTTAGTAGAAATCACCCGCAAACGTGAAGGAGAAAGCCTGGCGGATATGTTGGAACATGCTGATTTTAAGGCTTGACTTGCAGTTAGTGCCTGCTTGCGAAATTAAACGTTATGGATTATCCTTGGTAGTGAGACTATCAGTTGGCAAAACTATAGTGAAGTAAGAGGCTAAGTTTGCACTCTTTCGCCTTGCTTCTGTGTCGCTAAGACCAACGGGCGAATAGCTCAGCTGGAAGAGCGTTCGGGTCACATCCGAAAGGTCGTAGGTTCGAGCCCTGCTTCGCCCAATCGATAATGAGGTGAGAGTACGAGGAACTAGGTACCAGGTAATAGGTTAAGAAAAAGAGGCGTCTTGACTCTTGACTATCGACATTGGACGTTGGACGACTCTGGACTATTAAATAATGTGTGCCCAAGAATCACGCCTAATCTTCCATGTTGATATGGATGCATTCTTCGCTGCAGTGGAACAGCTCGACCATCCCCACTACCGTAATAAACCGGTGATTGTCGGAGGTATCCATCAGAGAGGAGTCGTCGCGGCTGCTTCGTATGAAGCACGTTCATTTGGTATTCACAGTGCTTTACCAATGACAAAGGCACGCCATTTATGCCCCCGCGGGATATTTCTTGCCCCGCGTTTCTCCCGGTACAAAGAGATATCCGATCGAGTGATGGAAATATTACGCACATTTACACCGCTGGTGGAAGTTGTTGCATTAGATGAAGCTTTCCTCGATGTTAGTAGCAGCGATCACTCCTGGGAGAGTGCAAAAGCGCTATCACTCCGGATCCAGGAGGAGATAATGAACACCACCGGACTCTCATGTTCGATTGGAGTGGCAAGCAACAAATTCCTCGCTAAATTAGCTTCTGATTTAAAAAAACCGGCTGGTCTTGTTGTAGTCGATGACCACAACATGCAACAGATATTAGATCCTCTTCCGGTGGGCAAAATAATCGGAGTAGGAAAAGTAACAGAGCAGCGGCTCAACAAGTTAGGTCTGACCACGATCAGAGACTTGCGGCGCGCATCGCTCAAATTACTTATCCTTGAGTTCGGCCGTCATGGCCGCTCTCTCTATCGGCTTGCCCGTGGCAGAGATGATAGTCCAGTCATTCCGTCCCGCGAAACAAAGACGATCTCCCGTGAAGTCACTCTTCCGGAAGATCTATACGATCTCGATAAGATTGAAGATTTATTGCAGCGACTATCAAAACAAGTAGCAGCAGATTTACGTAAAGCAGGCCTCCTCGCCCGTACTATTCGCATCAAAATTCGCTTCCATGATTTTCGTACGATTACCCGTCAAATAACCGTTGCTTCCGGCGTCGATTCGTTTCGTCTTATTCAGAGCTTCGTCGTTCATCTATTCCGCCATCGCGTTGCCCTGGGAGAAGACGGTGTCCGTCTGGTGGGAGTGGGAGTGAGCTCGCTAGTAGAAGCCCATTTCCGGCAATTATCATTATTCGATGACCAAGATGAGTTACAGAAGAATGAAGAGGTGGATGGCCTAACGCAACGATTTGGTGATGATAAGATTCGCTGGCAGTACAAATAAGAGGTTCTTCTCCAATTTAGTTACTAAAAAGGATTCAAGGGTGCAAGGGTTCAAGTGTTTTTTTCTTTCAGGAGAAAGATCGCTCGGAACAAAGATATTCCTTGACAACCTCTGTGAGAGATGATAAGCTCAAGAACAAGTCGACGTTATCAGTTGAACAATGATTGGAAGTATAGGGGTTTGGGGAAATAATTTTTGTATTTTTATATGTAATTTTGATATTTAAACTTTGATATTTAATTTTCGTTATTGGGATTTGGTCATTGGAATTTCCGGCTTGTCCGGGTTAGGGGAGGGGATGATGAAGTTGAGTGAGGTCATCTCGATTGTAGATGGCGCGCTTATTACTGCGAACGCTGATTTAGACATGGACATCTCCAGTGCGTGTGGAGCAGACTTAATGAGCGATGTTTTGACTCATGCCAGATCAGGGGCAGTGCTGCTGACTGGGTTGACAAACCCACAGGTGGTACGAACAGCGGAGATGGCCGAGATCGTGGCCATCGTCTTTGTTCGTGGTAAGCGTCCCCCGCTGGAGACCATTCTCCTCGCCGAGGAAAAAGGCATTCCGTTAGTTACTACCAAATCCACTATGTTCAAAGCATGCGGCTGTTTGTTTCAGGCTGGGATGAATAGCTGTGACGTATAACGATGAGGTGAATGATCTAAATCACCCCTTATCATATCTCCCAGAGAGAAGAGGAGAGACAGCATATAGTGAAGCGCGTCGAGATCACCAGGGTTCAAGAGTTAATCTATGAACTGAAGATCGAGCAGGTGATGACCAAGAGGATTGTTACTGTTACTCCTGATACTTCAATGGCCGAGCTGCGGGAACAGCTACGCATAAATAGGATCTCGGGCACACCGGTGGTGGAGAATGGCCGAATGGTAGGCATAATCAGCCTGGAAGACCTGATCAAGTCTCTCTCGGAGGGAGACATGGAATCACCAGTCAGCGACCGGATGACCCGCGATGTATATACTATCTCGACTCACGAATCAGCGATCGCGGCGGTCAAGATCTTCTCAAAGACGGGAGTGGGGCGGCTGCCGGTGGTGAACGAAGATGGCAATTTAGTCGGCATCATCACGCGGGGGGACATCACGCATGGTCTACTTAAGGCGATTGAGAAGGACTATCATGCGGAGGAGATCAGCCGCTATCGCGCCAGCCATATCTTTGAGGACATTATCTCTGACCACACCAGCCTGCTGCTGCGCTACGATGTGCGTCCGAGAGACTTCGATCGGGGTGGAGAAGCGTCCAGCAAGATCAAGCGAGCGCTGACTCGCTTAGGTGGCAATCCGCAGATCACCCGTCGTGTTGCTATCGCCGTCTACGAGGCGGAGATAAATATTATCATTCACACCGACCGCGGCGGGGAGATCATGGCTGAGATCAATCCCGAAAGAGTACGGATAGTGGCATTGGACGACGGACCGGGCATCGCCGATATTGCACAAGCTATGCAACCTGGTTTCTCTACCGCGTCAGAGTGGGCGCGGGAGATGGGCTTTGGTGCGGGAGTCGGCTTAAATAACATTCAGAAGTGCGCTGACAAGATGGACCTACAGTCAACGCTCGGCGGGGGGACGAGGCTGCAAATTATCATATATTTACAGCCAGATGGCAAGTAACAGTTCAGTCTTTCTGAGAAGAAGAGGGAATAATTATGGAAAAGTCTAAATCCGAAACTCTAAACTCCAAACAAACTCAAAACTCAAATGACCAAAATTCAAAACTTTATGATTTAGAGAGAAGAACAGAGGAGTTTGCAAGAGAAATAATAATAGAAAAATGCAGAAAGTAGAAAAACATAGTTTTGGTTATTTGGATTTGGAACATTTAAATTTGTTTAGAATTTAGGATTTAGAATTTAGGATTTAGAATTTAGAGTTTAGGAGTTAGGATTTGGTGAATAAGTAAAAGATTTAGGAAAACTAAACTATTACGATGGCAAAGATGGACCGGGAGGGCGAAATGAAACTTCGGGAAGTGGTTAGCTCCTTGAACCTGGGGGTCGCTTCCGCAAGCGATACTCTTGACCAAACGATCACCGGTGGATATGCCTCGGATTTACTCAGTTGCGTGATGGCCAAGGCGCAAGCGGGCAACATCTGGGTAACCTTGCAAGCCCACGTCAACATTGTAGCCGTGGCCTCTCTACTTAACTTAACCGGCATCATCATTACCGAGGGAAGCAGGCTGGAAGAAGCAACAATTGAGAAGGCCAATGAGGAGCATATTCCGATTCTGACTACGCCGCTCCCCACGTTCACGGTGGTCAGTAAGCTGGCGGCGTTGGGCATTCAGGGCACTGACTGAGTCAGACTACGGAATGTTCCAGTATGTGCTTGCAGATTTACACATCCACACGGTGCTCAGTCCTTGTGCCGAAGTGGAGATGATACCACCGCTCATCATTCGCCGGGCGCGTGAGTTGGGTTTGGGACTGATTGGGATTACGGATCATAATTCCGCCGAGAATGTGGCCGCGGTGATCGAGGCTGCTCAGGGAAGTGGGATCACTGTTTTACCAGGCATTGAGGTGCAAACCCGCGAGGAAGTGCACGTGGTAACTCTTTTCGACACAGCGCAGCAGGCATTAGTCTGGCAGATGGAGGTATTTAATCACCTGCCTAATCTTAAGAATAACGAGGATCATTTTGGTGCCCAGTTCGTCGTTGACGCCAGTGGTGAATATATACGCCGCAACGAACGGCTTCTTGCGACCTCGACGGATATGTCACTGGAGATGGTCGTGGCGATGGTACAGGACTTAGGTGGGTTGGCTTTACCAGCCCATGTGGACCGGCCATCTTTCAGTCTGCTCGCCAACCTGGGATTTGTACCACCGGATCTCGATCTACCCGCGGTGGAGATTCTTTGCTCCAGTCAGGAGTCAGAGGTACGCCAGCGATTTCCGCAGATCAGGGGGTTTACCATGGTCTCCAGTGGCGATGCCCATCGTTTAAGCGAGATGGTGGCGCGGACAATCTTTAAGATAGCCGCACCGACGGTGGCTGAGTTGGTGTTGGCAATGCGGGGGGAGGATGGCCGTTGGGTAGAGATATACTGAGCGAACTCCAGATTTGCAAATTTAAGGAGAAACTCGAAGCACGAAATCCTAAATCCTAAATTCTAAATCCTAAACAAATCCAAATGACCAAAACTCAAAATGCAAAACGTTTTGAACATTCGGATTTTGAATTTGTTTGGAATTTGGTGCTTAGAATTTAGGATTTGTTTTTGCTTAGGATTTGATAAACTTAACCAATTCTCCAGTGCGTTTAGTATAAGATAAGAACGAGAAGGAGGTACAGCAATGACTGAAGGCAAAGTCTTAGTTGAGCAAGAAGCTCTGGATTTGACTCCATTACACGAGATTCTCGGCGGAGGAGAAAAGGGAAGAAGGAGCGGTGATCCCTGTTCGTCAGAAAGCGCCAGATATTTGCGGCTGGCTGCATTCTTAAGATATGGGGACTGGTGCCAGCAACCATAGTGGACTCTAAGATCAATGACCATCTGGTGCTGGAATGTATGTTAGTGGTAGTGCGCGAGCTGGCTAATGCGTGAACTCTCTCTGCATATCCTTGATGTTCTGCAAAACTCTGTCGAGGCAGGGGCATCGCGGATAAAACTAACGATTAGCGAAGATATGATCGCTGACCGGTTGACTATTATCGTTGAAGATAACGGGCGAGGAATGGATAAAGAGAGAGTGAAGAGAGCAGTGGATCCTTTTTATACCACCCGCAGGACTCGCCATGTTGGTCTGGGATTGCCTCTCTTTGCTGCTGCCGCTGAGCAGTGTAGCGGTAGTCTTACGCTTGAGTCCGAATTGGGCAAAGGGACCAAGCTTCAGGTTGTCTTTCAGCATAGTCATATTGACCGCGCGCCAATTGGAGATATTTGTAGCAGCCTACTCACCGTGCTGCTGTCAGAGAGCCAGGTTGATCTGCACTATCTCCACACGGTGAACGATCGCCGGTTTGAGTTTGATACAGCCGAGATTCGTACCGAGCTGGGTGATGTACCTATATCACATCCAACAGTGCGCGATTGGCTACGCGAGTTCATTACTCAGGGAGAGCGGGAGATAAGTGCAATGGCTTAAAGGATTTGAAATCACAAATTCCAATCACCAAAATCTCAAACAGAAAAGCTATAATCTAAAAGAACCCTCGAGTTTGTTAGGGGAATCATTCGATTGTGTAAGTCCCGGGGAACTTCAGTCTGAGCTTTGTTATTAATCTCTGTGCATGCGGCGAAAGACTTGTGCATAATGGAGTGTGGCGATATAAGAAAGCCCGATGCCGATGCTGAGGAGCAGTAATCCATACGGCCACTGCATGAAGATGAAACTGATCCCGCCAATGATTACCCATGCCGCTGCTTTGCCGCTGAAGCGAGCAGCGATCGCTGGTCGCTGGGTGCGATAAAGGACTACGGCACCGACCGCCAAAATAATGTGAGGAATAGCGTAGAGAATCAATAAAACCACCGGAATATCGTTAGTAACAACGGCTAACGTAGTGAGGACGGAAATGTACAGGAGCTTGTCCACTGCAGGGTCGAGGATTGTGCCTAATGTCGTAATTGTATTTCGTCGGCGCGCGATTATCCCATCAAGAGAATCACTGATACAGATAAGAAGAAAGACAGCCAATGCCATCTCCCGTTTGTCGAGGAAGAGAAAATAAATAACGACTGGAATTAACAGTCCCCGCAAGATCGTGATTGTATTGGCTAAGTTCATCCTAAAGATTATATTTGCATTGGTTTGCTCTCGGCAACAATGAGTTCTGTTCAATGCCACTGCGATTTGTTGGCGGCAAGGTAATAGGAATTTAATTAACTTGGTTCTTCTCCAAAGCATTTCCCTCGAATCCTTGCCCCGTACTTGATACGGGGCTTGATCCCTCGAATACTCATGATCTTACCAACTTTTTGGGAGATGATCCATTAATTTTACGGCAAAACTTCAGTAAAGACACGGGTAAGGTTACGGAAACAAATCTTCTCTATTTGGGATAAAGTAAAGCCTTCTCTATCCAATAATTGGGTGATCTTTGGGTAATCGCCAATTCTATCAATTCCTTGTGGTGTACTTGCGACTCCATCCAAATCTCCGCCAAGTGCGATACAATCTTCTCCTCCCACATTGATAGCATGTTTTACATGCTGGGCAATCCAATCGATCTTGGGGCGTTCCAAAGCAGCGATTTCTGCTTTAATCCTTTTTTCTTGTGAATGGCGATCATCATCAGCGTATGCAGAGAACTCTTTGCGCAGCGCTGATATTCGCTGATGAAAATGGGGAGAAAGGAATCCTGAAGAGAAATTTATTCCCATTACACCGCCACGATCAGCAAGTTTACGAATCATATCATCAGTTAAATTACGCGTACTGGGACAGATTGCACGACAATTAGAATGACTAGCGATAAACGGCCGGCAGGAGATTTGCAGGACATCATAGAATCCTTGATCAGATATATGAGACAGATCGATCATAATGCGCAACTCTTCTGCCAATTCGACTAAACTCGTTCCTTTAGCGGTTAAAGGTGAGCCAGAGCCGAAGACAGCACCAGAGAAAGGATTATCAGCCCAAGCGATTATCAGACTGCGTACTCCCAATGCGAAGAAATGACGTAATGCTTCTACCTCGCCTTCGAGAGGATCAGCTCCTTCTAAACCGATAATTGCGGCTATCGGACCACCGCTGCAAGCAGATTTTACGTCATCAGCAGTAAGTGCGACCTTCATTTTCCCCTCTGTCGCTGCAGCCATGCTGTTGATCGTTTCAATCATTGCTTCGGCACGCTGCCGAGTCTGGTTAGGATAAGTTTTACTCAACACAAAACAGGCAAAGAGCTGAGTGCACACTCCAACGCGCACCATATCCGGGAAACTTACTGATCCGGTTCCCTCTCCAGTAATAAAATCAAATTCCTTATCCAACACCTTAATTACTGTGTCGCAATGTCCATCGAAAAATAACATTTTGATCTTCTCCTTTAGCTCTTGCAGTGATAACTCCAACACGGAATAGTTTTAGCCTTTTACTGACCGTAACCAGAGTAGTGTAAATAGACGCGGAAATAGTCGAAGAGATTCTACCTGATTGACCTTACAGTTGCACTACCTGTAATAGACAGGTCATTGCAAGCGCCTTTCACTGGCATTGCAGACGTCTTTCTCCGTCATTGCGAGTCTGCGAAGCAATCCCGTTTGTGGAGTTCGTAAAGAAACCACAGAGAGCACTTAAGGGGAGCGAGGACGAGCGGTGATGGGTTAAGAAAAGTCGTAGGGGCGGGTTTAATAAATTTCATTGATTTCTCGTTTTTCTGAACCATGAACCGTGAACCCCTTAACTTTTCTACCTGCCGTACCCCTACTGAGAATCACAACCAGTTATTCGGAGTCGTCTCTAAGCCCGATTACAGAGAATGGGGTTAGCAAAGCATTGCGTAACTATGCCGGTGGATAATAGACTAAAAATAGAAGGCTTGAGGATAAGAATACTTTGGCCTTCAACATAAATAGCGGAGTAGTTACACATCGACAATGAAAAATAAGCCAATAACTGTGAACCGTTAAACCCTGTGACAGATTACCTTTCCCTTTACGTCTCCTCCTCCTTCTTCTTTTCCGGCTCTTTCTTTCGCTTTTGAAACAACATAACAGAGAGGTAAGCAATAGACTCCTGCGTTGTAACCACCAAAATAGCGAGCAAAATTCCCAGAAAAGCAATGATTATCGTGAAGAGATTGATGATCGCTTTTATAATTCTCTTACGGTTCATAATTTTCATTGCGGTTTTCTCCGGATTATTGGTTTTGCGGTATGACCTTCGCGTTATTCGATTTTTGTTCTATCCATTACCGACCGTTAACTGGCAGGGGATCAATTGCCAACCATTTGCTAAGAGATTGAGTAAGTTCAGCCGGTGCTTCATGGCGCAGAATTCCCGTTATTTTATCATTGTGAAAAAAGATGCGTGTGCTGATCGACTCAATGATCCCCAAAATTGCATATGCAACTACTGTGCTGTTACACGGACGGATTTCTTTTCTCTCGATCCCCGTTCTGAGCAATCGTTCAAGATAACGTGCCATCTCTTCGTATACCTCAACTAAGTTGGTTTTGAGAGTGGCGCTGTGTTCTAAACGTCCGAGAAGAAAGATGGCAGATCGATCTCGCTCTTTGCCGATGCGATTTATTTGTTGTACTACGATCGCTTCGATCTGTTTGGAAACCGGAAGTTCGCGTCTCTCTAAATCGGCGACAAATTCTTTCCAGGTAGCTAATTCACGGCGTAGTATGGCGAGGAGTATATCATCTTTACTCTTAAAATAGTGATAGATGGAACCGATCGATAGGCGCGCGTCTGCAGCGATCGCTCGTAGACCTGTATTATGAAACCCACGTTTAGAGAAGATCTCCGCTGCCACACTTTGAATCTTCTCTCTTGTTTCTGTTCGCAAAGGCATTTTTCTCCGCGTCAGCTCGTTAATAACCGAACGTTTGTTTGGTATTTAGTATTATAGTATTCAATGGTTGATAACGCAATATCAAAATGCACGATCAAGAGATAGCGCACAGCCTTGACTCATGACTCATGATTCTTGACCTTTTCTCTCTCAGCGCTTACAGTGGTTTTTTTACAAACCCAACAAAGAACTTATTTCTTGCATCTCAACGAGTTTTTTAGTATCTTTTATCGTAGATTTTTCTGTGTTGCCAACAACAAACTTAAGGAGCTATTAATGAATGAGAGGATTAAACCTTCATATATTGAAGAGGAGATGGAGCAATCGTACATCAATTACGCAATGAGCGTAATTCGTGGCCGGGCGATTCCTGATGTCCGAGACGGATTGAAACCTGTACAAAGGCGTATTCTCTACGGAATGCGTGAACTGGGCCTTGTGCCAAGTAAACCACATAAAAAGGCGGCACGCATTGTGGGAGAGGTGATGGGAAAGTTCCATCCGCATGGAGACCAAGCAATCTACGATACAATGGTCAATATGGCTCAACCCTTCTCCTATCGATACCCCCTGATCGATGGACAGGGAAACTTCGGTTCGATTGATGGTGATGAACCAGCGGCAATGCGTTACACTGAGGCTAAGTTGACACCAGTAGCGATGGAATTCCTTGCTGAATTAGACGAAAAGACAGTTGATTGGACGCTCAACTTTGATGACTCACTGGAAGAACCAGAGGTATTGCCGGCACAAGTCCCCAACTTACTGATGAATGGGGCATGGGGAATAGCAGTCGGGATGACGACTCATATTCCACCGCACCATCTGGGAGAATTGATTGATGGGATCATCTTATTAATCGATAATCCGTCGGCAAGTCTGGCTGAATTGATGGAATGTATCCCTGGGCCGGACTTTCCCACTGCCGGGTTGATTATGGGGCGTCGAGGGATCGAAGATATGTACCGTACCGGGCAGGGCAAGATCAAGATACGGGGGAAAGCAGTAATAGAAGATAAACAGATTATCATCTCAGAGATACCATACTCTGTGCATAAATCAACGATCGTCGAAGCGATCGCACGCCAGGTTCATACTGGTGTAATCGAAGGGGTCTCTGACTTACGTGATGAGTCTGATCGCGAAGGGCTACGCATTGTGATCGATCTGACACGGTCGGCCAATGTTAATCTCGTCCTTAACCAGCTGTACGAATTTACACCGTTGGAGTGGACGTTCAGTAGTTCTTTCCTCGTCATCTTGGACGGCAATCCGCGGGTACTCTCACTGAAAGAGATATTAAGTTGTTTCATTGAGTTTCGTCGCGAAGTTATCAGGCGACGAACAGAATATCGACTCGATGCCGCAGAGAAGCGGGCTCATCTTTTAGCTGGCTATCAACGGGCACTGGACAACATCGATCGAATTATCGAAATAATTAGAGGAGTTCAGAACTCCGAACAAGCATCAGCACTCCTTATCGAAGAGTTCTCCTTCTCTGCTGAGCAGACCGACGCCATTCTTAAATTGCGTCTCGCGCAATTGACAGCACTGGAGCGGAATAAAATTGATGCCGAATATGAGGAGAAGAAACAAGCAATCAGTGAATACAAAGCGATCCTCAAAGATGAAATTCTTCTCGATGAAAGACTGAAAACCGAGTTACGCCGGATCAGTGAAGCACATGGCGATATACGGCGCACACTGATCAGTGATGCCGATGGTGAGGTTGAGTTCACGGCGCTCATTCCGAACCATGATCTGATGATCAATGTGACCAGTCGCGGTTATGTCAATGCACCCAAGAAGCACGAATATAAAAGCCAAGGTCGGGGGGGAAAAGGGATGATCGGAATCCGTGCCAAAGAGGGTGATTACCTATGTTGCGTTACTACAGCAAAAACACATAATGAATTACTCTTCTTCACGGATAAACGGGCTGTCTATCGCACACAAGGGTACAGATTGCCGTCGATGGGGCGTGATGCCGTCGGCAAGGACCTGCGCAGTATCATCGAGTTAAAACAGGATGAGGCGGTGTGTGCCATCCTCCCGGTACACGATTTTGGTCTATCAGAAGATAGTTTCTGTGTAATGGTAACCGCAAAAGGAATCGTCAATAAAAATCGATTGACCGCATATTCTAATACGCATACAAAAGGGATTATCAGTCTCAATGCCGACGTTGACGATCGATTGGTCGAGGTAATTGAAACAGCAGGAGATGGAGAATTGATCATTTCCACTGAACAAGGACAATCGATCCGTTTTCGCGATTCTGATGTGCGTTTAACCGGCCGGCCATCTCGGGGAGTCTGTGGTATCCGCTTGGATAAAGGAGACAATGTTGTTAGTATGATCTCTCTGGAACAGGGAATCACTATGGAGAAGAAGCTCCTTATGGTGACCGCCAATGGATACGGCAAACGGGTATCATTTATCGACTTCCCGTTGCAAAAGCGGGGAGGTAAAGGAGTAATGGGAATCAAAGTCGATGAGGCATCCGGCTGTCTAATAATGACTCGAGTGGTTACAGATCAAGATGAAATCATCATTATGACTAAGATCGGAAAAGTGATTCGCCTCCTTGCCAGCGAGATAAATGTCTATGGCCGCTACGCCCGCGGAGTAAGGTTGATGCAATTAGAACCCGAAGATAGGATTGTTTCAGTTATTAAGGTATAATCAGAGAATTACGGTTCACAGTCCCCAAAAGGTAATCGGAAACGAACCTCGTTCATTGCGTCCTGTCACTGCGAGGAGCGGTGTGAGCGAAGTCCAGAGTAAAGCAAAGTGGGACGCGATAATCTCGTTTGTAAGATAAGGAGGCGCAATGTTGCATAACCGAGGAGAGAGAATGCACAATTCAATTGAAGAGGCAATGACGATCATCGAACGTGGAGTCGCTGATCTTATTCCTCGTACCGATCTACACAAGAAACTCACAAGATCAATCGAGCGTGACGAGCCACTGCGGATCAAATTAGGTATTGATCCCTCTGCTCCGCATCTCACATTGGGACATTCAGTGCCATTACGTAAAATGCGTGATTTCCAACGTCTGGGCCATACAGCCGTCCTCGTTGTGGGAGACTTCACCCGGTTGATTGGCGATCCATCAGGGAAGACTTCCACACGCCCCCGGATGAGCGCTGAACAGATCAAACAGAATTTAGCGACCTACGAAACGCAAGTATTTAAGATTCTCGATCCGCATCTAACAGAAATCCGTTACAATTCTGAATGGCTATCGCCGCTCACCTTTGCTGATGTGATTGAGATCGCTTCCAAGTATACAGTAGCACGGATGTTGGAACGAAACGATTTTGCACAGCGTTTTGCTGCTAATAATCCTATCAGTATATTGGAATTTCTCTACCCGCTCGCGCAAGCATATGATTCAGTCGTCATTCGCGCTGATGTTGAACTCGGTGGTACTGACCAAAAATTTAATCTCTTGATCGGTCGTGACATACAGTCTGCATACGGACAAGAACCGCAAGTAATACTAACTGTACCGCTGCTTATCGGTATTGATGGCATGCATAGCATGAGTCAAAGCAGAGGGAATTATATCGGGATAAACGAAGCACCAGGAGAAATATTCGGCAAAGTTATGTCCATCCCGGATGAGCTAATGGAGTCTTATTTTACATATCTCACTGATCTTCCTTACCAGGAAGTCATTAGTCTCCATCCGCGACAGCGTAAGCAACGACTTGCATTTACACTTGTAGAAATGTACCATGGCCACGTGGCTGCTCAGCGCGCACAGGAAGAATTTGATCGTATCTTTGCCCAACGTAAGTGGCCAACAGAGGTGACGCAGGTCAAACTAGACCGGAGATTACTCGATGAGCAAGGAATGATCTGGGTGGTTAATCTACTGATGGCAACAGGGTTGATCGCGAGCCATTCGGAGGCGCGGCGGTTGATCGACCAACAGGGAGTGACGATCAATAATGAACGCATCACCTCTGTTGACCTTAGCATTCAATTTACACCCCCACTCTTTATTAAAGTGGGAAAACGGTCGTTCGTCGAACTCATTTGAATTGTTGACTAACGAGACATTAAGGTGTATAATCTTAGTGTATGAAAATAAGATTACATAAGAATGCTACCACAACTTTGGCGATAAGGAAAGCAATTAAAGAGTCGCCCCTTTCTGCTTATGCTTTAGCTAAAAAGTATGGTCTCTCTCCGACTACTGCTTTAAGGTGGAAAAGAGCAACAAGTCTGGAGGATAAATCTTCACGCCCCAAAGTTCTGCAAACAACCTTGAGCCCTGCGGAAGAAGAACGGATTTGTTTTGAAAGGAAACAGTTTAAGAAAACAATCGAAGATATCTTCTTTAGTTTAGAGGGTGAGATTCCCAATCTCTACCCAATGAAGATCTATCGCTGCCTAAAAAGATACAATCTCAGTCTCTTGCCCAATGAGTTTGCCGATGCTGAGAGAAAAATCAAAAAATTCAGGAGATATGGCATTGGTTATCTGCACATTGATCTTCTCTATGGACCCAAGATTAACGGTCAAAGATCCTACATCTATACAGCTATTGACCGAGTTGCTAAGATCGCGTTTGTTATGATTGGAAAGAATAAGCAAAAAGAGACTGGAGCTAAGTTCTTAAGAGCAGTTTTAGATTTCTATCCCTACAAGATCAACTACATCTTAACTGACAGTGGCTTTGAGTTTACCTACAAAGCCTTACCCAAAGACAAGCGGACAAAGAAGATTCATCCCTTTGAAGAAATCTGTCGCCAGCATGAGATAAAACACCACACAATTAAGTTTAAATATCCTTGGACTAACGGAATGGTTGAGAGATTCAATCGCACTGCCGGAGAACAAGCCTTACCAAAATATCGTTTTGAAAGTATATTTGAGATGAATAGTAAGCTAATTGAGTTTATTAATCGTTACAATTTTGAAACGAGATTGAAATCTTTGAACTACAAAACCCCGGCTCAATACTTGAAAGAGCAAATGAATATTGTCATAGAACGTATCGTTATCTAACAAGTATTTTCAACAATAAGCAGATTATTGAATGATAGAGAGAAATATCAAAAGTAAAGACCAGACCCCATGCGCACTGCCCTGGACCCCATGCACCAACGGGCAGGTAAGACTTTAGATTTTAGAGACTAAAACAGCTTAGAGATACTTTTACAGACCTGGTTGAGGAATTTTTCATCTTTGCTTGTAAACGCTGAGCAACGATGGGAATCTATGTCAAGCTCCCCGACGATCTTTCCTGCTTTAATAATTGGCATCACTGCTTCAGCTTTCACCTTTGGACTGCACGCGAGATAGTTTGTCTCTGTTGAAACATCTTGGATAATCAAACTCTCTTTTCTTGCTGCTGCCTGACCGCAAATTCCTTTTCCAAACGGTATTCGTACATGCTCAGTCGGTTCACCAACAAATGGGCCAAGTACAAGTTCGCTCTTGCTTGACTGATCTACCAGGTAGAATCCCACCCAGTCATAATGTGTACAATGATCCTTCAACAGATTGCAAATGGCTAAAAGAGTCTTCTCGATGTTAGTTGACTGCTCAACCATCTCTTCCACTCTACCGAGGAGAAAATCAAATAGCTGGTTCTTATCATTCTTTAGTTGCATCTTCTTCTCCATATTTTTTGATTCTTAGTGAGTGATTATAAACATAGTTCCCTCCCCATTGTCAAGACAAAAAATGGGTTGTATTTGGTGGAGGAGCCTGCAAGAACCTCCATCATTGTGGTTTATTATATCTGCATATTTTGAACCTGAGTAGCGATAATTTGACATGGAAGTTCTTCTCCGTTATTATATTAGCAGACAGACGTCGTGAGTGCTAAAATGACTCAATTGAGAGGATTATGAAAGAGAGACAAAACCTAATCTTAAAAGTGATTGTTGATCGTTACGTCAAGAAACAGGAGCCGGTATCTTCGCGCACTCTGCTTCAGGAATATAACTTACCGATCAGTTCCGCCACAGTGCGTAACGACATGAATGAATTGGAAGAGAAGGGGTATATTGAAAAGGCTTATCCATCTGCCGGACGGACTCCGACTCCCAAGGGATATCGATTCTTCGTAAACTGGTTATTGGAACTTTCAAATATGATTCGACAAGAGTCTTTTCAGATCATTGAATCTTATCCGATGAAATGTTTTGATATCGATGACTTATTACAACATACTGCGCTGCTGCTCGCCAATATCACAGATGTTGTAGGGTTTGTTATCCCGCCGCAGTTAGAGGAAGCCAAATTTGATTACGTGACTATTACCAGTCGGCGCCCGCGGGCAGTGCTGGTGGTGATTGTCACTGACCTGGGAATCATTAAAAGTGGCATAGCTCAACTTGAAGAATACCTGTCGATCGATGAGATCAATGAAGTTACCGCTGCCATCAACTACAATTTCCATGGGATGAAGTTGGAAGATTTACGCACTTTGGCTGAGAGCAAAGACCGTGATGGTTGGTATAACAAGGCAGTAAGCAGTATACTAATACTTTTTGGAAATTTACTGAAACGGAAACTGTATCGCCGTATCTACTGTGAAGGTATCTACAACATAGTAAAGAAATCAGAGAGAAGCGCTCCTGAAGAATCGTTACGTAACCTGGCCGGATTGATCGAGTCGATAGATGATGCAGAGTCGTTTAGCAAAGCGATCGCCGAGGTTCGGCAGGGACAGACGGGTATCGTTGCATCTATCGGTGATTATCCGCTTGCTAATTTCCGCGATTATGCAATTATAACGGCTGATTACGGGAGATATGCCGGAGTTTTGGGGACGATCGGACCGTTATGGATGGATTATGCAAAAGCAATTTCAGCAATCAGTTATTTCGCGCAACGACTGAAAGGAGCATTTACCGCAACTTAAACGATTATCGGTTATGGGTGAAGGAAGTTCACGGTTCGGATGCCAGGTTTTATCAGCATGACAGAATAATTTTATTTAAACCAGGAGGTAATAATAAATGAAGATAACAGGTGATCAACAACCGCAAGTTAACGAAACGCAACTTGGGGATACACCTACCCCAACTGAGCAAGATGAACTTGCAAAGAAAGAGGCAGAACGGAAAGAGTTAGTCGATCGGCTCAAGCGACTGCAGGCTGATTTTGAAAATTACAAGAAACGAATCTCAAAAGAGGTGCACGTTCTTGAAGAGAGGGTCGCTGATTGGGAAATTCTCTCTTTTCTGCCGTTATACGACAATATGCGGCGAGCCTTCTCTTCCTTTAATGGCAATGAGGATACAAAAGCGTTCATTGAGGGAATGAAGAAGGTATTTGCCCAGTTTGATGATATATTGCGGCAGAAAGCGATCACCCCAATTGAAGCGGTCGGGAATCTCTTTGATCCTAACCGCCATGAAGCACTCCTTATAGTTCCGACAGAGAAAGAGGATAAGATAATTTTAGAGGAGTTTGAACAGGGATACTGTAGATCCGGCCGTGTTATCCGACCGAGTAAAGTAAAGGTCGGTAAACGGCAGATGGAGGATGATAAATAATGAGCGAAAAAATAATCGGCATAGATCTTGGTACTACCAATTCGTGTTTAGCAATAGTTGAGGGCGGTGAGGCGGTTGTAATTCACAACTCCGAAGGAGAACGCGTCACTCCTTCAGTCGTTGCATTTACCGACAAAAATGAGCGATTGGTGGGAAGATTGGCCAAGCGACAAGCGATCACCAACCCAAAGCGTACTGTTGCTTCGATTAAGCGAAAGATGGGCTCGGATTATCGAGTCAAAATCGAACATGATGGTAAGGTTGATCAGTACTCACCCGAGCAGATTTCAGCGATGATTCTGCAGAAGTTAAAGCAGGATGCGGAAGCGCATCTGGGAAGAAAGATATCCAAAGCAGTGATCACCGTCCCTGCTTATTTTAACGATTCACAGCGTCAGGCGACGAAGGATGCCGGTAAAATCGCCGGCTTAGATGTACAGCGGATCATCAATGAACCAACAGCTGCATCACTCGCCTACGGACTGGATAGGAAAGGAGAACAGACGATCCTTGTTTACGACCTCGGAGGAGGGACTTTCGACGTCTCTATTCTGGAGATCGGTGAGGGAGTATTCGAAGTATTGGCTGTTGATGGGGATACACAATTAGGCGGAGACGATTTTGACGAGCGGATCCTCAATTGGCTTGCCGATGAATTCCGACGTGATACAGGGATCGATCTACGAAGTGATCCCAGTGCAAAGCAACGGTTAAAAGATGCTGCAGAAGCCGCAAAGATAGAGCTTTCGTCCCGGATGGAAACGACGATCCATCTGCCCTATATCACCGCAGATCAGACCGGCCCTAAACATTTAGAGAAGCGCTTCACACGAGCTAAGTTGGAACATATGATCGATGATCTTCTTATGCGGACGATCAATATTGTGGAGGCCACTCTCAAAGCAGCCGGGAAAGATGCTGCTACAATCGATCAACTGGTGCTGGTAGGGGGATCGACCCGCATTCCCAAAGTGCAAGCATTATTGGAAAAGATAATTCCCAAAAAGATCAATAAAGAGATCAACCCTGATGAGGTCGTCGCCCTCGGTGCAGCGATTCAGGGCGCAATCATAAGCGGTGAAGTCGATGAGTTAGTCCTTCTCGATGTGACCCCGCTGACGCTCTCGATCGAGACTCTGGGCGGTATAGCTACTCCACTCATTGAACGGAACACAACGATCCCGACTGAGAAGACAAAGACATTTACCACGGCAGAAGATAATCAACCGAGTGTGGAAATCCATGTCGTTCAGGGAGAGCGGAAGATGGCTGTTGATAATAAATCGCTGGGAAAATTCCAGCTCTCTGGCATCCCTCCGGCGCCGCGAGGAATTCCGCAGATCGATGTCAGCTTCAGTATCGACACCGATGGAATACTCAATGTTACCGCACAGGATAAAGCAACACAAAAGAGTGCCTCAATCACGATCAAAGATAGCTCGCGTCTCTCAGAGGAAGAGATCAAGGCGATGCAGCGCGAAGCAGAGGCGCATGCCGAAGAGGATAAGCGCCGGGCGAAGGAGATTGAAATTCGAAATCAGGCTGATCAGCTTATATACTCAGTGGAGAAGAGCTTAAATGAGCTTGGAGAGAAGGTATCGCAGGATAAACGCGCCGAGATAGAAGAGAAAGTGCGTCGCTTGCGGGGGAAATTATCGCAACAGGCGCCCAGCGAAGAGATCAAGCGAGCGATAGATGAACTGGCAGCGGCTTCGCATCAGCTTGCCGAAGAGGCGTACAAAAAAGCGCAAAGTGCTGCCAAGCCTGAATCCGATCCTAAGAAAGGGACAAAAGAAGATGGGTATGTGGAAGCGGAGCGGGAAGAGTGATCTTTAATAAAGGACAGATGTGACCAAGCAGGATTATTACGATATCTTAGGAGTAGACCGGAGCGCTTCGCAAGCAGAGATCAAGCGTGCCTATCGCAAAAAAGCAAAGCAATTTCACCCTGATATGAATCCGGATATGACTCCGCAAGCAAAAAAACAAGCGGAAAAAGAATTCAAACGGGTGACTGAGGCTTACGAGATCATCTCTGATCCGGAGAAACGGGCTCAATATGATCGATTCGGCCATGCTGCGCCGTTCCAACGTGTCGATTTCGGACCGACTGATTTCCGGCGTAGTAGAGAGGCATTTAGTGAGTTTGGGTTCGGCACTGATTCGTTCGACGATATCTTCAATCTCTTTTTTCGCCAAGGCGGTACAACAACAGCGACACGCCGTGCAAGCCGGGCCAAGCAAGGTGAGAATCTTGAATACCGGCTTCGTATCTCATTAGAGGACGCTGCATTCGGCGTGAAGCTGAAGATCACCGTACCTCGCTATGTTGCTTGTGAACCATGCAGCGGTTCAGGGATGGAACCGGGATCTTCCGCTCGTCTCTGTCCTACCTGTAAGGGGAGCGGCCAGGTCGAACATCGCCAGCAATCATTGCTCGGCAGCTTTATCAATGTCCGGGAATGTCCAGAATGCAGAGGAGTAGGAGAGATTATCGAGCGACCTTGTAGTCGGTGCCATGGGAAAGGACGAGTTAAAGAAGAAAGCAAAATATCGATTACTGTTCCATCTGGAGTTGATGCCGGATCCCGACTGCGATTAAGTAATCAAGGGAATATCGGAGAAGCCAACGGCCCGAGCGGTGATCTGTATATCGTAATCGAGCTCATTCCGCATAACCAGTTCACTAAACAGGGGCTGGATATTCTGTACAAGCTGCCACTCCATTACAATCAGGTTGTTTTGGGCGATCAGGTCAAAGTACCGACCCTGTGGGGGGAGGAAATGATCACTATCCCGGCAGGAACTCAGATTGATAAGATATTCCGCCTGCGGGGCAAAGGGTTCCCTGAATTGCACAACAATAAGCGAGGCGATCAATTGGTCAATGTACAGATAGTCGTGCCGCGAAAGATAACAGCTGAGCAGAAAGAAGCGTTAAAAAAATTCTCTTCTTCCCTACGCGCACCGGAAGAGTACATGTCGAGCTCGTAAACGCAGCATTCAGGTGTCAATAAGGTATTTTCGTGGCGAAATAATACGAACTGTCGTCATAACGGAGGAAGTAGGATGCGCTTGGGAGCGGATAGGATCAAACGCTTACGGCGCCTATCACGTTGCGAAGGATGGCAAGAGAGCGGATTATTACTTGTCGAGGGCACAAGAGTAGTCGATGAACTCCTTGCCTCAAATTGGCAAGTAGAGACGATATTTGCTCTTTCGGCCGAGGAGTGGGCACCGCGGGCGGCGCGACATAATGCGGAATTTATCGAGATTGATGCGCAAACAGCAAGGCGGCTCGCCTCATCTGTCTCTCCCCCTGGTGTATTCGCTGTAGCTGCTATCCGTACGCATACAATAGAAGATATTGTGCAACCAGGCAATGCCTTTCTCTTACTCCTCGATGCTGTACAAGATCCAGGGAATGTAGGAACACTGATTCGTACTGCTTGGGCAATGGGGGTAACAGGCGTTATTCTCGGACCGGGAACAGCACATCGATTATCTCCTAAGGTACTTCGCGCTGCAGCGGGATCTCTGTTCCATATTCCGGTAGTAGAAGTAAATGACCTGGTCGGTTTAGTCGGCTCATTGCGCCAGACAGGGTTCACATGCTGCGCCGCAGAACCACGCAACGGTGTTCCGATAGAGAAGATAAACGTTACCCGGCCGCTGGCATTGGTGCTTGGAAATGAGGGAGCGGGATTAGACCGCGCAGTGGTAGCCCTCTGCAACAAGAGAATTACAATTCTTCTCTGTAATCAAGCTGAGTCGTTAAGCGTGGCAGTAAGTGGAGGGATTCTCCTCCATCTGCTGCGCAATTCAGAAAGAGTTCGTAGTTCGTAGTTCGTTGTTCGTGGTTTTCCCTTAATCTCTAATCCCTTATCCTCGTTTTACTATCTGCTTTTACGCCGATATCGCGAGGTAACAGGTGGAGGTGGATATATTCGACTGGCCAGGCGGAGGATCAATGTCAACGAGACTATCGCCACACAGATGACAAGCAGCACATGAATAAATGGCAGTTCAACGCGCACTGTTCGTGCCGCTCCTCCGATCAAAAGGCCGATTCCGCTTAACATAGCCACTGTCATCAGCCGTCGTTTGCCGAGGTTATTGCTCTGCTGATAAGCGTTGCTCTCCTTGTTCTTACTGCTGGCAAGATATGGTGATATTTCACGATAAAAGAGAGATATATCCCATGATACAAGTGCAAGTGCAAGACCACCGATTGCAAGGATATCTATCGCAGTGATAAGAATAGCGAGAGCAAGTAGACCCGCGCCGAGCACAAAGAGCAGTGAATTTATCCGTTCATCACGAAAATAAAATTCATTCGCACCCCACAATACAGCGAGCAAAAGCGAGAGCCCCATCAGAATGGGCGCAGGAAAAGCGGCTATCGCTGCTGCCGCCATCGCCAAAGTAAAGAGAACGAGTGCGAGGTAGCCCATCATCTTCTGCTCCTTTGCCGAGATAAAGCCCACTCGATCTGCGGGGACAATGGCCGCGCAACGTCCCAGTCAACGACTTGTATTCCCACTCGCATCAACGCGGAGAGGAGTGTCTTACGTTCTGCAGCAGCAAGACGATATGCGAGAATCCATGCCGGATCATCTGTATGTTGCGCTCGTTCTATCAGCAATGGATTTGGGCTAACAACGATAATTTTATATTCACGTGCATGGAGGATACCAAGAATCTCGATATCATCTTCGGTCAGCGGCGAGACGATCACCAGTTGAGAACGGCTGGGGAAGAACCGAGTTGGCATAAAACGCAGATCTTGAAATACGGCTTTATCTGCAATATGAACACGTGCTAACGCTTCCAACACCCGCTGTCGCTGCCGTTTACCATACCCAGGGTATATCCAATCGAGAAAAGCACCATAAGTCAACAGCCCAACATTATTTCCCAAGTCAAGAAAGTAATCGGCTAACGCTGCTGCTGCCCGGACTGAGTAAGCAAATTGATCCGAGACACCAGGGTCTTGATTGGTCAGTGCACGCGCATCGAGAATAATCGTTACGTCGACGATTCGTTCCTGTTCGTATTCATTGATAACCAATCGATCAAGACGGGCATAAGCCTTCCAGTTTATCCGTCTGATATCATCACCGAGAGTGTACTCACGTGCGCCGAAGAATTCGATTCCTTCCCCTCCTTCCAGTGATTTAACTACACCAGCGTAAACCTTAGTTCGTCGTGGTCTGATCGGTATTTTGCTGAGTCTTTCGTACCGCGGCAGAACAGTGAGCGTACTGTCACACGGCAGGATCTCTTCCCATCTTCCTATTCCCCACTTGTCCCACTGTGTTACCTGCACTCCAGAGAAGCGATGTTTCCCCCGCTCTGTTAAGAAGGAATATGTAATTTGCGTTCTTTCTCCGCCGGCCAACTCAATGAGCGTCGTTGCCTCTCCATCAGTTATTACCAGCGGCGGTAAAAGATCTATCGCCGCAATCATAAGGGCACTACCGGTCTCATTGGCAAGTGTGACCACTGCTTCCACCACTTCTCCTTCTGTCGGAGTGACCAGTGATATTCTTCTGGTCGCTTTGATTCCGGTCGTCTGTTCGGTCAAAGCAGTGATGATAAAGGCGAGTCCATATACAAAAAGCGGCATTGCTAAGGCGATCAGTTCTCCCCGGCGCATTACTATCCCGGCGATCACCAGCAAGATAATCATGATGCTCGTTATGGCGATGCGGCTTTGCACCCGCGGTAACTTCTTCAGTTGCATGCTCATATCAAATCTTCGGCACAGCTGTAGTGCGGATGATCGTTTCAATTACATCTGTTGCGGTCAGTTTTTTGGCCCAGAGATCAGGGCTGAGGATCAAGCGGTGTGCCAAAGCAGGCACAGCCAGCTCTTTGACGTCATCAGGGAGAACATAATCACGCCCTTCGATCGCTGCTAACGCGCGCGATAACTTAAGCAAAGCCAATGCCCCGCGCGGACTGGCGCCAACATAAACATTTGCATCGCTCCGCGTACGCTGAACCAGTTGGACAATATAACGTTCAATGTCGGGGTCAATGAAGACGCTCTCCACTGCCTGCCGCGCTTCCAGTAATTGTTCTTTACTGGTGATCACCGATAACTTTACTTCGTCTTTCTTGCGAGTGTGTCGTCTATTTAAGATTTCAATCTCTGACTCTAAGTCTGGATAACCCATCTTCAGCTGAAGCATGAATCGATCGATCTGTGCTTCAGGAAGAGGAAACGTACCTTCATACTCGATTGGATTTTGCGTTGCGATAACGATGAACGGTAACGACAAAAACTGGACCTCTCCTTCCAATGTAACCTGAAACTCTTGCATTGCTTCCAGGAGAGCCGCCTGTGTCTTGGGCGTGGCCCGATTGATCTCATCAGCCAAGATAATATTGGCAAAGATCGGACCAGGCCGGAGAGAGAATTTTCCACTGTTGCGGTCGAAAATATGGGTGCCGGTGATATCACTCGGCAGCAGATCAGGTGTAAATTGAATCCGCTTAAAATCAAGCCCTAAGACCCGGGCAAAACTTTTGGCAGCAAGTGTCTTGGCTAAACCTGGAAAATCCTCAAACAAGATATGTCCTCCAGCGAAGATCCCGGTCATTACACGCCGTAATACCTCTCTCTTTCCGATTATCGCTCGTTCAACTTCATCAATGATGCGGTCGGCCAGTTCTTTGATCTGTAGTGGGTTCATTGTGGTTTATAAAACTCCTTTGTAACTATTCAGTTATTTA
The DNA here is from genome assembly GCA_022684035.1 of Candidatus Acetothermia bacterium. Taxonomy (GTDB): domain Bacteria; phylum Bipolaricaulota; class Bipolaricaulia; order UBA7950; family UBA7950; genus UBA7950. The sequence goes on along the minus strand of JAJHSB010000062.1, from coordinate 5,864 downwards.
GCTTGACATTGTCACATTTCCATGTCATTGCGAGGAGCGCAAACGGTTGCGAGGCGTAGCCGAAGCAAACTCGGAGCGAGATTCCTCGCTTACGCTCGGAACAAGCTCCGCAATCTCTAATGAAGGGATTGCTTCGCTGCCCCCTTCGCTACGCTCAGGGCTTCGGCTCGCAATGACAGAAAGAAATTCATCGGTTACCACCTAATCTGACAATGTCAAGTTAGATTGAAGAGTAAAGCAGGCTGAAGGTTGAAGCAGCCCTTCTCCCTCCAGTCTATCCGCGTTCATATTCTTCGAGCGCATCGAGCGCCTGTGATAGTCGCTCGGTAAATGAAGGTTGCGAGCGAGAAGTGAATCGTCCGAATAATTTAAATCTTCTCGCTTGCGGTAAATTTGTATCGGCAACATGCAGTAGCGCTGCTATCCGGTGATCATTGATCTTTCCAGCGTGAATCATCTCTGTCGCTTCCTGCAGCGATACTCCGACCCGTTGAGCGACTAGTTTAGCCAGCACCGTGACAAAGCGGTGCGTTACGCGGCGACAAGTGATGTGGTTGTGGTCACTTTTACTGATTAGAATTGCCATTTTCTCTATCAAGCTGTGCTCTACTCCACGGCGACGGCGCCGCTGCCGGAGAGAACGGGGAATACGTCGCTGAAAACGAATTAGATTTACCACCCCGATTAAAGAGAACAAGCCGACGACAACGGTCCACAGAAAAAATTGCGGTAATCGCAGTATTCGCACGTATAAAACGAGGATTGCATCGATCAGCGGGCGTAAAAACCACTCCCGGAAAATATCCGGCAGCACAAAGAGAAGGAAAAACGAACCAGCAAGAATTAGCACTGCAGATACCAGCGCAGCACGTCGTTGTTTCGTTATCTTCATCTTGAGTAGGCAGAGGCGAGTGCGTCGAGACAAGCGAGTGCATCTGCACGGCGAACAGAGCTCTCTTTGCCTCCATAGCGCACCTCTTCAAAGAGAGCGGTGAGTTTTACAATGTGCTCATCCTTGATTCCAGCTGCATAGAGAAGCGAGGCAAACTCCCGCGGGGTGATCGCCGCGGAATCTTTTACTCCTGTAGCCCTCGATACGATCAACTTCATCTCATTATAGCAACGGATAACGATATCGCGTAGATCTGCGCCGTACTCGATCTGCTCGGCAGCGATCTGTGCTTGCAATGCCAGATCTTGTAGTGTTGCCAACCGGCGCCAACGATTTTTCCACGCGCGGTAAAGACGGAACAACAGAAAGAGACCGATGGTAGCGACAGCAGTTGTAACCAAGAAGATAGCCCACAATGGAATCTCCTCAACGACCGGCACAACAAACTCTTCCGTTATCGCAGCATCATCGACACGCCTATCATCTAACGGAGCATGCAATACTTGCTGCTCGTGAGCCACAGGCAGCGCATCAGGTAAGAACCGCTCCAGCAAGGTGATTCCGCCGAAAATGATTCCGGCAAATAAGCCGACCCATACCGCATAAAAGAAGATCCTGCGTCGTCCATGTGCCGTAAGGAGTTCGAGGATCAGTCCGAGCCCAGCTAAACCGAGGAATAACAACCAAATCCATCGCATAATTTGATCCCATGGCAATTCATCTGCAAGTTGAAGTGGAGCATCTATTGCTGGTGCTTCAGGGGGTGGTAGCGGTATGCCGGGCGCAAACTTTAGTCCATCTAACACGGCGCTGAGTAAAACAAGTGAGACTACTGCCCCGCCGGCAAGCACGAAAATAGCTAATTTAATTCTTTGGCGATCATTCTTTATGCTTTTCATTCTGTTGTTGCAGTTTTAATTCATCAAGTTGTTCTTTTGTAACAGAGATCGGAGCATTGGTGAGCGGACAAAGACCGGTCGTTGTCTTGGGAAAGGCGATTACATCTCGAATCGAACTTTCTTTTGCCATCATCATTATACACCGATCAAGACCGAGTGCAAACCCACCGTGGGGCGGTGCTCCATACTCCAACGCGCGCAGAAAGAAGCCGAATCGTTCTTCCATCTCCTCCTTATCAAGCCCGAGGAGAGCAAATATTCGCTCCTGGAGTGCACGAGAATGAATTCTAATGCTCCCGCTTCCTAATTCGACACCATTGAGCACAAGATCATAAGAGTTGGCCAAGACTGCAAGCGGCCGGCTTTCCAACATTACAATATCTTGTTGATTGGGCGATGTAAATGGATGGTGACTACTCGTCAGTTCGCCCGCTTCTGTCCGTTCAAAGAGAGGAAAGTCAGTGACCCACAGAAAATGCCAACTGTCACTTTCCATCTTCTCTTGCCTTGCGATCATCGAGCGCAGTGAACCTAACACCGGTTCCATCCCCTCTCCGGCAACGATGAGAATGAGATCGCCGCTACTGGCATCAAATACAGAGATAATCTCCTGCAGAGACTCTGTTGTAATAAACTTGATCAACGGTGATGAGATCTCTTCTCCGATCTTTATCCATAAGAGACCACCAGCTCCAGCAGCGAGAGACTGTTTCTGTAGTTGATCGATCTGAGAACGTGAATACCTCCCACAGCCGCAGGCATTGATACCGAGCACTTTGCCGCCGGTAGCGAGGGTGTCGGTAAAAATGCGATAACCGCATCCCTGCACAAGGTGCGATATATCCTTGATCTCCATTCCAAAGCGCAGATCCGGTTTATCTGATCCGTAACGGGCGATTGCTTCGTGGTAGCTCAGGCAGGGAAATCGTTGCGGTAGCTGGATATCAAGTATGCAGCGAAAGAGTTGGCCGAACATCGCTTCCAGGAGAGAGATAATCTCCTCTTTTCCGCGGGGAAAAGCAATCTCCAGGTCAAGTTGAGTGAACTCCGGCTGCCGGTCGGAACGAAGGTCTTCGTCACGGAAACACTTTGCCAACTGGAAGTAGCGGTCTATTCCGCCGATCATCAGTAGTTGTTTGAATAACTGAGGAGACTGGGGCAACGCGTAAAACTTGCCTGGTTCGACACGACTGGGAACGAGAAAATCCCGCGCACCTTCAGGAGTGCTCTTTGTCAATAGCGGTGTTTCAATTTCGATAAAGCCTTGTTTGTCAAAGAAATCTCTGATCATCTTAAAGACTTGGTGACGCAAACGTAAGTTGCGTTGCATTCGCTCACGCCGGAGATCGACATAGCGAAACCGGAGGCGTGTCTCTTCAGTTGTATCCTCACCAGTGCCCTCAGTCAAAAAAGGAGGTGTACGGGCACGATTCAAGATCACTAATTTTTCGGCGCGTAATTCGACCTCACCAGTTATCATATCAGGATTAATATTAACAGTATCACGAGCCGCTACCGTGCCTGTAACTGTTACTACATCCTCGCGACCCAATGTATGAACAGCAGCAAGAGACGAGTCATCGCCAGGAAATACTACTTGCATGATTCCACTGCTGTCACGCAGATCGACAAAAGTAAGGCCACCCAAATCCCGACTCCGCTGGATCCACCCCATCACCGTGGCCGTACGACCGATATCCTGCTTGGTAATCTGTGCGCAATAATCAGTTCGCTGCATTCTGTTAGCCTCGCTTGTGTTTTGCTCAATTATACACAAACACAGCGGGTGGTCACACAAGAATTAAGGAGTCATTAAACTTTCAAAGAGCATGTCAATGTGGTATACTGTTGGTAAATAGTGAATAGTAAATGGTTAAGGAAAAGACAAATAACCTGTAGGGACAGGCCCCGGTGCTTGCCTTCTCCTAATTCCTGTCTTTTTCTCTGTCATTGCGAGAGTTCGTAGAACTCGCGGTAATCCCGAATCAGAAGACAGGAGTCAGGAGTCAGGAGTCAGGAGCCAGAAGCCAGAAGCCAGAAACCTCTACGAACGGGATTGCTTTGCAGACTCGCAATAACAGAAAAGGATTAGGGATTAAAAGAGAGAGATTAAGGATTAAGGAAGAACTACGGACTACGGACCACAAACTACGAACTCTTTCTGAATTCCGAACCGTGAACCTCTTAACCTTAACCAACATGTAGGGGCGAACCGATGTGGTAGCCCACTTTATAAGGAGCAAGAAATATGCCATATACAGCAAACGATTATCGTCGCGCAATACGTGAATTTACTTGGAATATCCCACCGGATTACGATATTGTCTCTGTTGTCGAAAAGCATGCTCATCGTAACCCCGACCGGATTGCCATCTTCTGGGAGAACGATCAGGGTCGAACTCGCCAAGTCTCCTACAATGAATTGATCAACGGAACTTACCGGTTTGCAAACATCTTGCTTGACTGCGGAGTAAAGAAAGCTGACCCGGTATTGCACATCCTCCCTCGCCTGCCTGAGACTCATATGATTCAGTTGGGGACTTTTGCCGCCGGTGGAGTCGCTGTTCCGTGCACCGAGATGTTACGGTCTAAGGAGATCGAATATCGTTCTAAGATAAGCGGCGCACGCGTGATCGTCGCCCATATCGATAATACCGATTCAATCGATGCTGTAAGAGAGAGTTGTCCGCTGGAGATTTTTATCGTCATTGGAGGGGAAAAGAAGGGATGGATCAGCTTTGAGAAAAAGATGGCAACCGCTTCGACGCAGCGTCCCACAGTCTCCGTGGGTGTAGAAGACCCGCTGACGATTAATTTTACTTCTGGGACGAGCGGTGAACCTAAACCAGTGATGCACAAAGAGCGCTGGCTATATGCGCACGGAGAGATCACTGCTCGATATTGGTACGACATCCAGGATGATGATATTATTTGGTCGACGACTGGACCGGGGTGGGCAATGTGGTATTGGGTACCGATCGGAGTAGCACTCAATCACGGCGTATCACAATTCCTTTACAATGGTCGCTTTGACGCAGAGCGCTATCTGGAATTAGCTGCCAAGTATAAAATCACCAAATTTGGCGCTACTCCTACTGAATATCGCATCATTACTACTCTTCCTAATCTCAACCAATTTAAGCTTTCGCACCTGAGGGCTGCTCTTTCTGCTGGTGAGCCACTCAATGTAGAACCAATCGAGGCGTTCCGGCGCGCGTTTAACGTAACGATTAGAGATGCCTACGGCCAGACAGAGACAGTATGTCTTGTCTCCAACTATCCCGGTCTTCCAGTCCGGCCTGGATCAATGGGCAAACCGACCCCTGGGCTGGGAGCAACCATCATCGACGAGGCCGGTAATCCTGTTACCCCTGGTGAAATTGGCGAGATCGCGGTGCGACCAGATAATCCCGGCATCTTTGACGGCTATTGGAACGCGCCGGCGCCTGTTCTCACTGCAGATTGGTATCGCACTGGTGATCTTGCCCGCTTGGATAAAGATGGCTATATCTACTTTGAGGGGCGGGCCGATGATGTGATCATCACCTCTGGCTACCGGATTGGGCCGTTCGAAGTAGAAGACGCATTAGTCAGTCATCCGGCTGTGGTCGAGGCAGCAGCAATCGCGGCTCCGCATCGCGAACGAGGCGAGATCGTCAAAGCGTTCGTTATCCTTGCCCAGGGATACAAACCATCCGCTGAACTGATTAAAGAATTACAGGATCACGTAAAAAAAATTACCGCACCTTACAAGTACCCGCGGGTAATCGAGTTTGTAAGTGAGCTTCCCAAGACAGCGAGCGGAAAGATCAAGCGAGCTGAGCTTAAAAAACGTGAATGGAAGGACTGGGACCGGAGATGATAGATAAATGAGTCATGCGACAACCCGCAAGGATAATGATGCCGTGGAGACGATTGGGCATAACCTGAAACATAACGATGCCGTTGTACGGACAGGCATGCAAAAAGGTTAAGAGTAACCGTTCACCCAGTGAGTTCCAGAAGTTTGCTTTTCACTAAAGGCTTGACACCTCTGTGAATTTGGTGTTTACTATCTACGGTATGAAGTTCAT
>JAJHSB010000049.1 GCA_022684035.1 Candidatus Acetothermia bacterium | reverse complement strand
AGCTTCTTTCTTTTTTCTGCTTTCCTTTGGGCCGTGTCTGGAAGATACTGATTAAGTTTCCTGTGTTTGTTTCTTTTTAACTCCCGACCTATTGATTTGTCCCGACCGAGTATTTTGGCAATGTCAGTGTTTGACCTGCCTGTCTGCTTCAAGAGGAAGATCCGGTCGCGCTCTTTCTCTGTAAGCTGTGTGTATTCTTTTGTCATAGCAACCTTGAGTGTACCACTCAAAGTTGCACTTCTAAATTGAATTTACCAGGTCTATAATTTATCACGACATCAAAAGCGTAAGAACTCCCTTTTGAGCATGGAGACGGTTCTCTGCTTGATCGAAGATGACACTGCCACTGCTGCGCGATGCGGAATAGGTGATCTCTTCTCCGTAATGAGCAGGAAGACAATGCATAATCAATGCACTCGGCTTGGCCAACGCGATCAAGTCGTCATCGATCGTAAAACCATCAAATGCAGCTCGTTTCTCTGCAGCCTGTGCTTCTTGTCCCATAGACGCCCAGACATCGGTGTAGAGGATATCAGCATCTGCAGCTGCCTGGCGCGGATTGTGCATCACCTCAATTACCCCTCCAATTTTACGTGCAGCAGCGACTATACTTGTATCTGGTTCGCAACCACGTGGACAAGCGATTCTAAATGCAATACCAAGTTTTGCACAACCATTGATCAACGAATGGGCAACGTTATTGCCGTCACCAATAAATGCTAATCTTAACCTCTCTAATTTGCGTTTTTTCTCCCATATTGTCAACAGATCTCCCAATACCTGGCAAGGATGCAGCAGATCAGAAAGACCATTGATAACCGGAATTGTAGCGTATTGCGCTAATTCGATAACCGTTTGGTGGTCGAATACGCGCGCCATGATCCCATCGACATAACGTGACAGGACGATGGCAATATCTTCTGTCGTCTCGCGTTTGCCGAGTTGTATATCATCTGGACCGAGATAGATCGATGTACCGCCAAGTTGTGTCATCCCAACTTCAAATGAGACACGTGTACGAAGCGATGGCTTTTGGAAGATCATTGCCAATGTTTTGCCGGCGAGGGTATTATGTTTGATCCCCGCATTGAACTCAAGTTTTATATTACGTGCTGTCTCCAAAATTTCATAGATCGATTCTGTCGATAGATCGGCCAGTGAAATTACATCTTTGATTTTCATTTCTCTTCTCCTTATTACGTAGATTTACTTACCAAGGCCAGAGACGCATCATAAGAAAGTGCGCAGGGTGCAAGCTCCCATTTTCGACGCGATTTCAACCCCATGGACTGTCAAGTAGTCTATCTTGGGTATCCTTAGGCCATCCTTCTTTCCCCACAAGCGGGACAAAACTACATTGACATAGTACCTGTTGGATAACTGATTTTCCAACGAAACTAACGCGTAATAATTTCTGGAGGGCCCTCTCTCCGACAGGGATTACCATAATTCCCTTCTCAGCCATCTGTCGGCAGAGAGAAGGAGGAAGGAGGGGGACGCTGCCGGTAGCAATGATACGATCGAACGGAGCCTCTTCTGATCGACCGATCGTCCCATCACCGATATAGAACTTGATATTGCGATAACCAAGTTCAACCAATCTTCTCTTTGCGTTCTGCGCCAGGGAAGATACTCCTTCAATCGTAAAGACTTGGCCGCCTAACTCTGATAAGATCGCTGTTTGATAACCGGAGCCGGTTCCAATTTCAAGGATCTTCTCATTCCCTGTTAGTCGAAGAGCTTCGCTCATCAGGCCGACAATATACGGTTGTGAGATTGTCTGCCCCTCACCGATCGGTAACGGGTGATCACAATAGGCGAGCGACCATAATTCACGCGGCAGAAAACGATGACGTGGCACCCGCAACATTACATCTAAAACTCGCTCATCTTTGATCCCACGTTGTTTGAGCTGTCTTTCCACCATCTTTGCGCGCTGCTCTGTTAACGTAGCCTCTTCCGCCAGCCGCTGCAAGTTGGTATTGTGCATCATTCTCCTTCCACCTTCCGTAAGTACTCTGCGCTTAGTTATAACCGAATAACCGATAAACGTAAACTTAACAAGTCGTGCTGTTTGAAGCACAGAGTTTGATTCGTTGTAATGATTCCTTGTCCTATGCAATCCCAGAAGTGTAGTAAGTTCCGCTTTGTCTACTACCCCTCCCTCTTGAAAAGAGACAATCTTCGTTTAGGGACAGAACAAGCTGTGCAGGCTAACGTAACGAGATTGCATCGCTGTCTCCTCGCTGCCTCATCGTAGCGCTCGGAGCTTCTTTACCTCCCCTGAAGTTGACGATCAGTTTAGCTGCCGACCGTATATTTACGTGATAGAGCTCGCCAGCGGTTACTTTCCCCGTATTTATGCACATTTTGTGCGGGACAAATATCCACTTGACTTTTACTCTTTGTCGTGCTATAGCTTATAATCAGCTTGTCTCGGAAGCTGCTCCGGAGTTATCACGATCGCTGGGACGGGGGCAATCGTCTATGGAAAAGACGCAACTGGACGTGCCCATCGTGCCGGCGGTTGGGGATACTTGTTCGACGATGAAGGAAGTGGATTCTGGATCGGGAAAAAAGAGTTGATTAAAGAATCCTTGCGTTCTTGTGTTGGCAAGAGACTCTCAGGGCGTATGATCCAATCTTCGATTGTCTACTGACGCACTTTAATGTCCGACAGATCGAGCGAGGAGCTGGTCGACCTACAAATCGACCCAGATATCAGGGCGAAGATCGCCACTGCAGCACAAGTCGCCCTGGATTCTCCGACTCCCCTTGTTATGGACATAGTCGATCGCGAACCGCTATCCTTGCGCCAAGGACCCTGAAAGTGATAGAGAAGGTCGGTCCGGTCGACTCAGTTTACGTCTACGGCGGAAACTTTCATTCTCAAGTCTATTGTAATTTCTTCATTCAACACTTGCACGGACTGCGAGTCCATCTCTTCCGCGGCAGGGTTGACGAAATGTTGGCCGTGCAGTTGCACGTAGAGTTGACAAAAGAGAATTCATGCTCGTAGTTGGGTTAATGTCGGGGACGTCTTTGGACGGGATTACAGCGGCTTTAGTCGACATTGAAGCGGAAAAGACTTTGCAAGCGTCGCCCCCGAAACTGCGGATCAGGCTATTGGAAAGTGAGACATTCTCATTTCCCCCGGGAGCGAGAGAGGAGCTGCTCTGTCTCTCCGAATCGGGAGATGTTCCTAAACTTGTCGTATGAATTTTTGGGGCGAGATCTTTGCCCAAGCAGTACTAGATATCATTGCAAAAACCGGTTACGATAAATCGGCGATAGATCTTATCGGCAGCCACGGTCTAACGGTCTGCCATCTTCCAAGACAGGGGGGAACGCTTCAGATCGGCGAGTCGGACGTGACCGCCGAGCGCACTGGAATTACAACTGTCGGCGATTTCCGTCCGCGGGACATCGCCGCAGGGGGAGAAGGCGCACCTCTTATCCCTTATGCCGACTATCTCCTGTTCGCTGACCCAATGATCAATCGGGTACTGCTTAATATCGGAGGAATTGCTAACTTTACTTATATCCCTGCCAGCGCGTCCCTGAACGAGGTTCTGGCTTTTGATACCGGCCCAGGTAACATGCTGCTCGATGAATTTATCACCTATCTGAGCAAGGGGAAGCGCCTCTACGACGAGGATGGCCAATTTGCTGCCTGCGGATTGATCAATGACGAGCTGCTCGCTGAGTTGATGGAACCACCCGTTAATTCGTCGTCCACCTCCAAAGAGTACCGGGCGGGAGGAATTCGGGCGGGTTTTTGGGGAGCAGATCCGCCGGAAAGGAAAAGAGATAGGAATCTCAAACGAAGATCTGGCCGCGACGCTCACCGCTTTCACCGCTGCGGCTGTCGCGGAGAACTACAAGCTATTCCTGGGTAAGGTCGATGAGGTAATCGCCAGCGGCGGTGGAGTCCGCAACAAAACATTGATCAAGATGCTGGCCGAAAGACTGTGTGCTTTAAGCGTGCGATTGACTACCACTGAAGAATACGATATTCCGATAGAGGCCAAAGAGGCACTTGGCTTTGCTCTCCTTGCCTATCAAACGTTCCATCATCGCCCGGGTAACGTGCCGCAAGCTACCGGTGCGAAGCGAGCTGTCATCCTGGGAAAGATCTCCTTTGCAAGTTGAAGATATGTTGTCAATTATAAATAATAGCAAGTATGAGTTTAGAGAGCTTACCTCTACCGAGGATCCACGTACAGTAGGGATAGACCCTGTGCATCTGGTCCGATTGGACATGCTCCTCGAGCGAGCGATAGCAGCGGGAAATTTTCCCGGTGCTGTTCTTCTTATCTCTCACCAAGGACGGATTATAAGACACCATGCCTATGGCCGGGCGATGGAGGTTCCGGAAAGCCGAGAAATGACCAGGGATACCATCTTCGATCTTGCCTCGGTGACAAAGGTGGTCGTCACTGTTCCGCTTGCATTACGACTAGTGGAACAAGGCCTATGGCAGTTAGACGATCCACTGGCAAGGTTTCTGCCCGAGTTCAACGGGCATGCAATAACGATCAACCATCTCCTCACTCACACCGCCGGGATTCCACCGTGGGCTAACCTCTTTTACTACGGCCAAGACAGGGAAAGAGCGAAGAGATTACTCTACACCGACCGTTGGCCGCTCACCAGGCCGCTCCTTCCGCCAGGACAGCGGGTAATCTATAGCGATCTGGGATTCATCCTCCTCGGTGAGGCGATCGCTAAACTGACCGGTAAACCGCTCGATCGACTCGCCCAGGAGTGGATTTTCACACCACTCGGAATGAAAGATACGATGTTCAATCCACCGATCTCCCTCAAGAGCAGGATTGCGCCGACCGAGAACGATTCTCAGCAAGGTGGGGTATTGGCAGGGACGGTGCACGACGAAACCGCCTGGGCAATGGCCGGTGTGAGCGGTCACGCCGGCCTCTTTTCCACCGCGGTCGATCTTGCTGTCTACGCCCAGATGCTTCTAAACGGTGGTTTCTACAGGAACGCAAGGATCCTTTCATACCGTTCTATCGAGTCGATGATTTCCCTGCACACAGAGGGATTGAACGAACGGCGCGGCTTTGGCTGGATTCTGCAAGGTAAAATTACAACGTCCGTCGGCGATCTGCTTTCCGAGCGGGCATTCGGTCACACCGGCTTTACTGGCACGTCGCTGTGGATTGACCCTCATTATGAGCTTATTGTGATCCTCTTAACCAACCGTGTTCATCCGACACGGGAGCGTGGAGCAACGGAAATCCAGCGAATACGGAGACTTGTAAACGATCTATCGGTAGAGGCGATCTGTGATGGATAAGCTGCTTATTCAAGTTGACCTTATCTCAATTGTGCCAGAGAAGGAACGCGCGTGGTATTGAGAATAATCGTATTGGTCAAACAAGTTCCGGCAACCGAGAACGTCAAGATAGATGAGGAGACGGGGACGATGGTGAGAAGCGCAATGGAAGCGGTGATTAATCCGTTCGACCTCTACGCGGTGGAGGCGGCGGTCCGGATCAAGGAACAGAACGGAGAGGATGTGCAAGTCAGCGTCCTGTCGATGGGGCCGCTGATGGCCGCTGATGCAGTCAGAGAGGCGATCGCAATGGGGTGCGATGAGGGCTTTCTTATCTCCGGCAAAGAATTTGCTGGCTCGGACACCTGGGCCACAGCTTACGCCCTTGCCAAAGGGATCACCGTCTTGGGAGAGTTCGACATCGTCTTGTGCGGGGAGCGGGCGACCGACGGGGAGACAGGGCAGGTCGGCCCGATGGTGGGGACCTTCCTGGATATTCCTGTTCTGACCTATGTCAGTGGCATCGATCGCATCAATGGCGAGGAAATCGTTGCCTGCCGGGTGATCGAAGGAGGGTATGAACTCGTTCAAGCCAACATGCCTGTACTCATCAGCGTCGTCAAAGAGATCAACGAACCACGCTTACCAACGTTAGCAGGAAAAATACAGGCGCGGGAGGCGAAGATTCTTGTGCTTGACCCGGCGGATATCAACGCTGAAAACGAAAAGCTCGGTCTGAGTGGGTCACCAACCCGCGTCGTTAAGATAGCCTATCCGACGATCACCCGAACGGGTGAAATTGTATCAGTTGAGAACAGCTCTGTTGAAACGTGCGTCGAGCGGCTCGTGGACTTCCCGAAAGCGGTCGAGATTCTCTGAAAGACAAAGGAACTATGTACAAAGGCGTGTGGGTGCTGGGAGAGGAAAGAGACGGCGTGATCCATCCGGTCTCCTATGAACTTCTCGCATGGGGACGAAATCTGGCCGCTAAGCTGTGTTTGGACTTGGAGTGCGTTATCCTGGAAGAACATGTGCATGCACAAAAGCGCAGGAACTGGTTTTCCGAGGTGCTGACAAGGTCTATGTCGTTAACCATGCTGACCTCGGAGTCTTCAGGGTAGATCCGTACGCTCGGATCGTTGCCGCTCTCATTGAGAAGCATCGACCGGAGATTCTGCTCGCTTCGGCCACGACGATGGGAAGGACGTTGATGCCTGTCTTAGCAATCAAGGTTCACACAGGGCTCACCGCGGATTGCACCACGCTGGACGTGGAGCCGACCACGCGGCTCTTACTGCAGACCCGGCCTGCAATCGGCGGAAATGTGATGGCAACGATCAAGCCCCCCCACGCATCGACCGCAGATGGCAACGGTCAGGCCGAAATCGAAACAGCCTCTTCCCCGAGATCCCTCGAGAACGGGTGAGATCGTTATCGCGTTATCGAGTGCTTTGGTGAAGAGTATCTCCGGTCACGCGTACAACGGCTCTCCTTTGAGCCGGATGTAACGAGCGCAACTCCCATTCAAGATACAGATGTCGTGGTGGCAGGAGGAAAGGGATTGAAGGATAGGAAGAAGTTCGACCTCGTCTTTGAACTGGCAAAGACACTTGGCGGTGCAGTCGGCGCCTCCAGGACCGCGGTGGATCAAGGGTGGATCCCTTATTCACACCAAGTCGGGCTGAGTGGAAAATCCGTCACTCCGAGACTCTACCTTGCTCTTGGCATTTCCGGATCGGCTGCTCACCTTGCAGGGATGGCCGCGGCAGAGGTGATTGTAGCGATCAACAACGATCCCGGGGCGGAGATCTTCACAGTAGCGGACTTCGGTATCGTGGGGGACCTGTTTGAGATTGTCCCCGCCCTGTTGGAACGATTGAACCAGCACAGCGCAAAGACTTCCGATCAAGATGGAAGAGCTCAAGATGAGTAAGTACGGAACGGTGACTCTGGAGATTGTCACACGATTGAAGTAGATAGTCGGAGAGCAGAACGTTATCTGGGCGAATACCGATCGATTGGAACCGTATTCTCATGATGAGGCGGGAAGCCGCTACTTTGCCATGCCCGATGTCGTTGTAAAGCCGATCTCCACTGCGCAGGTCTCTGAGGTCATGAAGCTTGCCAATCAGGAGATGATCCCGATCACGCCTCGCGGAGCAGAAAGCGGATTGGCCGGCGGGGCTATCCCTCTCTATGGAGGCATTGTGCTCTCCTGTGAGAAGATGGATCGTATTCTGGAGATCGACAAGGTCAATCTCGTTGCTGCTGCTGTGGTGGAGCCGGGTGTGGTCACCAACGACCTTTGCCGGCGGGTCGCTGAAAAGGCCTCTTCTACGCCGGCTATCCGATGAGCGTGGAGTCCAGTTTCGTGGGAGGGAACGTTGCGTGTAACGCAGGTGGAGCCAAGGTTGTCAAATACGGCCCCACTGCTACACATGTTCTGGGGTTGGAAGTGGTCCTCCCGACCGGCGAGGTGATTGAGGGGGGAACGAAGAAAAGATTCGAGCGGGTACAACCTTCTTCGGTTGTTTATCGGGTCGGAAGGAACACTTGGCATATTCACCAAGATCTACCTGAACTTGATCCCTGCGCCGGGGCGAGTGGCGGAGCTGCTAGTACCGTTCAGTAGCATAAAGGAGGCGATCGCCGCTGTGCCGAAGATCATGACGCAGAGCAAGGTCCTTCCCACTGCAGTGGAATTCATCGACAGGATCGCGGTCCGGTATTGCTCGGAGTACACAAATTCAACCCTTCCCTGCCAGGACAAGGCGGAGACTTATCTTTTTGTATTGTGCAAATGGAAGGAGGAACCAAGGAAGCTTTGCAAGAGACCTACGAGAAGGCCGGAAATACCTGTCTGGAAAACGGCGCACTAGAGGTGTTCGTCGCCGACAATAAGTTCGCCTCGGAGAAGATTTGGAACATGCGACGAAACTGGCTCGAAGCGCTGAAAGTGGTCGATCCCTATGTGAGCACAGGTGACGTTGTGTCGCCGCTCTCGGAGATTTCCCGAATGATGGAGAAGATAGGCAAGATCGCAACGGCATATGGTGTTCAGATCCCGTGTGCCGGGCATGCTGCAGATGGGAACATCCATCCAGCGCCGATGAAACCGGAGGATATTCCTCTCTCCGATTGGAAGGAGATGATGGAAGAGATCTTGGACAAGATCGCTGCTTTTGCAGTAGAGTTAGGCGGAGCGGTAAGCGGTGAGCGGCGAGCACGGAATCGGGTTCGTGAAACAGAAGTTGCTCGCAAAGACAAAGGGGCAAGAAGTCAAACTGATGCGCGGGATCAAGGACGTGTTTGACCCGAACAACATCCTCAACCCGGGCAAGCTATTTTGACTGTCGGTAGTTAAGGATTCGCAACGGCGACTCGTTTTAGCGAAAGAACATTCGCAAAAGCCAGATCGATCCGCTCCAGAATTTATGTGGGATAAGAACCTTGGTTGGTACTCAAGAGCCGATTATAGGAGACATGACTCATAATGAGCAGGAGGTCACAATGAATAGTTTACTTATACAGGGAGGAGAAATCGTCTCCGCAGTAGCTGATGATATCAAAACCGGTGATATCCTGCTTCAAAACGGCATCATCGCCCGTGTAGGAGAGGTGCGACTACAAGGAAGCGCGATGGAGACGATTGATACGATCGATGCGACAGGTCTCTATGTCTCCTCTGGGTTCATCGATCTGCAGACAAACGGCGGCGGCGGGTACAACTTTGGCGATGCAGCACCCGCGGAGATCCACAAGATCATCACGTTTCACACTAATCACGGGACGACCGGTCTGCTTCCTACTACTGTGACTGCGCCGATCGAGCAGATAAAAGCGACGATTGGCCGAGTACGTAAACTTAATCATCCCGCAGTACTCGGGATGCACATCGAAGGGCCGTTCATCACAAAAGAACACAAAGGGGCGCAGAATGCCCACTACATCCTCACCTCGACAGTAGAACAGTTCGCCGAACTGGCAAAAGGAGACGAAGGATTCATTAAGATTGTCACCCTTGCACCTGAGCTTCCCGGGGCTGACCGATTGATCGCACGGATCAGAGAGATCGGCGCGATTCCGTCGCTCGGCCATTCTGCTGCTACTTATGAGCAGGCGCTCACTGCAATCGATCAAGGTATAGGATTGTTCACCCATCTGTTCAACGCGATGCGCGGTTTACACCATCGCGAGCCAGGAGCACTCGGAGCTGCTTTAGACTCTGATGTGATGGTCGAGCTGATCGCTGATGGAGTGCATGTTCATCCAATGCTTATTCGCCTGCTTCGCAAGACAAAAGGTATCGAGCAAATTTGTCTTGTCACTGATAGCATCAGTGCCGCCGGTCTTACCGACGGTCAGTATTCACTCGGCGGTTTAGCAGTCTTTGTGAAAAATGGCGAAGCGCGCTTAGCCGATGGAACACTTGCCGGAAGTACCCTGACGATGGAGCACGCAGTGAAGAATTTTATCGAGTTCACCGGTTGTTCTGTTGTTGATGGAGTGAAGACCGCGACTTTAAATCCAGCGAAGCTGTTGAAAATAGACGAAAAGAAGGGGAGCTTAGAAGAGGGTAAAGACGCGGATATTACTATCTTCGACGCCGATTTCAATATTTATTATACAATTATCAACGGAGAGATCGTCTACGACAGAAAGAGAAGAGGCTATGAGCGCAGAGTTTAAACTTATACAACCGCGGATCATCCCGCCGCTCGATCCTGAGTTTCGTCCCGCTGTGCTGGCAACCAAGGCGTTTGGTGATGAGGTTGCAGCCGCCGGTAAAGGCGTGCCGCTACAAATCCGATCTATGCTGAGCGAATATTCAAGTTTCTCCTTTGGCAGCGAGGTAGCTGGAGAATATACATTGGTGGCCCCAAACGGATTGGGAAATATATCAAAGACTCTTATTCAGCGACCGGTGTACGCGCATTCGATTATCGGTTTATGGGTGATGATGTGTACGAGAGGCGATTCACCGTAATACCCTGCGAGCCATCTGAAGTCCCAGTAGCACAGGAGTGCGGCCAGTTACTCGGCCGGCACCTGGATGGCTGCCGCATCGGGTTCGATTTAGGAGCCTCTGACTATAAGGTGGCGGCAGTTATCGAGGGGAAGTGCGTTTTCAGCGAAGAGGTGGTGTGGGAACCAGGCGTGCAGTCTGATCCTGACTACCATTATCGTGAAATCATCTCCGGACTGCGCCGGGCGGCATCGTTTCTGCCGCGGGTCGATGCAATCGGTGGTAGTGCGGCCGGAATCTATGTCGATAATAAGGTCAGAATCGCTTCGCTCTTCCGCAATGTTCCCAGCGAACGTTACGATGCAGTCAGAGATCTGTTACTTCGTATCCGTAATGAAATGGGGGTCCCGCTCTGGAGATTGTCAACGACGGCGAAGTCACGGCACTTGCTGGATCGATCTCCTTGCATGATAACGGAGTTCTCGGCATTGCGCTCGGATCGAGTGAGGCCGGGGGATATGTAAATCTCACCGGAAAGATCAGCGGATGGCTGAACGAACTGGCCTTTGCGCCAATTGATACAGTCCGCAAGCGCCGCTTGACGAATGGTCAGGTGATCATGGGTGCGGCGGGCAGTATCTCTCCCAGCAGGCAGTCTTCCGCCTTGCGCCTAAGGCAGGGATAGAGCTGCCGGTTGGTATCACAAACGCAGATAAGCTCAACTTTTTCCAAGAGAAGCTGGAGACAGGGAATCAAGGAGCAACGCAAATCTGGCAAAGCATCGGCATCTATCTGGGCTATGCAATCGCCCATTATGCTCTTTTTTACGAACTGAAACACGTTCTCGTCCTCGGACGCTGCACTTCCGGTAGTGGAGGACAGCTGATTGTAGATGGAGCCAACAAGGTCCTCGCTACAGAATTTCCACAACTTGCAGACCAGATCAAGATCCATCTGCCGGATGAACATATCCGCCGTGTGGGCCAGTCGATCACTGCCGCCAGCCTGCCTGTGATTGACCGGCGCAAAGCGGATGATGCCTGTAACTACGCCAGTCTTCTCTATCTAAAAAGATCCGAGGAGAAAAAATGAGTTTAAAATCAGAGATTTTCGAGCAGCCGGCGATTCTTACCCGTCTAATAAAAGATCAACTAAATGAGGTGGGTATCGTTCAAACGTGGTTGACAATAAATTGTATCTAATGTATAATCTTCTGTGATTATATCATAACTTATACAAATGTAAAGCAAAATGGAATTAAAAGAAAACACTTTTTATGACGGAGATTGTTTGTTTGTCTTAAAGCACGATATCCCTTCTGACTCAGTGGATTTAATCTATCTTGATCCGCCATTCTTTACTGGTAAAGTTCAGAAAGGCACAGTAAAAGCGGAATGGCAACCAGAAGCTATGGAAGTATCCTTTGAAGATCGCAAGGAGTATTGGGCTAAACATCTTGATAATATGCGGGAGAAAGCACCTGCCTGGTTAAGCAGTATTGCAATCAGGCGCCCAGAGTTTGCGGCCTATCTCTATTACATGATGGAGAGGCTTCAAGCCTGTCATAGAGCATTAAAGAAGACAGGAAGCATATACCTACATTGTGATTATAGAGCTTCTCACTATCTAAAGATGGTGATGGATGAGATATTTGGCGAGGATAGTTTTCGGAATGAGATTATTTGGCGTATAGGATGGATATCGGGCTATAAAACCCAGAAAATAGGGTGGATTAGAAATCACGACACAATTCTTTATTACACAAAATCGGATGATTTTACTTTTAACAAAGAAAAGAATATATACCATATCCACCAAATTACGAAAGGCGTGGAGGTGAAAAACCAATAGGCAAGGGTATTCCCATAGAAGACACTTGGAATTGTAATAGTGCAGATATTTTGAACTCAATTATGATTATGAGTTTCTCAACCGAGAAGATTGGCTATCCAACCCAAAAACCAGAGAGACTTTTGGGAAGAATTATTAAAGCAAGTTCCAACAAAGGAGATTTAGTTTTAGACCCATTTTGTGGCTGTGGAACTACTGCAATTGTAGCCAGCAAACTATTCAGAAAATTCATTGGTATTGATATTCATCCGACCGCTTTTAAAGTGATTAAGAAGCGAGCTGATGACCTTTTTACCCAGTCAAGATATGTATCAAGAGATCTTAAAGAGGTGCTGGAGATGACAAGTGGCGATTTTGAAAAGTGGGTTAATGAGTTCTACGGAGCGACAAAGCCGAGCCCTGATGCTGGTGTAGATGGAATAACTAAAAATGGAATACCAGTTCAAACCAAGACCCATTTAATAGGTTATGAAGAAATTGGTCAATTCCGCACAGATGCACAACTTCATCCACAAGTGCCTCAACCTGTTAAGCAGATGATAGTGGTGTCTCAAGCTGGATTTGATGATAGTGCAAGAAGAAGAGCTTTTGAAATTAAGACCAAATTTGACGTTGAAATACAACTGAAAGAGCCAAAAGATTTGTTAAAGTTAAACTGAATAGGACAGCACTATGCCAATACCTAAACGGTGGTCAGCCTTCACAAAAATAAAATTAAGCCGTGTGCCTGTTGCGCAGGGTATATATGAGCTTGGAGATGCCAAAGGAGAAGTAGTATATATAGGTAGTAGTGACGAAGGCAAAGATATTAGAGGAAGATTATACTTTCACAAAAACCATAAGCCTAAATCTGTAAGATGCTTTCGCTTTCTTCCAACTGGCATCTTTGAATCTCCTCTTGCTATGGAACAGCATCACTGCAAGTTATTTAAAGCTAAATATGGTAGATTACCTCGGTTACAAAAACGCATGCCCAGAGGATACTCTTCCCTTCTTTCTCTTCTCTAATTCGTGTTTCCATCCCTTTTGACCTATTCCCCACCCTGTTTGTGCACCATCCTTAAAATACCAATCAATAGATGTAACCTCTTGTGGATTCAAAGACTTTAAAGGCGTAAAACTAACCATAAAAATCTCTTTGCTTGAATGGTCTAAAACAATGGTTAAAGTCCCCATAGGTGACATGTAATCATAAGGTTCTAATTCAATCTCCTCTTGTCTTGTTATACTCATATTCATTTCCCTCCTTTCACTATATCTAACCAATTTCTAAACGGAAACCTAATCCCCGCCTTCTCCGCTGGAGTTAAATTTCCCTGTTTATTTTTCAGCGCCTCGTGTGGTCTTAAAAAGTTATAGAATACCAGCCACCCATCCAGAATTAACCGAGCACTTTTACGGGTTTTTAATCCTTTCATCATTT
>JAJHSB010000080.1 GCA_022684035.1 Candidatus Acetothermia bacterium | reverse complement strand
GACTCCGGCCTTTCTGTTTGAGATTTTGGTCATTGGTCATTGAGATTTGTTTGGAAATTGGTGCTTGGAATTTGTGTTTTCATTTCCTTCCCATTTTGCGCAAGACTTCAGATTTTAGTATCTAAACGAGCATTATCTCTTTGAGATTGCCACGAGTTCTGCGAACTCTCGCAATGACAAGAAAAAAAGAGATGCTGCACCCCCGGCAATGATAAGAACAAGAAGGCTACGGTCTTACGTGTGGGTAAAAGCCACTTGCCTAACGCCCGCCCGATCGCGGGTAGGCAGAGAGGCCAAGCTAAGTCAGCGAAAGCAGAGTGGGAGTAAGTCCGGTAAGATCACTCTCGGAATAGCGAGCCGAGTTGATTACTCCAACTGTGTCCAGCCTTTCTTCTCTTCGCCGCCGATCTGCAGCACTCCGTAGAGGATAACTACACCAGTTAAGCCTAACAGCCATTGCCAAGCGGGTGTTCCCATTGTTATACTCACAATAGCGCTGGCGATACTGGTCACTACATAACCCCAAAATGCCCACTTCTTCCAGGTGAATAGGACAATCGCGAAGACAAAGCTAAAGAGGCTGATAAGGCCCATCGCATAAACTGTCCATCCCGGAGCATCCGGAAAAGTCTCTCTCATTAGTTGGGGATCCACAAGATACATTACAGCCGTTCCGATAAGCGATAGTACGCCTCCGATAATCAGTAATACGAGCCAAATAGTAAGGCAACCATGACGTTGTTTCTCTTTTAGCATTCTTTTCCTCCTTAATGCTAAGGTAAGTTTTTTGACCGGATAACAGGATAAACAAAATCCAACGGTCGGCTAGTTATTTTTCATCTAACAGAACAGTTGGCTTGCTGCAAATCTTTATCTTAGTGCATCGCATACCCCATTATGTCGGTAAAACCGCTATTCGTAGCGAAAAGCTTCAACCGGACGCAACTTACTCGCTCGCCGTGCCGGCAACATGCCTGCAATGGCTCCAACGAGGAGGGAGAAGAGAAGCGCTCCGATAATCAGCGGCGCGCTGATCCCCAGAAGTAGCTCAAATTCCCAAAAATGGCGCATCGCGAGCGACGCCCCAACGCTTAGCAACAGACCCAAAATAATGCCGACTATTCCGCCGATAAACCCCATCAGGCTTGATTCGATAAGGAAGATCGACAAGATATGCCTGTTCTGCGCCCCGACCGCCTTCATTACTCCGATCTCTCTCGTTCGCTCCAGAACAGATGTATACATAGTGTTCATCAGCCCCACTCCGCCAACAAGGAGGGCGATACCCGCAAGCCCGGCAACAAAGGAGCTCACGATGTTAACCATAGTCCCGATTCCTTGACTGATCTCCTCAAACGTCACTAATAAAATACCATCCACACCTGCTTCAGCAAGCGCGGTGTTGATTCTCTCAGCCACGATTACCACATCCTCTCTTTCGCCTGCTTTAGCCAAGAAGAGAGGTGCTCCAGCATCGCCAAAGATCTCCTCCATCATCGCAAATGGAATGAAGATTGTCTCATCGGTGAGAATCGGTTCCAGCCCGGCAGCGGCACCCATGGCCGCTTTCATCTCCTCGGGATAGGTTTCAATGATCCCAACGACTTGAAATGACTGGCCTTCGATCTCGATCGTTTTGCCGGGCGTTACCGCCAATCTCTGAGCAACAGCATAGCCGAGGATTGCCTTGCGCTCATCTCCGACGATTAACATCCGGCCGGCAGCGATCGGAAACTCCCCGATAAACGCCCTGAACTCAGTGACCATCTCCGAGTAAAGTCCGATTACCGGAAAGAAACCACTTACTGGCACACCATTTTCCGCCACTCTGCGAATAAGACCTGTCTCCGACCGGATTGGGGCGATGGCAACGACCTCCTCCACCTGGCGCACCAGGTCAGGTTCGATGTCAATCAGCCCAGGTACCGGACCTCTTCTCGTATCTCTCCTCGGATCTCTCTCCTCGACTCCTCTCATAATCATTATCGTATCTACTCCGAATATCCCCTCGACCTGAGCAATGATTGTTCGCTCCAGTCCAATGCCGAGAGAGAGCAGTGCCACCACGGCCGTGATCCCGATAACGACTCCGATCACCGTCAGCCAACTGCGCAGCCGGCGCTGCCGCACAGTCTTTAGTGCCAGAAAGAAGAAATCTTTAATCACGGCGCTCCTCCTTAATTATTTTTCCGTCACGTAATGTGATAACCCTATCTGCATAAGCAGCAACCTCGGGGTTATGAGTGACGACGATCACCGTTTTTCCTTCCTCGTCGCTCAGGCGCCTGAGAGTTCTCATTACCGTCGCCCCGCTCTCAGAATCGAGGTTTCCGGTCGGCTCGTCAGCAAGGATAATATCGGGGTCATTGGCCATTGCCCGCGCGATAGAGACTCGCTGTCGCTCTCCACCTGAGAGTTCATTAGGGTGATGGTTCTTCCGATCACCCAAGCCGATTTTCTCCAACAACTCCGCGGCTCGTTGTGTACGCTGAGTTCGCTTTATTTTCTGAAAGATCATCGGTAATGCCACATTCCCCTGCGCAGTGAGGCTGGCGACTAAGTTGAATGTTTGGAAGACAAACCCAATCTTGCGACCTCGTATTGTTGCCAGTTGTCGCTCTCTGAGAGAATCTGTCGGCATATTTTCAATCTCCACCTCCCCTACCGAAGGCATATCGAGGCAGCCGATGATGTGCATTAGGGTTGATTTACCCGATCCCGATGGTCCCATGATGGCGACGATCTCTCCCGCGTCGATCGCCAGATCAACCCCGCGTAGTGCGTGCACCACTGTCTTTCCCAACTGATATTCTTTGGTAATGTTGCGCAATTTTACTAATGACATTCTGCCTCCTATTTGGCTGGTAGTTGATGGGCGTACTCAATCAATTCGACTTCAAATCGAGACACCCATTCATCGTTGATCAGTTCTTCCACTCGCAACCGTGGAAAGAGAAAGACCGGAGCTCGGAGGGAAAAAGCAATGACTATTCGCTCAGTAGGTTGTCGTGGATGAAAGAAAATTCCCTGAATCGCTTCTATTCCTGCAATTTCAATATACTTAACGACAATGAATCTTCCTCCTCTGATGAGGAGGAACTCTTCACCTACTACAAGCAATTCACGGCGTTCCATCAGAAAGAAGAGCGGCGTAAAGTCGATTTCACGCCCGTCAGCGTGAGGCAACATCATTCCACCTAAAAGACCAAAGAAGGCTAACTCCTCCGGCGTTCCGATCGCCTCCTGCGTTATGATGAGTTGAAACCGTCCGTCTTCCAAACCGGTGACCGTTATCCGCAAATATTGCGGCGCTTCTATCTCTTCACTGACGATACGATAGACCATTGTCGTTGTCCCAAATGGGAATTCGTCTAATTCTGCTTGTCCCCAGCTGCTCGG
Organism: Candidatus Acetothermia bacterium; assembly: GCA_022684035.1. Classification (GTDB taxonomy): domain Bacteria; phylum Bipolaricaulota; class Bipolaricaulia; order UBA7950; family UBA7950; genus UBA7950. The sequence continues at coordinate 57,131 of JAJHSB010000080.1, read as the reverse complement.
TGCGGTAACAAGTAAAATAGCGGCTATAACCAACAGAATCTTTGATAATTTGATGCTGCGTATCATTGTATCTCCTCCTCGGCAAGCAAAAGATATGACTTGCCTTCTATTATATGTAATAGTTATGCTTGCACGCAAGTAAGATCCAGTATGAACAAGCTGGCAGCAAGCGTTCTTGCCATTGCGGGGATGCAGCGCCTCCTTTTTCTTGTCATTGCGAGAGTTCGCAGAACTCGTGGCAATCTTGTCATGTCCATGGCATCATTATTCCTGTAGGGGCAGGCCCCTGTGCCTGTCCCAAAAATGGGCAACCACAGGGGGTTGCCCCTACGACTAGGCTAAAGCAACGGGATTGCTTCGTAAACTCGCAATGACTTACCTGCTGCCTTATCCACAGATAAAATGGATGATCTCGCCATCTTGCACAATATGATCACGGCCGGCGCGTCTTATCAGACCCTTTTCTCGCAACGTCTTCACACTCTTATATTGGCAAAGATTTTCTACATCCATCACTTCTGCCTGGACGAAGCGATTGGCAAAATCGCTATGGACTTTACCGGCAGCAATCGGAGCCGTTGTATTCTGTGGTACGGTCCACGCGCGGACTTCTGGTCCGTCAATTGTGAAGAAGGTGACCAATTTCAGCAGATCGTAACTGGCACGAATCAATTGGGAAAGGCCACTCTCAGCGAGCCCCCATGCTGTTAAGTAACTCTTTCTCTCCAGAGGCGTTACAGCTATCTCGGCTATCTCTGCTTCGATTCGGCCGCAGATGGTGATCGTCCTTATTCCGTTTCTCTGCCCTAATTCTTCTACCCGGCGTGAATATTCGTTCTTGCCGTTATCATCGACATTGGCTATATAGAGGACCGGCTTGGCAGTAAGGAGAGAGAGTTCACGAATCAGCGCTTCCGCATCAGAATCAACCTCTCCTATATCGATAGCGGAACCCCGGGCTACAGTTTCAAGGAGCGTTTGGCAGAGAGTAAACCGCGTTTTAATCTGACGGTCACCGGATTTCTGTTGCCGGGAAAGGGTGGCGCAAGTTCGCTGTAATGTCTCAAGGTCTTTGAGTAGAAGTTCGGTATTGACGATTGCAATATCTCCTTCCGGGTCCAATTCTCCGGTAACGTGAGCCACATTCTCATCGCGGAAACAACGTACAACATGGAGAATGGCATCAACTGTTCTGATTTCAGCGAGAAACTGATTTCCTAATCCTTCTCCCGCGCTTGCTCCGCTCACTAAGCCGGCGATATCAAGGAGCTGTAATTGGGTGGGGATCTTCTGCTTCTCCGGAAAGAGAGCGGCAAGAAGGTCGAGCCGCTCATCCGGCACATCTACTACACCAATATTGGTAGTAATGGTGGAGAATGGATAACTCTCCACCTTGGCACCGGCAGCAGAGAGTGCGTTCAACAGCGTAGATTTGCCAACATTGGGTAAGCCGATCAACCCACATGTAAAGCCCATTTTTCTCCTTTATGTGTATGTACGGCCGTTCTCTGTTCTCTGCAAGCGTCTAATCGTATCCTCCCTAAACAGGGCGATCAGTAATGCCCCAACAGTCCTCTATTCTTCGCTGTCTTAAGTAGCAGCTTGAATGTAATCAGCCCGATCCCGAGGTAAAATGCGGAATTAATCACCAATAACAGGAGATCGCCGGTTGGAAGCTGCCCGATAGATAGCCCCTCGGCCATCACCCGGCGGATTAGTTCGTTCCCCTGAGAGAGCGGCAGATAGCGCAGCACCGGGAACCGGTCGATCGGAGCAGCGATCAGCCCGACCATGGCGAATTGAAAGATCCCGATGAACGACTCGATCCGCTTGAAGACCAATGCCAATCCTCCCATGATAAACCCGATACCGTAAACACCGGCGAGCGTAAGGAGTAATAGCGGCAGGAGACTGATTACATCGAGATAGAGCCAGCGGCCGGTAGTAGCCATCATCAATATCAACAAAGTAATAATAAATATTGACGTGATGAGAAAAGAACTCATGCTGCGAAACAGAGAGACCCAGATGAATCCGACCGAGGACATGTACAACTGCTCCAGTGTGCCCTCTTGTGCTTCCTGAACCATTCCCTGGGCAAAATCACTATAAGTGGAGATCGCGAAGGTCCAGACTAAGAATCCTACGATGATCGCGTCCAGAGTTCCCCCGAATCCTGATGCGCCGCCGCCCAAGGCGCGTACACCCAAGAAGATAAGCAGGAAAAAGATATACATACTAATCAGAAATGAGAGCATATTGAACAGATATCGTCTCATCATGATGAACTCCCATTTAACTATCGTCTTAAAGAGCACCAAGTATCTCACTTTTTACCTCCTTTGATAATTGTGAGGAATATCTCTTCCATGTTCGGATCTTTGTGAGCGATCGCCTTTATACGGCTGTCGCCTGCTTTAAGTATATCAAAAGGTAACGGCTCACACTCATCTTTCGATGAGAGAAGCCTGTTTTGATTCCGGAACGCTTCCTCCACACCACACACACGGTCCGGCTCAATGCCCCAGACGCACTCTGTTCCCCTGTACAGTGTATCCCACTGCCTACTTGTCTGTCTCTCGCTCATGCCCCACTCTCTTCCCGAAGACTCCCTCCGCAGGTTCAGAAAGCCAGCATACCATGATGAGAGCGGCCATCTCCTCACAAAATCCCAGGCGCTTGATCTCTCGGCCCACGGCCTCCTGCTCCGCAGGGAAGGTGAGCAGCGAGCGACGCTTCCCCGCTCCCTCCAAAAATTCCAGGCCTGCCTTAAGCAAGGCGGGAAGGTGCTCCGCATGCTCGCTTTCCATCAGAAGCTCTTCCATCCTTCCCACATGAGCGGAAGCGTCCGCCCGGACCAGGACGAAGCCCACCGCTTGGCCCCTTACGACCAAGACGAGCCCTCGCCTCTTGAGGCCGAGAAGCTGCGCGCGGAGCCTTCCCCCAAACGTGGGCTCATACCGCGACCTCCCCGAAGTTTGCACCCGAAGATGCTCCGCCGAGAGCACGCGCCTCTCTACCGCAACGAGCCGCTCCCCATCCGCCGGGTGGTAGTGCCTGACTGCGGCATGTTCGTCGGCGAGAAATAGACTACGATCAAACGGAAGATCCAGACTCACATAGCTCAGGCGCTGGTAGGTCTGGAACCCTGATTGCTCGTAGAGGCGGACCGCGGGGAGGTTGTCCTCCCGCACGCCCACAGTGACCCGATCGCGCCCCAAGCGCCGCGCCTCAGCAAGGATGGCCTCCATCAGGGCCTTTCCGATCCCCCGACCGCGGTAGTCGGGATGGACCGCCGTGCCCACCACCTCCAGCACCTTCTGCCCAGTCAGGCCAACTAAACCGACCACCTCGCCCCCACTCACGGCGACCAGGAAGCGCCCCGTGGCCCCACTGATCGCCTGCAGTCCCCGGAGAAGCGGATTGGTTAATGCAGAGCGGAGTTGCGCGGCGCCTTTACCGGCGTCGATCCCAAAGAGCTTGACGTCATCGCTGTGGGCCATGAGCATCAAGCTCACGAACCCGTCTACATCTTTGGCCCTCAGTGTGCGGATCTGAACCGACATTGTCCGCGCCCCCTTACCTTAATCTGCTTAAAATGAAGGTCTGCTCCCAGAACTTGACTCTCCCAACACCTGTATCTTCGGTCAATGTCTAACCTCCGATGTTAATAGTGCCCCAGCAGCCCCCATCAGGTCAACAAGCCGCCTGAAACCCACAAGAGTAAAAGACCAGCAAGAGCAGTGACCCACGGGACCAGCATACAGCGAAAGAGTGACCAGCCATACCGGAGCCGCCCTGATCCCCAAACAAAGTCCATCGTTGCATGCAGGGCCATAGCCGTAAAGTACCAAAGGATGTTTCCGGTGAGAACGGTGCGGACTACCAGAAGTGTGAAGAGGACATGGCAGAGAGTGACTCCTGCGCGTTCGCCGATTCCGATCCAGTGCTCGCTCGCCCTGTACCGCCGCACGCCGGTCAGGGTGAGACCGGCCATTTTCGCGGGAAGGAGAAAGTCGAGCAAACCAACGACGCCGCTGGCGAGACCGAGCACAATAGACTCGATTCCACCGTGACCGAGGCCGAAGGCGACTCCTATAATCCAAGGTGCTGCGGCGTATGGCAGCATCAACGATAGCAAAGCGAAACGCGCTGTCTCCTCAAGCACCCCGGCCGTTAGAGAGCCTATGGGAATCAAACGGGCATACAGGTAGGTCTTGCGCGTCTGGTCCTCGTGTAGCCCCCGCGCCAGCGCGCGCTTCTTCCACCGGTTTGTGACCAAGCGCATGAAGCCAACCTGACCGAGAAGCACTGCCAGTAGAAAGGCCAGAACGCCGATGCCAGCGATCAGCCATGCGCCGGGATAGACGGCAGACAACTTGATCATTGCCAGTACCGGACCACCCACCAGAGCAACGGTCTCGGCGACGTTCGCGAGGATCTTGGCAGAGGAGGCCGTCGGCAGTTCAGTAACTTGCTTATTCATCTGTCACTCCACTGTCCCTTCCTCCTCGCATTTCTCCTCCCGTGCTTGCTCCGCTCACTAAGCCGGCGATATCAAGGAACTGTAATTGGGTGGGGATCTTCTGCTTCTCCGGAAAGCGGCAAGAAGGTCGAGCTGCTCATCCGGCACATCTGCTACATTGACATTGGCAAATGATGTGGAGAATGGATAACTCTCCACCTGGGCACCGGCAGCAGAGAGTGCGTTCAACAGCATAGATTTGCCGACATTGGGTAAGCCGATCAACCCACATGTAAAGCCCATTTTTCTCCTTTATGTGTATGTACGGCCGTTCTCTGCTCTCTGCAAGCGTCTAATCGTATCCTCCCTAAACAGGGCGATCAGTAATGTCCCAGCAGCCCCCTATTCCTCGCCGTCTTCAGCAGGAGGTGGAACGCGATCAGACCGATCCCGAGGTAAAATGCTGAATTAATCACTAATAACAGGAGATCGCCAGTTGGAAGCTGCCCGATGGATAGCCCCTCAGCCATCACCTGGCGGATCAGTTCATACCCTTGAGAGAGCGGCAGAAATCGCAGCACCGGAAACCGGTCGATCGGAGTAGCAATCAGTCCAATGATGGCGAATTGAAAGATCTGGAGGAACGACTCGATCCGCTTGAAGACCAATGCCAACCCGCCCATTACAAGCCCGATACCATAAACACCGGCGAGCGTAAGGAGTAATAGCGGCAGAAGACTGATTACATCGAGATGGAGCCAGCGGCCGGTAGTAGCCATCATCAATATCAACAAAGTAATATTGAATATCAACGTGATGAGAAAAGAACTCATGCTGCGAAACAGAGAGACCCAGATGAATCCGACCGAGGACATGTACAACTGCTCCAGTGTGCCTTCTTGTGCTTCACGAATCATTCCCCAGGCAAAATTACTATAGGTGAAGAGCGCGAAGGTCCAAACTAAAAAACCAACGACGATTGCGTCCAGAGTGCCCCCGAATCCTGGTGCGCCGCCGCCCAAAGTGCGCACACCAAAGAAGATAAGCAGGAAAAGGATGTAAATACTGATGAGCGCTGAGAGCATATTGAACAGATATCGTCTCATTATGATGAACTCCCATTTAAACATCGTCTTAAAGAGCACCAAGTATCTCACTGTTTGCTTCCTTTGATAATTGTGAGGAATATCTCTTCCATGTTCGGATCTTTGCGCGCGATTGACCTTATGCGACTGTCGCCCTCTTTTAATATATCCATGATCTCGTATATCTGGTTGCCATCTTCCAGATCTACTTCGATCTCGGTGTGGTAGTCGGTTCCGCTGACCTTGAGCATCTCAAACCGCTCCTCCAGTCGCTTCACCTGCTGCTCGGCCAGTCGGCCTTCGATCTCGAAACGATAAGCACTGGCCTGGAACAGTCTCAAGAGATTTGCCACCCGATCGTCGGTGACGATTCTCCCATTATTGATGATGATCACTCGCTCGCAAATGTCCTGCACTACGCTCATGTCGTGGCTCGAGACGATGATCGTCCGCTCGCCCTGCTGGGCCATCTCTTTTAATGCGAAGCGCAATTCGTGCGATATCTCCACGTCGAGACCTAATGTAGGTTCATCGAGAAGCAAGATATCAGTTTGCTTAACCAATGCACAGGCAACGGCCAACTTTTGCTGCATTCCGCGGGAGAGTTTGCGTGCCGGGGTCTGTTCCTTTTCTTTGAGCTGAAACAACTCGATCAATTGATCGATATAGTTCTGCACTCGGCGGGCAGGGATACCTTGGAGACCAGCGAAGAACTCCAGGTTCTCCCGCACTGAGAGCCGCCAGTAGATATTTCTGTTCCCTTCTAAAACAGCCGTCACTTTCTGCAGGACGGTACGCGAATTCTTTACTGCATCAGTGCCGTTGACGTTAATCGTGCCCTTCGTGGGGTTGATCAATGTGCAGATGCACTTGATCGTTGTCGTCTTGCCAGCACCGTTTGGGCCGAGGAGTCCTACAACCTCATTCTTTCTGATAGAAAAGCTGATATCATCGACAGCAATGGTTTTCTTCCCTCGTCGTCCGTCATAAATCTTGGTAAGATTTTTCACCGCTAAGACAGTATTTGTCATATTCATTCTCCTTTTGCAAGCGAACGATTGTTTGTCAACAGATAATTAACCGCAGAGCAGACTGAGAATTATTTATTTCCAGAATCTCTGCACTCTCTATATACCGATTGCTCACACAATGCGGTTTATGCCATCTTTCATTCTTCCCTATTTTTTTTACCACCAAGCACGCAGAGGACTCAGAGTGCTTATTGTTTGTCTTTCTCAGCGCTCTTTGCGGCCTCGGTAAGTTATTCATAATCATTGCGTCCATTTATTCTTAACGTATTGTAACATAACTTTGTTTTAACCACAACCGCAATGAGGATTTATTCGATAGTATGTCGTATGATTTCCGCTGCCGGTTCAATTATTATAATAATCGAGAATTAATCGGCGGGAACTGCAGTTTAACCTGTTTATAGCGAGCCTGTCTGGCGGACGCCGCCGGCGGGGAATTTATCTTTTATCCTCTCCCATAAGTGATTCAGCATTTCTGGTCCGTGCGGGGCTCTTTCTTCCATTGGCCCGACGAGCTCTTTATGCGCCGGGACTATAAATGGTTGCAGGATGTAACGTTTGGCGCCGGTGATCATTGTGGTGATCTTAATTAGTTCTTCTTCATCAATATCTGGAACGACTGTCGTGCGAAATTCATAGTCAGGTGCGCAGTTGATAATCAAGTGAATCGATGTAATGATTCGCTCCAGGTCAACTGCTACTCCTGCCCCCACTTCATAATAATCTGTTGATCGTTTGATATCCATTGCCACATAGTCAAGGAGATTATTGCGGAGTAACTCTTTAAGTATCTTGGGAAACGCGCCGTTGGTATCAAGTTTTGTGAGAAATCCCAGCTCTTTTATTTTGGTGATAAAGAGACGCAGCCCCGGCTGAAGCAACGGTTCTCCTCCAGAGATAACGACTCCGTCTAAAAGACCTCGGCGTTGGGTTAAGAAAGAGAAGACTTCATCTTCAGAGACTGAACTTGTGGTACTGATTCTCTCCGGCAACACAAGTTCACTATTATAGCAATAGGGACAACGAAAATTGCATCCTGCTGTAAAGATCACCGCTGATAACTTATCGAGATAGTCGATCAACGAGAGCGGCAGCAGATACGCGATGTTCATCCTTACAATAAGAGAGGGGAGTGGCAACGGTTGGATGTTGCCATTTATCCATTCCGGTTTATCTTAAGCCTTAACTGCAGATGATAGCTGCTCTTTGAGCGATTCTTGGTCTGCTGTTTCTTCTGGGGTTGCGAAAAAGAAGACCTTTCGATCGGCGAATTCCGCTCGTTTGCCATTGTTCCATTGTTCTACCGGGCGGAGATAACCGACGACGCGTGAATAGACTTCGCACGCACCATTACATACTGGGCACCGGGCATTCTCTCCCGTAAAGTATCCATGCTCAACGCAGATACTGAACGTAGGAGTGATTGTGTAGTAAGGCAGATGGTAGTTCTCCGCAATCTTACGCACCAGATTTTTTGTTGCGTGTATTGAAGGCAGCGACTCACCAAGAAATCCATGGAAGACGGTTCCACCGGTATAAAGTGATTGCAGTTGATCTTGAAGGTTTAATGCGGCAAAGATATCAGGGGTGAATGAAACTGGTAGGTGTGTTGAGTTGGTGTAGTATGGTTCACCTTCTCTGCTACGTTCTAAATTGCTGATGCGAATGTCGGGGAAGCGGGATAGATCGTTCCTCGCGAGCCGGTAGCTTGCTCCTTCAGCTGGAGTTGCTTCCAGATTAAAAATCTCTCTACTCTCCGCTTGGAATTCTGCTAATTTAGACCGCATAAAGTTAAGGACTTCAATGGCGAACGCATGACTGTGTGGCGTGGTGATATCTTCACCAAACAGATTGAGCAAGGCGTCGTTCATTCCGATCAGCCCGATGGTGGAGAAGTGGTTCTTCCAATATTCACCGGAAAAATCTTTGATCTTTTGCAGATAGAATTTGGAATAAGGATAGAGCCCTTTGTCTGTCAGTTGCTCTAATACTTTACGTTTGGTAAGTAACGACTCTTTTGCCAACACCATCAGATCACTGAGGCGATCGAAAAAGTCTGCGGTGCTATCAGCCAAGAACCCTAAACGGGGCATATTGATTGTTACAACACCGATCGAGCCGGTGAGTGGATTGGCGCCAAACAACCCACCACCGCGTTTATTCAGCTCACGATTATCAATCCGTAACCGGCAACACATACTGCGCGCATCTTCAGGCTTCATATCACTGCCGATAAAATTGGCAAAATAGGGAATTCCATAGCGGGAGGTCATTTCCCAAATAGCATCTAAGTTTTTGTTATCCCAATCGAATTCTTCGGTGATATTATAGGTTGGAATCGGAAAAGTAAATGGCCGGCTGCGGAGATCTCCTTCGGTCATTACCTCAGCGAATGCGCGGTTGAACATATCCATTTCGTGTTGAAAGTCACCGTACACTTCTTTCTGAACTTTACCGCCGATGATGACCGGTGTCGCTTCCATATATTTTGGTACTTTCAGATCGAGAGTGATATTAGTAAACGGGGTCTGAAAACCAACGCGTGTCGGTACGTTTAAGTTATAGATAAATTCTTGCATGTGCTGTTTTACTTCGTGATAGGAGAGATTATCAAAGCGGATAAAGGGAGCAAGGTAGGTGTCTACGTTGCTGAATGCCTGCGCCCCTGCTGTTTCACCTTGAAGCGTATACAAGAAATTAGCCACCTGCATCAGCGCAACGCGGAAGTGTTTTGCCGCTCGGGACTCAATCTTACCTCTTACACCACGAAATCCCTGGACAAGAAGATCTTGCAGATCCCATCCGACACAATAGGCACCTAACGTCCCCAAGTCATGGAGATGAAAATCACCGCGTTCGTGGGCAACTTTGACCTCACGCGAATAGATTGTATTAAGCCAGTATTTCGATATGACCTTGTCGGTAATATTAACGTTCAGTCCCTGCAGAGAATAAGTCATATTACTGTTCTCGCGTACTCGCCAATCAACATTATTGATATAGTCTTCTACTACAGAGAGATTGCCCAGCAAATCTTTTACTTCACGCGCATCAGTACGTTGCTTGCGATATAGGATATAAGCCTTTGCCAGTTGATGGTGTTGTCCATCGAGGAGAACCTCCTCGACGATATCTTGTACACCTTCAACTGTCGGAAGTTCATGGACAAATCGACGCGTTAATATCGCTGTGACTTGATCAGTCAACTCTTTTGCGAGGGTAGCATCAGGCTTATCCAGTGAGCGCATCGCTTTCCAAATTGCAGTAGTAATCTTACTCTCATCGAATGCAACTATGCGGCCATCGCGTTTTACAATCTTTTCTAATGTCAAAACTTAATCCCCCTTTATTAATAGAAAATTGTCGCTAAAACTTACCTCAGCAAAGACTTTTTGTCAAGTTGATTTTATCCCTGAAATTGGTATAGTTATTTATTAATTAGTAAAAAGAAGGCTTAGAAAAAGAAGGCTCTAATAGTTGCTGTAACTGGTGACGCACGGTTCTATTACCGGATTAAGAGCAGTATATGGGGTGATAAGAGAATGGCGAATATAAAATCGGCCGCTAAACAGGCACGACAGAACATTTTGCGAAAAAAACATAACTTGATGAGAAAGAAAGCTCTCAAACAGGTAGTAAGTGAATTGCGACATCACGTCGCCACTGGGAATAAAGAGAGCGCACAGCAATTGCTTCCTCAGCTGGCAAAGATGGCAGATAAGGCAGCCTCGCATGGACCATTCCATAAGAATAAGGCTAGTCGAATCAAATCGCGAATGACGAAGAGAGTTTACAATATGTGAGGGAAGAGTTACAATGACTAAGTTCGATTTTCTGAGCACGCGTAAGTTCGGAATAACTCTTTCCCTCGTCGTTGTTACAGCGAGTATCTTGTTGCTCATCGTAAATGGGTTGAATCTCGGTATCGATTTTACCGGCGGAACTGAGTTTACCATCATTTTCCGTGACGCAGTGGAAATAGCTGATTTACGTGTTGCGTTGGGCGCTATTCCGGCTGATGGTATTGATCTTGCCGGCAGTGTAATTACGGAGATTAGGGAGACATATAATATCATTATCACCACTCCACTTAATATTGAGCTGCACCACACGATAATCACCAGCGTAGAGACGATGTTAGAAGAGACCTTTCCTGCCGAGGAGATCTCCCGGCGTGCTATCGGAGGGCGAATAAGCCGTGAAATGGTACATCGGGGATGGGGAGCCATCTTACTTGCGCTGGTTGGAATTTTGCTCTATGTTTCATGGCGGTTCCGCCTGCGGTACGCTGTCGGCGCTGTAACTGCCGTAGTCCATGACGTTATAATTACTTTGGGTGTTTTTGTTCTCTTTCAGTTGGAGGTTAATTTAGCGACGATCGCTGCTTTTCTCACGATAATCGGTTATTCACTTAATGATACAATCGTTATCTTCGATCGCGTGCGAGAAAATCTTGCAGTAGAAAAACGCGCCTCCATCTTTGATGTGATAAACCGCAGCATCAATCAGTCTTTGACGCGTACTATTAATACCTCTCTCACAACCCTCATTCCGGTGGTTATTCTGTTTATAGTTGGTGGTCCGGTACTGCGGAGTTTTGCCGTTGCATTGATAATCGGAGTAATCGTTGGCACTTATTCTTCAATATATGTTGCTAATCCAGTGCTTTATGCATGGACGATGCGAGCCGACAGCCCCAAAAGATGAAATCTCTTCTCTTTACCGGAAAAGAGTGGGCTTTGGCAGTTCCTCCTGCGATCAATCTGGTCGACGAAATAAGTAATGAGCTTACTTGTTCACCTTTATTATCTATTCTCCTTGCGCAACGAGGTGGGCGTCAATGGCGTAAAATCATAAATCCTGATCGTCATACTTTCCATTCGCCATTTTTGTTCTCTCAAATGGAAAGAGCAGTAAGACGGTTGCGCAATGCGATAGATAGCCGAGAGAAGATATTTATTCATGGTGACTTTGATGCCGATGGATTGACCGGCGCTGCTCTTCTTTATTACGGCCTCCTTCCCTTATTTCCGGCCGGGACGATCAAGGTTGAAGTGGGAGATCGCACCTTCGGGCACGGTCTTTCGTACGCCTTTGTCCGCCGGGCAATCGAAGAAGAATTTAATCTTGTCGTCACAGTAGATTGCGGTATTTCAGACTGTGAGAAGATATCAGATCTTCGTGAGGCAGGCATAGATACGATCGTTACTGACCATCATCTTCCTTTCGATGAACTCCCATCGGCAGTCGCGATCATCGATCCGCACCTACCGGAAGAGACTTATCCCAATCGCTCGCTTGCTGGGGTAGGGGTTGCGTACAAATTAGTATGTGGATTATATGAACAGACAGGAAGGCCGACACCTTACCATCTATTGGATTTAGTCTGTATTGGAACTATCGCTGATCTTGTACCGCTAGCAAAGGAGAACGAAGTAGAGAACAGGGCGATCGTCCGCGAAGGGCTTGAGCTTCTTAACCGAGAAAAAGGTTCATCATATGGAATACGCGCCTTGATAAAAGAATTAGCGCTTAAGCCTGAACAACTACAAGCAGATGATATTGGATATCTAATCGCCCCAAAAATCAATGCCGCCAATCGGGCGGGAGATCCAAAGGTCGCCTTTCTTCTGTTGACAACAACCCAGCCGGATCGGGCTCAATATTTAGCCGAAGTTCTGGTCGATTATAATCACGACCGTACAGCCAATCAGCAAGAGATCACCCAGCAAGCAAAAGAGATCCTCGCCAAAGAGAATATACATCCTTCACAAGACGGGATTATCATTGTGGGAGGTAGATACTGGAATGAAGGAATTATTGGACTGGTAGCATCATCCTTGGTAGAAGAATATGACGTTCCAGCGATCGTCTTCTCTTATGGTGACCGCATCAGCCGTGCCTCCTGTCGCAGTGTCAACGGATTCAATATAACAGCCTGTCTGCAAAGCTGCTCAAACGTACTTATTCACTATGGCGGACATGAGATGGCGGCTGGTCTCTCTCTCGCCAATGAGCGATTGACAGAGTTTGTTACCAGTGTACGTTCCTATCTCCAAAATTACCCAGGACCGCCCGCTAAACGAAGATTAGAAATTGACGCCGTAATAGATGCGCAAGGAGTTAATACCGATGCTTATAAGGATCTTGCTCTTCTCTCTCCGTTTGGCAAGGGTAATCCCGCTCCTATATTCTTGTTGCCGTGTGCTTGCTTTGACGAACTCCATCTTGTCGGTGCTAATGGGAAGCATTTGAAAGGTAAGATAATTCAAGCGGATGTCACGCTGCCGTTTATCGCATTTAACTTTGGGGGCTACATTGATTTTCTGGAAAAGATTGCTGATGCAGGAGTTGTGTGCTCACTAGAGTTTGATAACTGGTGTAACAACATTCAATTGCAGCTTATCGATGTCGTAATCTCAGGCAGTGCTACCACTTAAAAGAAAGCAGCTATAGAAAGAGGAGAAGGGCGTTTGCCTGTGCGTGTCCGCGCGCAGAGAGGAACCACAGGCAGATGAACCGCTCACTCTACGAACTTAATCGACCTTACAAACCCGAAGAAGATTCCTTTGCCGCCACATCTCGTGTTGCAACTACAGGTATTCCTGTGCCGGCTACATCTTCTATCACTATCTGCCCGATATAGACTGGAGCTGGTATTGTAAGGATTTTTAACTCTCTAAGCGCATGGGGAATCGATTGCTTTGGGATCGGTGTGGCTGTTTTTACACTGGTCAAGCGACGAATCCCACTCGTTACCAATATGGTAGTGGTAAGGGTACGTATGGGACGCGTTATCGCTTCAATAGCGTAGTCATGGCCTTTCATGCACATCGTCCCGCGTACTCTCTTTACAATTGGCTGTGGAGCAGCAATCCACTCTACTGCTAACTGGCATCCAGTCGGACAAAGAATACAGGTCATCTTTTTGACGTTCACACTACGCAAACCTCCACCGACCGCATCGTTTCCCAGGGCGGGAGAGTGATCTCCAGTTGCACCATCTCAGCAGGGTGTACATGTGGCAACTCCTTGGCAAATATGACTCGCTTCTCAGCGTTAAGTCGTAATTCTCGATTTCGCCCTGGCGCTTGTACGCGCAGTGACAGCTCTACTTTCTTCCTCGTGGTAAGATAGTGGGGCAGTACATAGCGTACTCCTGATCCCGCCCGAACTGCAATCTTGCGATCGGGTGTAAAAGAATATTGTGAGTATTGCGCTGCCATCGATCCTGCTCTCTCTCCTTCTTGCGCGGCCCAATCAACTAAGTCATGAACATGTAATGTATTTCCACACGCGAAGATTCCTTTGATATTGGTCATGTAGCAGTCATCAACGATCGCTCCGTTGGTCCGGTGGTCAATAACCACACCTGCGCCGCGGGATAGTTCGTTCTCGGGGATGAGCCCGACTGACAAAAGGAGTGTGTCACAGGCTAAGGAAAACTCGCTCCCTGTAATCGGATTTCCTGCGCTATCCGTCTGCGCCACGGTTACCGCCTCAATTCGGTTTCGACCGTGGATCGACTTTACCGTATGAGTAAGATAGAGCGGAATATCATAATCTTCCAAGCATTGAACGATATTCCGCGGTAATCCCGATGGGTATGGGAGCTTTTCGATTACAGCTAAGACAGTTGCTCCTTCCCAGGTTAGACTGCGCGCCATAATAAGGCCCACATCCCCTGATCCGAGAATGACCACTTTGCGTCCGACTAATATATTCTGTTCATTGAGAAGGTTTTGGGCCACTCCGGCGGCATAGATACCGGCCGGCCGGTCGCCAGGGATCATCAACATTCCGCGGGTCCGCTCCCGGCATCCCATAGCAAGCACAACTGCACGTGCCTCCAGCTGCCGGCGAATACCGCGTGAGGAACAGATCAACTGGCGATCAGATGTCAACTGGGTGACTGAAGTGGAGGTCATTATTTCCACACCTCTCTTCTGTACTTGCTGAATATACCGCTGCGCAAACTCGGGTCCGGTAAGAGAAGTACCAAAGAGATGGATTCCAAATCCATCATGGATACATTGGTTTAGAATTCCGCCCAAATCATGATTACGGTCGATAAGAGATACATCGGCGCCCGCTTCGTGCGCCGCTACAGCGGCGGCAAGTCCGGCTGGTCCGCCGCCAATGACCGCGACATCGATCTTATTAGCCATTACAAAGTTTCTTCACCCAGCCGCTGAACATCGGAGAATCTTTCCCCCGCAGGTAAAAGTCTGTCGGTTCCCAGCCATATTCATTGTTCAGCAGATTCACAATCCGAGGTAAACAGTATCCTCCACAACAACGGCCCATCATCACGCGGCAGCGGTACTTAAGCCCCACCAATGTCTTTACCCGTAATGGGCTCTGTAGCGCTTGTAAAAGCTCGTATTTCGTCACTCCTTCACAACGGCAGATGATCTCACCATGATCGTGATGAGTGCGCACCAATCCTTCCTTCTCTTGTTCAGGGAGAGAGTCAAATCGCTGCGGCCAATGATAATCACGTAATTCAGCTGGAGATTTGTGATGTAATGACTCTCGTGCTGCGATTATTTCCATCACATACCGCGCAATCGCTGGCGCTGCTGTCAGAGCGGGCGATTCCAACCCCACCAAGTTAATAAACCGCGGGAAGAGAGGAGCTTCTTTGATAAAAAAGTCGTCATATCCACCTATTCCCGGGGGAGTAAGTTTAGCACGGAGACCGGCGTATGCACCGATGATACTATCTGCCGGCAAAGCAGGCCAAAGCTTTGTCGCCTCATCAATAAGTTGATGAGCAATTACATTACTGCACGCATGATCCTCCTGTTCTGAGATATACTCTGCCGAAGGACCGAGCAACAGATTCCCTTCGATAGTCGGTGTAAGGTGCACTCCTAATCCACCTCCTTGCTGCGGTGGTGCTGGATAGACTAAGATCTTAATCTCTTTGCCCACCTCTTTGTCCAGTATCAGATACTCTCCGCGACACGGGTAGATAGTCGGAACAGATATATCCAACATTTTGCTAATCTGGCCGGCAAAGAGACCGGCAGCATTGATAACCCACCGACCGGTCAGGATGGTTTTTTCGGTGTGCACGTGGTATATCGGCTCGTCATAGGTAATTCCGGTTACTTTATTGTCGAGAAAAAAAGAGACACCATTATAGGCAGCGCTCTCTGCGATTGCAATCGTCAATGTATAGGGCGGCACAAGACCGCTCGACGGCGCATACAGGGCGGCTATTCCGGCAACTCCTGGCTGAAGAGCTGTAATCTCATCGTGTTGTACAATCGATAACCCGGAGACGCCGTTGGCCTCTCCTTGCGCCAGGAGTCGCTTGAGCTCTGAGAGCTCTTCTTTCTTTTGTGCCACAATGAGTTGGCCGGGGATACTGTATGGTATGCCTAAATCGTCGCACCACTGTTGCAAAAGCTGCCGACCCTCCATACATAGTTGGCCGCGTAAACTTCCTGGTTGGTAGTAAATTCCAGCGTGAATGACGCCAGAATTACGACAACTCGCGCCCAGTCCAACTTCCCACTCCTTCTCTATAACAGCCACCTGTAAGGTGTAGTGACTGAGCTGACGTGCGATTGCAACTCCGATGACACCTGCTCCGATAATCACAACATCAAAGATCGCGTTGGGTTTTAGTGCTGGGCTGGTAAAGTTATTTTGCATATCTACAGAGGAATCAAAAATGTAGCCGACCTCGCTTATCTGCACAGGCCGGCCGCAGATCAACCCTGTGACATCCGAAATGCTGAAAAATTACATTACCTCCAATATTACTCCACGAGTTCTGTTAATCTATTCAATTGTAACTTCGTGCAATAATTGGCGATTATTCTTACTTAAGCTCAATCCCTTTCTTTGTTATCTTCAGGCTCTTTTCGATCTTGCTCTTGAGGTCTTTCCCCGGCCGAAAAACAGGGATGACTTTTGCCTGAACTGTGATTGGCAGTTTAGTCTGAGGGTTGATACGGTTGCTGGCTTTTCGTTCTTTTACCGCAAACTTACCGAATCCGACAAGCTTTACTTCTTCACCGCGTACTAAGCTCTCCTCGATCAAGTTTAGGACTGAATTGAGTACTACATGCGCCTTTTTTTTCGTCAATTGTGATATCTCTGCCAGCTGATTGATGAGCTCATTTTTATTCATTTCCACTACCTCCGGTAAGTGTTATCTTTTTTCTATCTTCCTTCCGTGCAACACACAGAAATTTTATCTCAACTTCCGTATAGATAGGTTAATTAGCGTGCCTATCTATTTGATCATAGTTCTTATATTGCTTCTTCATCTATCATCCCCAGTAGATCTCTCATCGTAAGATCCTTATGTCCTTCATGATTGAGGTTAATCCGTTCCGGTCGTTTCTGTTTACCGGAGGAGAGAGATAAGTCTCGCATACTCAAACGAACCTGCTTCTTCACGTCGTTAATCCCGATGATACGCGCTTTGATCTTGTCTCCGATCGCAAAGTAATCATGCGGAGTTACAATTCTTTCTTCAGTAATCTCTGAAACGTGGATCAAGGCATCAACATGCTCTGTGATCTTCACAAATGCACCGAAATCTTTGATCTCGGTGACTACACCTTCAACCAAATCATTGATACCATATTGTACCAGAAACTCATTCCAAGGATCTGCTTGCAGTGCGCGCAAAGAAAGGCTTATCCGACGTTCTTCTTCATTACTTTCTAACACCTTAGCTTCGACGATTTCCCCCTCTTTGAGCATATCACTCGGACGCACTATCCGCTCCCAGGCAAGCTCAGAGATATGGATCAATCCTTCGATGCCCTCTTCTAATTTAATGAACGCTCCAAACGCGGTGATCTTGGTAACTTCACCGCGGACGTAAGTACCTTTTGGATACTTCTTTTGGACATCACACCAGGGATCTCGTTGTGCTCGCCGCATCGAAAGACTCATTTTGCGCTCTTTCGTATTACAGTTTAATACTACCACATTGACTTCATCACCTTCGGATACGATTTCGCTGGGTTTTGATGGAAAACTCCATGAGAGTTCAGAGAGATGTACAAGTCCTTCGATATCCTCTTCTAAACGGACAAAAGCACCGAAGTCTGTTACACTGACCACCGTACCCGTTACCCGTGTGCCAGCGGGATACCGAACAGCAGCATCCTTCCAGGGATCAGGGCGTAACTGTTTTATACTGAGCGAAACTTTCTTCTTCTCCTGATCGAAATCGATCACCTTAACGCGAACAGTATCACCAACTTTATACGTCTTTGGCGGGACAGGAAGATCTTTCCAGGATATTTCAGAGCGATGGACAAGCCCCTCAAACCCACCAATATCCACGAATATACCAAAATTAACAATACTCTTTATCTTGCCATCGATTACCGCACCTTTATCCAGCGAGGCAAAGAGCTCGTTGATCTGTTCTTTGTCTAAGTCTTTCAAATAAGCAGTGTGAGAGACGACGAGATTCCTGCCACCACGCGATAGTTCAAGGACTTTAAACATCATCTTCTGTCCCTTAAGTCTCTTGATCTCTTTGAGTCCGGTCTTGCCGAGATGTGAACCAGGCAGGAATGCACGGACACCATCTATGTTAACATGATATCCTGATCCTTGAACTTCATCAACTATCTCTCCTTCTACTGTTTTGCCTTCACGGTACGCAAGGTTCAGAGAAGCGACTCGTTTTTCATACTCAGCTTGTCTCTCGGAAGCGTAAACAGCTCCTTTCTCCTCATCGATATAAGTTACAAGCACATCGATCTCTTCGCCTTCCTCAACTTTTCCGTCTTTACGGAACGGTGATAACTCGCGTTTCGGCAAAATCCCTTCTGATTTATAACCGATATCAACGAGGATCTCCTCGTCATTGATCTGAACAATAGTTCCGGCAATCGTATCCCCGCGACTATATGTTTTAACATCGCTTTCTATGAAAGCGTCTTTCATCTTTATCCGACTGTTCATTAAAAATCACCTATTATTTTTCTGTTATCTTTTCCATTGCCCGTTCATCAGAAGAGGCGGGCGCTCTGCTATGTGCTATTGATCGACCTCCTGTTTTGCCATTTGATCAGCCAAAGGAATCAGATTATGAAGTATACATTATATACCATCCATTTTACCATTTACCTTTGATCATCGTTTTCCCTCAATTATCGGGGTGAACCTATCTGTTCGCCCGCGTCTTAGTAAGGGCACCTGCCTGCGTCGCATCACCTGAACCTTACACCTTTCCCCCCTCTTTGCAATTCTCTGTTTCGCAGATTATGCACTATCGATCCGTTCCATCACCAATTTACTTAAGCGTTGGTAATAACGTCTCTCTTGCGTTGCCATCTTCTCTCGGCATAGCGATAGTGAGTCTTCTCGCTTCAGTTCAGCGACAGCGAATGGATGTCCAATGGAAATAGAGATGGAGGGCAAGCGAAACGGATAGCGCGGCGGATAAGATCCTTTTGCCTGGATATTAACCGGCAAAATTTCTTTCCCTGACATCTCAGCAAAGTGGATCACACCTGTTTTGGCCTCTTTTTTGACACGTGTCGTCCCTTCGGGAAAGATTCCGATTAACTTGTTTCTATTTAATGTTGCGATTATCTTTCTAAAATCGTCGCGTTTGAAGTTATCGCGATCAATTATTGTGCTATATGCCTTGAGCAATAGATAAAAAAATGGGTTTTTCAACAATTTTTTCTGGGAGATAAAATGGATCTTCCGTCGTCCTCCCAGAGCAACTGCCAATAATGGAATGTCCCAATAACTACGGTGTCGGGTTACAATAATATATTCCTTCCCCTTCTCTACCTTCTCTCTCCCATTAATACGTAGATGAAAGAGAATTTTCATCACTACCAATAGAATGTAGGTGCTGACAAAGTAAATAATTGTTTTGCATAGTTCTTTCGCGTGCTGCATCTATCGCAAATACTTTATCCTTTTTTCGATCAGGTCGATTGCTTCAATAGCAACCTCTTGAAGACTCTTTTTATCTGTAATGATTGTAATTGCATCCGTAGCGGGTTTCAAGGGGGAGATCGATCGGCCGATATCACGTGCGTCTCGAAGAGCAATCTCATTTGCGATACCATCAATATCTGAATCGCTGCGCTCTTGTGCTCGTCGCTGCGCCCGTTCGCTTGGAGATGCCACAAGGAATATCTTGATCTCTGCATCCGGAAGAACAATAGTGCCGATATCGCGTCCTTCCATAACGACGTCTTTCTCTTTTGCCAATTGTCGTTGCATCCGGACCAATTTCCGTCGCACTTTGGCATCCATTGCCATCTCAGAAGAGAGTTGGTCGATGCGCTGGTTGCGCAGCAAGGCGGTCACCTCTTCTCCGTTGAGAAAGATCTTTCCTTCTTCGTCCAAGATAATTTCGATCTCCTCTAATGCAAGGCCGCGGTCAACGCCTAATGCAAGCGCGCGGTACATTGCACCTGTATCAACAAATAGACAATTATAATGAGCTGCTAACCGTCGGCCGAGACTCGTTTTTCCTGAAGAAGCAGGACCGTCGATTGCAATTTTCATCGTATACCTCGCGTGAACTTCATTCCTGTCACCACTGGCCGGCAAAGATAAGTCGTTGCATGCGGAAGATCAGCCTTTACTTGCTCAGTTGATCGCTTTGCCCGTTGGTAAGAAGAGAAAGCAACGTAAAAAGAAGATCCACTTCCACTCATCCCATACAGATCACTGCCGAGCTTAGCAACTACTTCTCGATAGGGATTAAGCTGTGGATAGAGGTCGAGCGCTGCTGCTTCTAGATCATTATCACTGCCTCTGCCGGGGACCACCGCACCAAGCGAGCGGTTGCCAAGCAAACTCTTGCTGGCTCTCTGTTGATCGTATCGTTGATAAACACGTGTGGTATCACAGCTAAACGGCGGCACGACAAGGAGGATTGTCTGAGTGAATAGAGGAGGTAAAGGAGTCACTCTCTCCCCCCGTCCACGAATCAACATCAGTCCTCCAAAAAGAAAGAGTGGCAGATCAGAACCGAGCTTGGCGGCAATGGCGAGGAGTTCATCCGGTAGTAATCTCGGCGCGATTAATCTATCGAGCCCCAGCAAGACTGCCGCTCCATCACTGCTTCCTCCTCCCAATCCAGCGCCGATCGGAATCCGTTTCTTAATGCTAATCTGCACTGCGACGTCACTCTCCTTAGCTGCCAAGATCGCCTGCGCAGCCTTGTAGGCCAAATCATCCTGTTGTGAGGCTACAAGCTCATTATCGACCTTAATTAACGAGCCGCTCAATTGTCCATTCGGCGATTGAGTCACGCAAAGTTTGATTGTATCAGCAAGATCAATTGTTTGTACAAGCGATTCAATCTCGTGGTAGCCGTCGGCATCGCGATTGATAACTCGTAGGGCAAAGTTAAGTTTAGCGTAAGCATCGATCGTCAGCAGCCCAGTCTCTTCTTCGGTCATCAATATCTATCCCTGTTTCTATCCCAGACTAATTGTCCATTGATCAGCACTTTCATCACTGGATTGTGCCCGAAAAAATACGGGATTTGGCGGTAATTATCAAGCGCAAGGATCACCAGATCGGCTGATTTTCCCTCTTCCAGTGAACCGATTCTATCTGCCATCTCCAACGCAGCAGCAGCATTGAGAGTAGCAGCAGTGAGCGCTTCTTCGATCGTAAGCCCCATCTTCAGTACTGCCAGACCAATAATGATCAATTGCGAATTTATCAAGCATGTGCCCGGGTTGAAGTCGCTGGCCAACGCAATTGGCAAGCCGGTGTCGATCATCTTTCTTGCCGGCGCATATCGTTTATTAAGTGAGAAGGCGGTCCCGGGAAGGAGAACAGCGATTACACCAGCCTCTTTCAGTGCTGCAATTCCACGATCGGAGATATGTAGCAGATGATCAGCAGAAGTAACCTTAAGTTGTGCCGCGAGTTCAGCTCCGCCGGTTGAGGCAAGTTCGTCAGCATGAAGCTTGAGCAATAGACCGGCGCCGCGTGCTGCCCGTAAGATGGTGCGAGCCTCATCGATCGTATAAAACCCACTGTCACAGAAGACATCACAGAACTTGGCTAACCGGTACCGGCTCACATAGGGAATCATCGTGGTGATGATCAACGAGATATAGTCAGCCCGATGCATACCGCTGGGAAACGCATGCGCGCCGAGGAATGTTGCTACAAGGCGGAGTCTATTCTCCTTGCTTAATCGCTTGATCACATTAAGTAGCTTAATCTCATTCTCCATATCGAGACCATAGCCACTCTTTATCTCAACTGTCGTCGTTCCGTGGGAGAGCATCTCCTTAAGCCGATGGGAAGCACTTTTTATTAGCTCTTCCTCGCTTATCTGCGCGACGCTGCGGGCAGTAGAACCGATTCCTCCTCCAGTGTACTCTTCACCCTGACAACGAGCAAGAAATTCCTCTTCCCGCGTGCCGGCAAAGACAGCATGCGTATGCGGATCAACCAAACCGGGAATAACTACTCCTCCGCCGGCATCAATGATCAAACCACCCGAATCGGTCTTGCTTCCCCTTACCTCCACTGCTACTATCTTCCCATCTTTAATCGATATTTGAATATCCTTGTGCAAGGATAGTTCGTTCATCTTTTTGCCATTGAGAGGAGATTTACCAATTGGGGTAACCAATTGACCGATATTAGTTATTATGGTACTCATGATCGAAATAGTATAATAAGATAGGAGAAATTTTACAACTAAGTTGATAGAAGCTATATTATAACATATAATGAGGAATATGAAAAAACAGATGCTTAAGAAGGCAAGAATAAATACTGATGATGTCCTGTCTGTTACGAAAGATTTTCTCAAATACTGGTTCCAGTGATAAAGCAAGGGGTGATAATTGTAACTCTTAGGTTATCAGATGGCAGTGCAGAGGTTCACGGTTAATCACCAAACCTTTGAACCTGAATAATTTCTACTTATTCCATTCTAAAGGACGGCAAGAGACTGATGATCGAATTAGATGGAAATAATTTGACATTAGACCAAGCGGAAAGAGTGATCATCGCACAACATCCGGTTATCATCACTGCTGCTGGGCGCTGTTGTGTCGACAAATCAGCAACAATGGTAGAGAAGATCGTTACCACGCGCCGTCCCGCTTATGGGATCAATACC
This sequence comes from Candidatus Acetothermia bacterium, assembly GCA_022684035.1. Taxonomy (GTDB): domain Bacteria; phylum Bipolaricaulota; class Bipolaricaulia; order UBA7950; family UBA7950; genus UBA7950. The sequence goes on along the minus strand of JAJHSB010000080.1, from coordinate 34,439 downwards.
GGGTGCGGTAAATTGAGTGATCGAGCTATTCCTGTTGATAACTTAGGAAGATTACAGCGCAATATAATTTTAAGCCACAGCACCGGCGTAGGAGAGCCTTTACCGACCGAAGCAGTACGTGCAATGATCCTCTTTCGCATAAATTCGCTCCTTAAGGGATTATCAGGGATTCGCTTAACGACGATCGATTATCTGGTCCAGCTACTTAACCACAAAATTCATCCACTTATTCCGCACCAAGGGTCGGTCGGTTCATCCGGTGATCTGATCCCACTTGCCCATATGGCGGCAATCCTCCTCGGTGAGGGTGAGGCAGAGCACAATGGACGAGTAATCAGCGCGACAGAGGCCCTTAAGTTGATCAATCGATCAGCACTCGATTTAGCTCCGAAGGAAGGGCTGGCGCTGCTTAATGGAACTCAATACATGAGTGCACTCGGGTTTCTCTCCTTACTCCGCGGCAAACGGCTGCTTAAGAATGCTGTTGCCGTTGGTGCACTCGTTCTGGAAGGACTACAAGGCTTCACTACTCCGTTTGACGAACGGCTCCATGCTGTCCGACCGCATCCTGGGCAAGTCGAAATTGCTCGGCTTATCCGCCACATGATTAACGGCAGCCGACTGGTGCGGAAAATAGACGGATCATTCAACAACCGCTCAAATGACCGGTATGATCCAGCAGAAACAGACTGTTGTAATTCGCAAGAGGTGCAAGATGCTTATTCACTACGCTGCTTGCCACAGATACTTGGCCCGGCATGGGAGGCGCTCGCCTTTCTGGCAGAGAAGATTACAATAGAAATTAATTCTGCTACTGATAATCCGCTTATCTGGAGTGATGGAACAGTAATCTCCGGTGGTAACTTTCATGGACAAATCCTTGCTCTCACACTCGATATGACAGCGATGGCGATCGCTGAAATCGGCAGCATCGCTGAGCGGCAGACCGACCGCTTGCTGACAAGCTCTGATCGAGGCCTACCACTCTTTCTCGTGGAAAATAATGGAATTAACTCCGGTCTGATGATTGCTCAGTATACGGCAGCAGCTTTAGTCAGTGAGAACAAAATCCTCTGCCATCCGGCCGGGGTCGATTCGATTCCCACCTCAGGAGGCAAAGAGGACCATAACAGCATGGGGTCGATCGCTGCTGCTAAGAGTTTGCGAGTGATCGAGAACGTAGAACGAGTGGTGGCGATCACATTTCTCTGTGCCGCGCAAGCGCTCGATTTTCGTCTCTCTGACCGTCTTGCTGAACCGACACGACAGGTCTACAAGCGAATTCGCTCTCTTGTCCCCCACCTTGCCGAAGATAGGTTCCTTGCTCGGGATATCGATCGCCTGACTCGCGCCGTTAAAGATGGAGAACTGATTGATGGAATCCTTTAGCTCTGGGTTCGTCGGTGTTATCGGCCAGACAAATGTCGGCAAATCGACATTTGTCAATGCTATTTTAGGAAAGAAATTGGTGATCACATCGCCTAAGCCACAGACGACACGAAACCGCATTCGCTGTATTTATAATTGCGAGAACGTCCAGATCGTCTTTGTTGACACCCCTGGCCTCCATCGTCCGCATACCAAATTGAGTCGTCATATTTTGCGACAAGCCTATCGCGCGCTGCGTGAACTCGACCTCATTCTCTATATGGTTGAGCCGTGGGGCAAGTTGTCAGCCTATGATACGCTTCTGTTAGACCGGTTAACAGATCATGATAAACCGATTATCCTGCTCGTTAATAAAATTGACCGCGCAAGCGGGAATGCATTGGAAGAGACATTACTCGCTTATGCGCGTACCGATATCTTTGCCAAATTGATTCCAATATCAGCGCAAAAGGGAACGAATCTCACTGAGGCATTACGCACGATAATCGGTTATCTGCCACACCGGCCGGCCTATTTCCCCGTCGATATGACGACCGACCAAAGCGAAGAGTTTCTGGTCAGTGAATTGATCCGTGAGAAGATTATTCAACTCACTTTTCAAGAACTGCCGTATTCAACTGCCGTACGTGTAAAAGAGATTGAGCAACGATCTGCTGCGTCAGCGCATATCCGCGCTGAGATATACGTTGCGCGTAAGTCACAACGAGGAATAATCATCGGAAAAGGCGGCGCAATGATCAAAGAGATCGGTACCCGCGCCCGCCGTGATATCGAAATACTTCTCGGAACAAACGTCTTTCTTGATCTGGTAGTGCGAATCCGTAAAGATTGGACAGAGGATAAAGATGAGATAGAAATCCTCACCAAAGAGGAGATAATCCTATGACCACAACTGCCGGCACAGGAAGAAAAATCCTCCTTGTCACCGATAAAAGAGAGCGATGCCACCCACTTGCTGCCCTTCTCCGCCATGATAACTACTATGTAAAAGAGGTAAGAGATGAACAAGAGGCCCTCATCATATTGCAAGAGGAGCAGTTCGATCTCGTCATCCTTGCCGGCGTGGCAGAGGCTGCTATCCGCACTAAGATTGAGCAAACCTCTCCTAAAGACCAGATAATAGTGGTCACCACACAAAACAGGAAGACGACAATTGACAACCAGGCGGAGCTGATTTCTGTTTCCCAACTGAAACAGATGATCGATTATGCCAGTGAAAAACAACGTTTACTGCACAATATATCCTCTTCTGTCCGTAGGTTGGAACAGCTGCAACAGGCTATTCTAAAAGTGGCAACAACGATCCTCACAGAGAGTAATATTGATCACATCCTTCAGATAATCGTTGATACCGTCGTTCTTCACAGTAATTTTCCCCGTGCCGCTCTCTCATTGTATGATCTGTCGCTTCCATCGCCGATCGATGGGAAAGTGTGCACAGTCGTTGCCGCTGGTATCTCACCACAAGATATTCAACGTCGAATGGAAAATAGAGGTCTCTCCCCACATGACCGCCATTACCTCTTTACAAAGGAATTTGAATATGGACCTGCTTATTATGTTCCCCACGCCAAGACCCCCTGGCAGAATCCACATGGTGCTCAAGGTAAGGCAATGACTGCGGGATGGCACAGAGATGATCTTCTGCTCATTCCTCTGCGTAGCGAAAAAGGGATCATCGGCCATTTGTCGATCGATGCTCCGCATGACGGCGGGAATATCCCGACAATCGCAGCATTAGAGCCGATTGGTATTTTGGTCAATATGGCGGCATTGGCGATCGAGCGAGTCTATAGATTACAGCAGTTGGAGAAACTACAAGAAAGACTGCATCAGTTCTATGATTTTGGCCAAATAATGATTGACGCAGTCAATATCCCTACCTTACTCGAGTCAACCTTACACCGCTTGCAGGATTATTTTGCGTATGATTTTGGAGCGATATGGTTGAAAGAATCAAACGAACTGGTGGCCCGCGCTGTTGTTGCCGTGGTTGATCCGGCAGGAGACGAATGGATTACTACTGGAACACGTATCTCCCTGGATGATCAAGGAGTCATTCCCTGGGTGGCACGGCAGGGTACACTACTGGTGATCCCTGATGTCAGCGAAGACGAGCGGCATAGCAGACTTTGCCGGACTGCGCATTCTGAAGTTATTATCCCGATGATTGACAAGGAAGAAATAATTGGTCTAATGCAAATGGAGAGCAAGCGACTTGCTTACTTCACGCAGGAAGATGTCAAATTTTTGACTGCAGTGGCAAGTCAGTTGACAAGCGGTATCGTTAACCTAAGGAGACATGATGAACTCCAGCGCATATATACGTTCAGCCAACAGCTTGCTCAGATCGATACGCTCTTTGAGTTAACAGAGATTACACTCGATTGGCTCGACGAACATTTCGGTTACTATCTAACTGCTATCCTTCTCAAAGAGGGTTCTGAATTGATCGTCTTGGGACTGCGCCGTCTCGAAACGAGTCAGCGGGTCAAGGTAAAAGATAAATTCAGCTTTGACCGCGGGATAGTAGGGTGGGTTGCCAAGCACAGAGAGAGCGTAATCGTCGACGATGTTACCAAGAATGATCGCTATGTCCTCGGATATGGAGAGACGCGCTCGGAGCTCGCTGTTCCGATCATTCACCGCGAGAAACTGCTCGGAGTGCTGAATATTGAAAGCGCTCAACTGGCGCGGTTCGATGCGCAGGACCGCCAAGTCGCGGAGTCGATCGCCAGCATACTTGCCGTTGCAATCAGTAACATCTGTGCACAAGAAGAATTACGCCGGCAAGCGATCCACGACGCTCTGACCGGGCTGTACAATCGTCATTATTTCAACATAATTATCGATCAGGAACTGGCACGAACCGACCGCTATAATCGGCCCCTCTCCTTCATGATGATCGATATAGATGAGTTGAAAAGAGTCAACGACAAGTTTGGCCATCTAAAGGGAGATGAAGTCCTCCAAAGAGTAGCTGATATATTGCAGAAAAACGTGCGTTCAACCGATCGAGTGATCCGTTATGGAGGAGATGAATTTCTGATCTTACTGCCGGAGACGAAGGAGGGAGAGATCGAATTGATTGCCCGGCGACTCAAAGAGCATGTACAGCAGCTCAGTCATGATCTTTTCTGTTCCCAATTGAATATCGGGCTCAGTATCGGCAGCGTAACCAGGCAAGCAAATGACAAGCAAGAACTGGAGAAACTTTTACGTGAAGCAGACAGACTGATGTATGAAGATAAGGACCGTAATAAGTATGCACGGTAAAAATGTAAGAGGAAAATGACTACTTAGGATCGGCTGAAAGTCGAAGATGGAAAGGTTAAGGATAAAGATACTTTAAGTCTGCGGTCTTCAACCTAAATAGCTTAAGTGGCTACACCGACCGGATGAAGAATGGTATACTTCGTGTTCTGGAGGAGAGATGAAACGAGCTGAACTGGCTAAATTGATCGATCACACAGCACTCGGACCGACTACAACGGCAACTGATATCAAGAAGATATGTGCCGAAGCAAGTCGCTATGGATTTGCTGCTGTTTGCGTATCTCCGTACTATGTACCACTTGCTGGTCAATTACTCGCGGAAAGTAAAGTTAAGGTATGTACGGTGATCGGGTTTCCCCATGGCTGCAATGTTGGTCGGGTCAAAGCGATGGAGGCGAAGGAGGCGATCGATGACGGAGCTGATGAACTTGATATGGTGATCAATATTACCGCGCTCAAAGAGGGCGACTATCGTATTATCCTTGAGGAAATCCAATTGGTCAACGAAGTAATCGCGAAGTCTCCACGCCCGTTGATTCTTAAAATAATTTTAGAAACGACTCTCCTCACCACAGATGAGAAGATCGCCGGTGCAATCTTGGCCAAAGCTGCTGGCGCGGATTTTGTCAAAACCTCGACCGGCTTTGCGCAAGGCGGAGCAACAATAGAAGATGTCATACTGCTGCGAAAGACAGTGGGTAAAATGATCGGTGTCAAAGCATCCGGCGGGATCAGAGATTATCACGCCGCAATAGCGATGATCGAAGCTGGAGCAACGCGCATCGGTACCAGCAGCGGCCCGGCGATTCTCCACGGCGCCGAAGAGTAGTAGCAAAACCATTAACCACAGTAGATAGGAGAAGAATCAAAACAATGCGAACAGTAGATATAATCAAGAAAAAACGTGATGGTAACCGGCTGTGCAAAGAGGAGCTGAAATTTCTCATTGATGGATATGTCAAACGACATATCCCTGATTATCAGATCTCAGCCCTGCTGATGGCGATCTATCTGCGCGGAATGGATGATGAAGAGACAGCGATTCTCACTGAGGTGATGGTCCAGTCCGGCACGACGATCGATCTGACCAAGATTTGCGGCTACACGGTTGACAAACACTCCACCGGCGGAGTAGGAGATAAGACGACCTTAGTTCTGGCTCCGCTTGTCGCTGCTGCCGGCCTTGTCATGGCGAAACTCTCCGGCCGTTCTCTCGGCCATACCGGCGGGACGATCGATAAATTGGAGTCGATCCCTGGCCTTCGTACCGATCTCTCAACAGAAGAATTTTTGCAATCAGCTCAACGCTGCGGTTTAGTCATCGCCAACCATAGCGCCGATGTGGTCCCGGCTGATCAATTATTCTATAAATTACGTGATGTTACAGCAACGATAGAATCTCTTCCTCTAATCGTCTCTTCGATTATGTCAAAGAAGATTGCCGGTGGCGCGCGGGCGATTGTAATCGATGTCAAAACAGGTTCAGGCGCCTTCCTGTCCAATATCGATCAATCACGCCGATTGGCACAATCACTGGTGGCGATTGGAAAACGTCTCGACCGCCGGATCACTGCATTGATCACCAATATGTCGCAGCCGTTGGGACGAATGGTGGGAAATGCTCTCGAAGTACGAGAGGCAATCGCTACCTTGAAGGGAGAAGGTCCTTCTGATTTAGAAGAACTCTGTTGTCAACTTGGAGCGGAACTCCTTATCTTTGCTGGCCAAGTAACCGATCGCAGCGTGGGTGCAAACCAGCTGCGCCAGTTACTCTATAACGGCGCAGCATTGAGTAAATTCCGCGCAATGATCATCGAACAGAATGGTGACCCAGCAGTGATCAATAATAGTTCGCTCCTGCCGATCGCAAACAAGAAGGTGGAGATTCTTGCTCCTTCTACCGGTTATGTGAAGCAGATCGATGCGTTATCGATCGGTCAGGCGGCTAATCTGCTCGGAGCAGGGAGAGCCGTCAAAACTGATAGGATCGATGCAGCAGTGGGCATAGAACTCTGCGCTAAAATCAATGATCGTGTATCGGCAGGAGAAATACTGGCGATCTTGCACGTTAATGATGAAGCAAATCTTGATCACGCCTACGCTTTAGTCAAGGATGCATATCAGTTTGCCCCTGTCAAACAAGAAGCACCGCCTTTGGTGCTTGAACGAGTTGAGTGACGGAAAATTGCAAATTAATCTGAGTTTGTTGGATTCACAGGGTTTATAGGGAGACAGAGGGTAAGAGGTTCACGGTTTAAAGAAGGGATTAGTGAATCGTTAGAAAAGAGTTCGTAGCTTATGTAAGTTGCTGATAGGCTAAGAGCTGATTGCTGTCTATCGTGCTACTCTAATCGCAATGGTCTTGCCATGGTAGCCTCAATTATCACAAATAATCCTAAAAATGAAGGCCTGACCCCCCATTTTCCTGCTGTTTAGAACCAATCTTTGCAATCAGACGAGCAATATTCGTACCATTTCCGCGCCATCGCCTTGGCGCGGTCCCAATTTCAATAAGCGCGTATATCCACCTTGCCGCTCTTTATAGCGCGGTCCGATTTCGGTGAACAATCTATCGACCACTGCTTTATCCTGAAATTTGGAAAAGACTATGCGGCGTGCGTGGAGGTCACCACGCCGCCCCAGGGTAATCATCTTTTCTGCATATGGTTGCGCTGCTTTACCACAGGCAAATGTCGTATCGACTTTTTCATGCGTAATCAGCTCTTTTGCTAAATTCGCCAGTACACTCTTTCGGTGGCTCTTTTGCATGCTCAACTTCGGGGTTGTTCGTCTATGTCTCACTGACTCCTCCTTCTTGCTTTTCTCTCGCACTATCATAATCAGCCAGTTTGGCAATTATTTTGGCCAAGGTCTTCGGTCCCAAACCATGAAAATCACTGAGCTCTTCCCGGGAACGATTGCGCAGATCATCTATCGTTGTTATCCCTGCTTTCAAAAGTACATTGAGTGTCCGCACATCAAAATCTAATTCGCTTAACGGCACTGCCGGAGCTTGGTCAAGCAGAGTCTCTTCGCCTGATAGTACGTTGCTTTTTTCGATTCGGAATGGATGTTCAGCAAATTTTTCAAATAAGTTAAAGTGCATTTGCAAAATATGAGCTGCTTCGTTTATTGCCTCTTCCGGTCTTATCCCTCCATCAGTCGTTAGATCGAGGAGTAATCGCTCGTAACCGGTCCGACCTCCGACACGCATCTCTTCTATTTTGAAGTTAACTTGTTTAACAGGAGAAAAATCAGAGTCAACCGGAATAAGCGCCCGCGGCGAATCCTCCAGACGATTCAACTCTGCCGGACGATAGCCGTATCCAGTCTCAATTTCCATCTCCAAGTCAAGCTTCCCTTCCGTGTTAAGAGAGGCGATATGCAGATCGTGATTGATAATTTGCACATTGACATTCGGTTCAATATCCGCCGCTCTTATTCGGCAAGGCCCTTTTTTATTGATATAAAGGCGTTCTACACCGTTATTTAATAGCCGAAGCGCAAGCTCCTTTATATTGAGAATAATTTCGAGTACTGTCTCTCGAACTCCGGTAATCGTTTCGTACTCATGGTATTTGCCATCGAAAACAACCCGTACCACTGCTGCGCCGGGAATAGAAGATAAAAGCACCCGTCGTAGTGCATTGCCGATTGTCATTCCATATCCTCTTTCCAGCGGCTCCATGACGATCTTTCCGTATCGATCTGTCAGTTCCTTTATAAACACGCTATCAGGTAAAATGAAATTTGTCATTCCTGTTGCTCCTAACGGGAATAAAACTCGATGATTTGATCATAATTAATAGTATAATCGACATCCTCGGGGCTAGGACGGCCGATAACTTGAATTTTCAATGCTTCGTCATCTTTCTCTAACCAGTTGGGAAACGTGCGGCCCTTGTTCTCTGCGGCAATCTCTTTGACCCAACTAAGCCGTGATTCTTTAACGCTGATCACATCACCCTCGTTAACCAGGTACGAGGGAATATCCACTCTGCGCCCATTGATCTCAAAATGCCCATGTGATATTAGTTGACGGGCTTGCGTACGTGAAGCAGCAAATCCAGAGCGATATATCACACTGTCCAGACGTCGTTCCAAGATAGAGGGCAAAGCATCTCTTGCTGCTTCTTTTCCTGTCTTAGCTAACAAGACATAATTTTTAAACTGTCTTTCTCTAATCCCGTATATTCGGCGCAGTTTCTGCTTCTCTCTCAACCGGACTACATACGGAGTCTTACGTGAACGCCACCGTTTGGGTTGATCTCCAGGAGGTTTTGCTTCTTTCTCAATGCTACACTTGGGGGTATAACATCTGTCCCCTTTCAGAAACAGCTTCTCTCCTTCTCGTCGGCATTGCCGGCATTTCAATCCCCTATCTCTTCCCATCTATTGCTCCTTTAGCTATACGATACCGACGTGACGTTTTTAATCTCATCGACGCGAATCCCCGATCCTTTAATCGTCTGGATAACTGCTTGTCGTCCTGGACCTGTTCCTTTTACCAGCACCATTGCTGCTTTGACCCCATACTCTTTCATATCACGTATCAGTGCCTCAGTCGCCATCTGCGCTGCGTAAGGTGTTCCTTTGCGCGATCCTTTATAGCCGACCACTCCCGGACTCTTCCATGTAATTGGATTGCCTTTTAGATCAGTCAATGTAATAATTGTGTTATTAAAACTAGCATGTATATGAATTTGCGCCTTATCAATTTTTATGTTTTTGACCATCGTTACCTCTTCTTCCCTGCTTTGGCCGGACGTGGTCCTTTCCACGTTCGTGCATTGGCTCGTGTTCGCTGGCCACGCACTGGAAGTCGCAATTTATGCCTGATCCCACGATAGCAATTGATCGCTTTTAATCGACTGATATCGGAGTGAATCTTACGGCGTAGATCTCCTTCTATCATATAGTTATCGAGTGTTTGTTGTAAGTCAGCGATCTCTTTTTCGGTAAGATCTTTTACTCGCACATCAGGTGATATCCCTGTTTTTTGCAATATCTCCTTAGCAATAAATTTCCCAACTCCGTATATATAAGAAATTCCTATTTCAATTCGCTTATGTTTTGGTAAATCAACTCCGGCTATTCTTGCCATCTTAGTCCTCCCACCTGTAAAATCGTATTCCCATGGGAATTCCTGTGCAATCCCGTGAAATAGAGATTCATCGGGACTGCACAGGAGAAGTAGTATTCCATGAGGCAGGTCATTTTATTTTAGCCCTGCCGTTGTTTATGTTTCGGATTACGACAGATAATTCTTACATACCCATCTCTGCGGATGATCTTACATTTAGCACAAATCTTTTTTACCGAACTTCTAACTTTCATAACCAGTAATTATAAACTAGGGGCAAAGAGCTCTGGATTCATTTATCCCGGTAGATGATCCGTCCTTTAGTCAAGTCGTACGGAGAAAATTCGACGGCTACATGATCTCCTGTTAAAATCCGGATGTAGTTTTTCCGAATCCGGCCTGATATATGACAGAGAACGATATGCTCATTTTCCAACTTCACGCGAAACATTGAATTGGACAAACTTTCAATAACTTTCCCCCGCATCCGGATAACATCTCTTTTCTTCACCGGACCTTCTGCCTTTACCACAGCTTGCTAACGCACCTCCTCGTTTCGTCTCTACTCATTTACACTCACTCGTCTCTTTTGGAAATTTAATCTTCGTCAGTACTTCAACCCCATCTTCCGTCAGTGCAACCATATGTTCGCAATGAGCAGCAAGACCTCGTGTCGCAGTCACTACGGTCCATCCATCCGGCATCACCCTAACTGGTAGAGAATCTGTCTTCGCCATCGGCTCAAGCGCTAAGACCATCCCGGCGCGCAACATTGCTCCCCCCTGGTTGGGAAGGCCGTAGTTAGGAATCGAAGGATCTTCGTGTAATTCTCTCCCAATACCATGGCCAGCATACTCTTTCACAGGATAAAATCCTGCTCCTTCGATACAGCGGCCAATCGCATGCGAGATATCCGACACCCGATTACCTATTTTAACCTGATTGATCCCTCGTGACAAGGCGGCTTGTGTAATCAATATTAATTTTCGTGCTTGCAACGATACTTCTCCTACCGGCACTGTAATCGCCATATCGGCATAAAAACCGTTTCGTATTAAACCGATATCGATTGAGATGATATCTCCGTCACGGAGAACCCTCTTAGTAGAAGGAATGCCATGTACAATCTCTTCATTGATTGAAGCGCATATCGTCGCCGGAAAGTCGCGATATCCTTTAAAGGCTGCTATTGCTCCCTGCTCCCTGATCAACTCAGCTGCAATATTATCTAAATACGCCGTACTTATTCCCGGTTTTATCTTACTGCGTAGTCTCTGCACTATCGCTGCCAGGGTAGCACCATTCTCACGTAGCACAGCCATTTCGCCACTCGTTTTAACTGCAATCATACGGCGATGATGCTCATAATTTGCGCAAAGATCTCTCTTTGGGTAGCTGCGCCATTTACCTCGACCAGTATTCCTCGCTGACGATAAAATTCAATTAACGGACGAGTAGCTGCCATATAAATATCGAACCGCTTTTCGATCACTGCTGGTCTGTCATCGTCGCGTTGCACAAGTTTTATACCACAATTATCGCACGATTCATCATTACCCGCTGGTGGATCAAACTGCAAATTATAGATTCTTCCGCACTCGGTGCAAGCGCGACGCGCGGTAAGGCGAAGGATGACTTCTTCTCGCGACAAAGTAATATTGATCGCAAAATCAAGTGCAACAATCTTCTCCAAAGCCTCGGCTTGCGCAAGTGTACGAGGAAAGCCGTCTAAAATAAAGCCATCCTGCTCGTTGATGCGTTCCTCGATCATCTTAATCATAAGATCATCGGGTAGCAGCTCTCCTTTATCCATGTACTCCTTCGCTTCCTGCCCCAACTTGCTTCCGCGTGCTAATTCATCCCGCAGAATATCACCGGTAGATAGATGTACCAGGCCGGTATCCTTTGCGATCATCTTTGCTTGTGTTCCTTTACCTGCTCCGGGAGGACCGAGAATAGTCAACGCGATTGTGGTTAACTCTCTCACCACCTTCTCCTTCCGAGCAGGGCGCCACCCTTTGTAATGCTCTCATAATGGCGCATCGTCAGATGAGCCTCAATCTGCATCAGAGTGTCAAGCCCAACTCCGACAACGATCAGCAGCCCTATCCCCCCCACCAGAAACCCTCTGATCCCGCTGATATCGGCAAAGACAAATGGAAAGACAGATATTACAGCAAGGAATAATGCTCCGACTAAAAGTATTCGACTCAGAATGGCAGAAATGTGAGTAGCAGTGGGATTTCCCGGTCGGACTCCCGGGATAAACCCGCCTGACTCGCGGATATTCTTTGCCACATCATTAGGATCAAAAGTTATCGAGCTGTAAAAGTATGTAAAGAAGAAGATCATCAATACAAATGCAATCATATATGGAAGACTTCCCATCTCAACGTAGGGACCCAACCATGCGAGAGCAGGAAGAAATTGTACTACTGTGACCGGGATGGAAAGGAGCGCGGAGGCAAAGATAACAGGAATAACCCCGCCTTGATTTACCCTGATCGGGAGATGGGAAGAATGACCACCATAGACACGGCGGCCTGAGGTCCGTTTAGCGTACTGGATCATGATCTTCCTCCGCCCCTGTTGCACTGTTACCACTCCAGCTATCAGCGCAACCATAACTGCCAACATCACAATCGCCCAAATCGGATGGACCACTCCCAGAATCACTTCGGTATAGACAGCGTAAAGCTGCCGCGGAAACTCGGCAATGATCCCAATCATTATCAACATCGAGATTCCATTACCAATACCATTCTCAGTAATCCGTTCTCCTATCCACATCAGTAACATCGTTCCGGTGGTAAGAGTAAGTATTGAAGTCAGATAAAACCATGTGGTCGCTGGTGCAAGTCCTTCTCCGACAACGAGGGCAGATATTCCGATCGATTGCACAACAGCTAACCCCAATGTTCCATAGCGGGTATACTTGTTGATCTGGCGTTGCCCTTCCCGTCCTTGCTGCTGCATCTCTTTTAATTTTGGAATGATCGGCACGAGCAAGCTCATTATAATCGATGCATTGATATACGGTCCAACGCCGAGTGCAAAGAGTGAAAAGCGGCCTAACGCCCCTCCGACAAACATATCGAGAAAGCCGAAGATTCCTTCGGCAAAGAAAGCGCGCAGACCTTCTGCATCGACTCCCGGCAGCGCAATATGTGTTCCAATGCGAAAGACAACCAAAACTCCGAGAGTATATACAATTCGCTTGCGTAACTCCGGGATTCTAAATATCTGAGCAAATTTATCCCACATAATTAAAGCACCTCCGCTCTGCCACCTGCCTGCTCAATCTTAGCTTGAGCTGTTTTCGTGAATTGATCTGCTTTGACAATGAGTGATTTGGAGAGCTCTCCTCTCCCTAACACCTTCAGTCTTCTTTGTGGTTGGCGAATTATCCCCATCTCACGTAATCTTTCTAAAGTGATTTCCGCTCCACTTTCAAATCGTTCTGCCAGAATGTCAACATTGATGATTGAATACTCTGTGCGTGTGTAGTTATGGAAACCTCGTTTTGGAAATCGCATCCACAGCGGAGTTTGACCACCTTCATACCCTAAGCGTGTGCCTCTACCGCTGCGCGCATTCTGTCCCTTAGTCCCTCTGCCACTCGCATGGCCGCCATGACCAGAACCATGTCCTCGACCGATCCGTTTCCGCCGTTTAACACTCCCTCGTGTGGGGCGCAGATCCTTAAGTTCCATCTTCTTCTCCATCTATTATTTTAGCTTCAGGTTTGGCGGTCGAGGTGAGTTCTTTATCACGTAAATTTCCAATCTCCGCTGCGCTGCGTAATTTTTCTAATCCTTCGATCGTTGCTTGCGCCAAATTGACCGGATTATTGGTGCCCAGCGATTTCGTCAAGATATCTTTTATTCCCGCAAGGCGACAAATCATTCCGACTGTCATTCCAGCAATAACTCCTGTCCCTGGATAGGCCGGCTTGAGCATTACAGTTGCTGCCTTGAACTTTCCTTCTACCTGATGGGGGATTGTTCCATTGACAATCTTAACATCGACCATCTGCTTTTTCGCATCGCGGGTTGCTTGTTCAATCGCACGTGGAATATCGATCGTTTTGCCAAAGCCGATACCAACTTTACCCTTTTGATCGCCGAGTGCCAATAAAACACGGAACTTCAGAGTCCGCCCGCCTTTGGTAACTGTGCTCACTCGGCTGATATTGAGAATTTCACTTATATATTCATCTTTTTCTTTCAAAAGCAAAGTCCTCCTTTCCGACACGCCTCGGCGAGCGCTTTGATTTTACCATGGTAACGATACCCGCTGCGATCAAAGACCACAGTCGTTATCTTTGCTTCCACAGCACGCCGTGCCAGCAGTTCGCCGACCTTTTCTGCTGAAGTACAATTAAACCCGGTGATACCATTTTGCAGTTCTTTGGTAAGAGTAGAAGCAGAGACCAATGTTTTGCCGGTATCATCGTCGATTAATTGCGCATAAATATGTTTTAAGCTGCGAAAAACAGAGAGGCGTGGACGCTGTGCTGTTCCATGTATTTGTTTTCGTATCCGTTGATGACGACGTTTTCGTTCTTTTTCTCTTACTAGTTGCGCCACAGAAACTCTCCTCTATCACCCACCATGAGCACCCATTTTACCAGCCTTGCGGAAAATCTCTTCGTTTTTATATATAATGCCTGTTCCTTTGTATGGTTCTGGTTTACGTAACGCACGTATCATTGCTGCAGTCTGTCCGACAAGTTGTTTGTCTATTCCTTTGATAATGATCTCGTTTGGATTCGGCACATCAGCCTCAATTCCATCCATGAGTTTAAACCTAACTGGCATAGCATAGCCGAGTTCTAAGACTAACTCTTTCCCTTCTGACCGAACGCGAAATCCCGAACCCTTTATCACGAGGTTTTTTTGCCACAACGTTGAGACTCCTTGAACCATATTAGCAAGTAGACTGCGATACAGACCTTGCCGTGCTTTGTACTCTCGTTCTTCAGCCTGCCGTGTCACCACTACCTCTCCATCAGATACTTGAATAGTGACCATCGTTGGGTCGTACATTTGTGTTAATTTGCCATTTTCCCCTTCTACAGTGATGTAACGATCTTTCACTTCTACTTTAACACCAGAAGGGAGCTTCACAGGAATTTTACCGATCTTTGACATTCTTTCTCACCATACCATACATATAACTTCTCCTCCGATACCGCGAGCCTGTGCTTCCTTAGCGGAAAGAATTCCCTGGGAGGTAGAGACGATCGTTAGACCTAAACCATCGAGCGAACGGGGGATTTCATTCTTACTGACATAAACCCGCTGACTCAACCTACTTATCAGGCGTAATCCAGTCAACACTCGGATTTGCTTCCCGTCTTTTTCCTTATATTTGAGCATCACTTCGAGCCCGCGTCGCACGCCCTCAGCTGTTATCTTATAGTCTTGTAGATATCCTTCTGCAACGAGTATTTGGGCGATCGTCTCTTTCGGCTTTGAATACGGCACCATAACGCGGGGATGAAATTGCGCATTAGCATTGCGAATCCGTGTCAACATATCTGCTATTGGATCCTCTATCGTCATCATTCTCCTTTATTATCTGGTCAGTTGCACAAACTTCGTTTAATCTTACTCCGGCACTAAAGATGAAAGAACCGCTGCGAATACGAACCGCGGTCTTGATCAAATCTTCTATCTGCGCAGCGTGCTTGGCTGAGAATATATTTTCATATCGATCTCTCGTAATAGCCGCTACCAAGAAGCTTTTTTCACTCCGGGAATCTCTCCCATATGGGCTAACTTTCTAAAACATAACCGGCAGAGACCAAAGTCTCGAATATACCCATGTGGCCGGCCGCATAGATTACAACGATGATACCTGCGTGACGAAAATTTCGGCTCGCGTTTATTCTTTACTATTAACGATTTCTTCGCCATTCTTCCCCCATTCAATCGGTAAACGGCATTCCAAAACTCTTCAGGAGCGCATATCCTTCTCGATCTGTCTTTGCTGTTGTGACAATTGTAATATCCATTCCCTGTATCGCTGTTATCTCCTCATAGGAAATTTCCGGAAAGATTAGTTGTTCCTGAATTCCCACCGTATAATTTCCACGTCCGTCGAATGAAGCAGCAGAGAGTCCTTTAAAATCACGTATTCCGGGAAGGACGGCATTGATTAATTTCTCCAATAACGCATATGCTCGCCTGCGACGCAAAGTAACTTTACACCCAATCGGATCCCCCTTAGTGATGCGAAAATCAGATATTGATTTTCGCGCTCGTGTTACAAGTGGCCGCTGACCGGATAGTTTAGTAAGGTTCGCCACAGCTCCTTCAAGTATTTTGGGGTTATCCTTTGCTGAAACTCCCATATTGATAATTATTTTCTCAAGCCGCGGTACCTGCATCACATTGACATACGCCAAATCTTCCATCAACTGCGGAATGATCTCTCTTTTAAACTTCTCCTGCAACATTTTACCTCTTTACAGCAAAATTACTCCCTCGTTAACTTCCAACATCAGTTCCATTACCCATAATAACAAAAAATCAAAATCTCTTTAAGAAGTCCAAATTATACCATGCAGAAGAAGCACCTGCAATATAACATCTACTTGCAAGGAGATTGGCGGGCATCTTGTCTCTGATTAGCTACCAATACCAAGACCTTTCACCTAAATAGTTCGCCGCATTCTTTGCACTTACGCATTTTCCTGCCTTCTGCAAAGACGAACCCGATACGAGCCGGTACGTTACATTCTGGACAGATTACCAGTACATTAGAGATGTGAATCTTACCCGGTCGGTTGATAATCCCGGGCTCACGCATTCTCTGCGTTGCTCGTTGGTGTTTAGTGATTATATTGATATTGTCAACGATAATCCTCTCTTCTTCGGGGTAGATCGTGAGAACCTTGCCTTCCTTGCCTTGGTCATTTCCCGTAATTACCCGTACTCTATCGCCCTTTTTTACCTTACGCATTGCGTTCTCCTATAATACTTCCGGAGCAAGAGAGAGGATGCGCATCATCTTCTTCTCGCGTAATTCCCGCGGCACCGGTCCGAAAATCCGCGTTCCCACCGGTTCCAGTTTATCATTTATCAACACAATAGCATTATCATCGAAGCGAATATAACTTCCATCTTTGCGGCGGTATGAACTACGTGTACGCACAATGACACCACGAACGATCTCTCCTTTTTCAATGTTACTTGTCGGTAACCGTTTCTGTACCGAACCGACAATGATGTCTCCGATCTCACCGCGTTGGGCCTTTGAACCTCCCAACACAGTGATACATTTGACAAACTTAGCCCCTGAATTATCCGATACCTTGACTTTTGTCTCTGGTCTAATCAACTTAGGTCTCCGCCTTTTTGAGAATTTCCACCAATTTCCAATGCTTCTTGCGGCTGAGTGGGCGTGACTCTTCTATCTTTACCAGATCGCCGATCGCTGCGCTGTTGGTCTCATCATGAGCATGAAATTTAGATCGCTTGTTAACAAATTTCTGATACAAAGGATGGCGTTGTCGCCTCTCTACTTCGACGACGATCGTCTTTGCCATGCGATTACTCACTACACGTCCAACTCTCTCTTTCTTCATCCTTAAACCCCACTACTTTGGCCGATCAGTAATCGACCGCTCACGGATAATCGTCATGACACGCGCGATATCACGTTTTGTTTTTATTATTTCCGCCGTGTTGTCGAGTTCACCGGTCGCTTTCTGAAACCGTAGATTGAACCCTTTCCGTTTCAGTTCCCCTGCTTTTTGGAAGAGCTCGTCTGTTGTCATCTCGCGTAATTCGCTTGCCTTCATTCTTCTCCTCCCAGCTTTACTTTCCGTTTCAATCGCGTTGGGATAGGAAGCTTATGCGAAACAAGTTGGTGAATTCTTTTCGCTTTCTCGTCAGTTATGCCGGAAATTTCGAATAAAATCTTCCCTCTCTTCACTACTGCTACCCAATGGTCAATTGCACCTTTACCTTTCCCCATCCGTGTCTCTGCCGGTTTCTTTGAAACCCCTTTATCAGGAAAGACTCTGATCCAAATCTTTGAATCTCGCTGCGTTTGTCGGCTAATCGTTGTACGTGCCGATTCAATCTGTTGTTGGGTAATCCATGCTGGAGCCAGCGCTTGAATTGCATAGTCACCGAAAGCAATTTCACACCCTTGTGTCGCTTTTCCTTTCATCCGTCCGCGATGAAACTTCCGATGTTTAGTCCGTTTAGGAAATAATAATGCCATTAATTAACCTTCAATTTTTGTACGCAGAGGTCTTCCGTCAACTCCGTTTAAGATCTCTTACCGGCGTCGGGTTGATCTCTCGGAATCGTGTGTTGTAGTCCC
Organism: Candidatus Acetothermia bacterium; assembly: GCA_022684035.1. Lineage (GTDB taxonomy): Bacteria > Bipolaricaulota > Bipolaricaulia > UBA7950 > UBA7950 > UBA7950. The sequence goes on along the minus strand of JAJHSB010000080.1, from coordinate 16,351 downwards.
CTTCCAAGCACTCGCTTCTCCGCGGAAGACCCATGCTTTGATGCCGATGTTACCGTATTTTGTCTTTGCTTCACATACACCATAATCAATATCAGCCCGAATTGTCTGTAAAGGGACTCTTCCATCCATCATTTTAAGCGAACGCGCAATCTCCGCTCCGTCTAAACGGCCACTGCATTCAATCTTTACTCCCAATGCTCCAGCAGCACGAACACGACGAATAACATCTTTCATCGCTCGGTTCGGAGCAGTGCGTCCCTCGATTTGCATCGCTACATCTTGCGCGACGAGAATCGCTTCAAAATCAGGTCGTTCGACTTCCGCGATGGAGATTTTAACTTCGCGTCCGGTGAGTTTTTCCAAAACCGCCTGAAATGCAGTTATCTCATTGCCTCCTCGGCCAATAATAATCCCCGGTCGAGCTGAACGAATTACAATTGAAACTCTATCTTCTTTCGGCCGTTCAATATTGACCTCAGACACATATGCGCCCCGATATCTTTCTTGAATCAACTTGCGGATATTCCTATCCTCCAAAATATATTCAGGAGCCTTTTTGCGGCTAAACCAATTAGATGACCAACCTCGGGTAATTCCTATTCTAAACCCTACTGGATGCGTCTTTTGCCCCATTAATCTCTCCTTTCTGTCAAGACTATCGTGATATTACTCGTCTGCCGGCGGATAAGATCAGCTCGCCCCATCGCCTGCATTTTCATTCGTTTTAATGTTCGCCCTCCATCGACGTAGGCTGCAGAGACCCAGAGTCGATCCACATCGAAATTATAATTATTCTCGGCATTCGCCAATGCTGATTCTAGCACTTTCTTCACCAGCCTGGCTGCTTTCTTGGCGGATACTGTGACGATATTGAGCGCTTCACTCACTGGTTTGTCGCGAATCGCATCGACGACCAACCGAACCTTATGGGGTGATATCCTGACGAATTTTACTGCTGCTCGTGCTTCCATCTTTTCCTCTAATAAGCTTAAGTAGGTTATGTCAACTCTGCGGCTTTCTTCTTCTTCACTCCGCCATGATGGCGAAAAATACGTGTAAGAGCGAATTCTCCCAATTTATGACCGACCATATTCTCACCGATGTTGACCGGTATATGAATCTTACCATTATGAACCTTAATCGTTAATCCGACCATCTCCGGTATGATCATCGATGCCCGCGACCAAGTTATTATCTCCTTTATTTTGCCCTGTTTTGCTTGATGAACCTTCTTAAGTAACTTCTCGTCAACATATGGTCCTTTTTTAATCGATCTCGGCATCTTTAAATCACCTCCGCACTTCGTTTAATCATTCTTATCTTCTCCCTCTGGTGGCCCGCTGGACAATCATGCTGCTCTTTTTCTTCTTACTGCGTGTCCGTCCACCTTTAGCCAGTTTACCTGTCGGCGAGACTTCTGGTCGCCCTACCCGCGCCCGGCCTTCGCCGCCTCCATGCGGATGATCAACAGGATTCATTGCAACACCTCTTACATGTGGTCTACGGCCCAGATGGCGAACGCGTCCTGCTTTACCATGTTTAATGTTCTTATGATCTGGATTGCTGACTTCACCGATCGTGGCCCGGCAGCGATCAGCGAATATTCTAACTTCTCCCGACGGCAGACGGATGTGTGCTGTCCCTGCTTCTTTGGCAAGCAGCTTCGCACCTGTACCGGCAGAGCGAGCTACCTTCGCTCCACTGCCAGGATAAAGTTCAATATTATGTATCGTCACTCCGAGCGGAATACGATGCACCGGTAACGCATTGCCCGGCAGTATCTTCGCCTCTTCTCCCGACTCAACGGTCCGTCCAATCGGCAGTGCCACTGGACTTATTATATACCTTTTCTCTCCATCAACATAATGGAGGAGCGTTATCCATGCGGATCGATTGGGATCATATTCAATCGTCGCCACCTTCGCCGGCACTCCATCTTTAGCACGAACAAAATCAATGATTCGATAATGTCGTTTATGCCCTCCGCCGCGCCAGCGAACGGTCGTTTTCCCTTCATTATTCCTTCCACTATTTTTGCGAATCGGAACCAGCAACCGTCTCTCTGGTCTTACTTTTGATAATTCGCGATAATCCGGCAGCTCAGCATGCCGTTTTCCCGGCGAAGTAGGCCTAAATTTTTTTAGAGACATCTTTACCTCTACTAAAGTTTCATCCTTGTGTAGCTTCTCAACTACTAACCAATTCGATTTTGTTTCCAGGAGCAAGTTTAACGATTGCTTTCCGCCACCGGTTTGTTTTTCCATGCATCTGTGTTAGTCTTTCACGCCGCGGTTTACCTTCCATATTAGCTGTCCAAACTTTCTCTACCTTAACGTTAAATAACCCCTCCACAGCACGTTTGATCTGAATCTTATTGGCCGCAAGTGCAACTTTAAATGCATATTTATTATCTTCCATCACCTTCCACGTCGCTTCAGTCAATAATGGTGCTATTATAATATCTTCGAAATACGTCGACTTAGCCATTTAAAAACCTCTCCTCAATCTCCTCGAGCGCTGACAAAGTCAACAATAACCCCTGGTAACGTAAAATATCATATACATTAAGGCCATGGCTCGGGAGACATTTGACACTGGGAATATTAGCAAACGATTTTTGCGTCGTCTTATTATACTCACCAGTTCCCACAACAACGAGCGTTGAATCTGCTTGATTTACACGCTCAAGGAGTGAAAGCGCCGCCTTGGTCTTCGGAACATCAAATGCAACCTTATCGATCAATATAAGTTTCTCTTCTGTAGCACGTGTGCTTAATGCAGCAGCCAGCGCACCACGCCGCATTTTTTTATTAAGATCAATCGTATAATCACGTGGCTTAGGACCAAACGATACTCCTCCTCCGACCCACAACGGTGACCGCCGCGACCCTTGCCTGGCGCGACCGGTTCCTTTCTGTCTCCATGGTTTTCGTCCTCCTCCAGCGACTTCTCCCCGCCGCTTCGTCGATGCAGTCCCTTGACGTCGTCCAGCTAATTGTGTTCGGACGATCCGATAAAGGAGATCCTTGTTGACCGGAGCAGCAAATATCTGCTCATTGAGAAGAAACTTAGCTGCGTCTCCTTCTCCTGTAAAAGCATATAAAGGTACTTCAATCATGGCTCTTCCTTAACTGCAACAGAGAGTTCAGTGTGCCAGGAGTAGATCCCTTCACAACGATCAAATTTCTCTCCTTATCAACCTTAATTACTTGTAACCGCTTCATTGTTACCCGCTTGGCTCCAGCATGACCAGGCATCTTTTTCCCTTTAATGACTCGGCCTGGTAGAACACACATTCCTACTGCTCCGGGTTTACGATGGAAGTGCGCACCATGTGATGCTGGACCACCGGCAAAATTCCATCGTTTCATAACCCCTTGAAATCCTAATCCACGTGAATTTCCGCTAATATCTATTCTCTCCTTTTCCTGGAATATTCCCACGTTGATCTCATCTCCCACGGTGTATTTATCTACTTCATCAAGCCGGACTTCAAAGAGATGTCGACGCGGCTCAACGCCAGCTCTCTTAAAATGCCCTTGCAGAGGTTGAGAGACTCTTTTTTTATCTATCTTGTGGTATCCAATCTGCAGAGCATTATATCCATCTTTCTCTTCTCTTTTAATTTGAACGACTACTGACGGCTCGACCTCTACAACCGTTACCGCAACAGCTTTATTATCATCCTCAAAAAGCTGTGTCATTCCTATCTTTCTTCCTAATAGCGCTAATCTCATATTCCAATTCACCTTCCCAAATTACCAGAGCTGGAACTGCTCGATCTTATGCTCGGGTTCATCGTCTCTCGCATCGAAGTCTTCTTGCCGTTTCTACCTCATCAGGACTATATTAAACTTTAATCTCGATATCGATGCCGGTCGGAAGTTCAATATCCATCAGTGCGTTGATCGTTTCCGAGGTCGGCTCTTTAATATCGATCAGACGGGTATGAATCCGTCGCTCAAAGTGCTCCATTGATTTCTTATCGATGTGGGGAGACCGCAGCACCGTATAGATTCGTTTACTTGTCGGCAATGGAACCGGCCCCACTATCTGCGCTCTCGTCTCTTTTGTTGCAGTCACTACTTTCCTGATCGCGTTGTCAACAAGATTGTGGTCATATCCACGCACTTTAATCCTTATTCTCTTTCTTGCCATTTTAAGCCCCTCTGCTCTTTATAATCTTCTCTTTGATGCCGGCCGGTACTTGCGTATAGTATGCTGGCCACAGCGAATGGGTTGCCCGGCCTTGAGTCAATGAGCGCACCTGTGTTGCATAGCCGAACATCTCCGCAAGCGGAACAGCGACCGTGATCACTTGTACCGCATCTCTGGCTAATATCTTTTTGATTATTCCGCGGCGCCGGGCAATATCTTCCATCACATCACCTAAATATTCCACCGGTGTAACGATCTCACCCTCCATAATCGGTTCTAAAAGAGTAAAATTCGTCTTACATACTTTGCGCAATGCACGCGTCGCAGCAGATCTAAATGCCAGATCCGAGGAATCAACCGGATGGAACGACCCACCGACAAGGACAGCTCTGAGATCTACTATAGGATAACCGGCCAATGGCCCATTGTCCAGTGCGGCGATCAATCCAGTTTCAACAGATGAGATATATTCTCGGGGAATCTCCCCCCCTTTAATCGCGGATTTAAACTCAAATCCTCTTCCCCGCTCAAGTGGCGAGAGTTCAAGAATGACATGGCCGTACTGACCATGCCCACCAGTCTGTTTGACAAATTTCTCCTCGACTACCGTCGGCACACTTAATGTTTCGCGATAGGAGACCTGTGGTAATCCCGCATTAACGTTAACTCCTAGTTCATCCTGTAATCGTTGCAGCAATACCTCAAGGTGCAGCTCCCCCATCCCTGAAATGATTATCTGATTTGTTTCCTCGGCGATCGACACTTTAAACGTCGGATCCTCGGCTTCCAGTTCTTGTAATGCTTTTGACAATCGAGCCGATTCCGAATCGCCGAGCGGTTCAATCGCGACTGAAATCACTGGTTCAGGAAATCTTATCTCTTCTAATAAGATTGGGCTTTGCACATCGCAGATTGTATCTCCTGTAGCGATATTCTTTGAACCGACCACAGCAATAATATCACCGGCTTTAGCTTCGTTAAGAGGCGTCCGGTCATTTGCATGCATCCTGTACAGTTTCATTATTCGCAGTTTTTCCTTGCGAGAAGAGTTAAAGACGGTCTGGCCTACGTCCAGCGTCCCTGAATATATCCGTAAAAAAACGAGCCGGCCAGCGTAGCGATCGGTCATAACTTTATATGCGAGCGCCGCCAGTGGTTCTTGCTCATCAGCACGACGGATTATGGATGGATCATCGATTGCGCTCACTGACGGAATATCGAGCGGTGATGGTAAATAGTTTGTGATTGCATCGAGGAGTGGTTGGATTCCCTGATGGGTAAATGCTGAGCCCCCCAATACAGGGACATAACCGAATTCCAGACATCCCTGTCGAAGCGTACGGTAAAAGAGATCAAGATCGATATCTCCTTCATTCAAATATCGTTCCATCACGCGGTCGTCGATCTCTGCTACACGTTCCACTGCTATCTCGCGATAACGTTCAAGACGATCGATAAACCGGCGTGAAAGCGAGAGTGACTCTTCTTTCTTGATCGGGATCAATTTAGATTCTGTTCCGTGTGGCGTATCCTGCCTGATAATCAAATTCATCGTTAATATATCGATCATTCCGAGGAACCGACGGTCAGGATCGCGATACGGAAACTGCAGCGGGACAGGTCTTCCGCTTAATCGATCCTCGATCATCTCCACTGTCTTTATAAAATTAGACTCCACGCGATCGAGCTTGTTGATAAACGCAATCCGAGGCACCTTATAATGATCAGCTTGCCGCCATACTGTTTCGGTTTGGGCTTCTACCATCTCCACTCCGGAGAAGAGAACGACTCCACCGTCGAGGATTCGCAACGACCTTACCACTTCCGCAGTAAAATCAACATGGCCGGGAGTATCGATGATATTAATCTGATAGCCGTTCCACGGACAACTGGTAACAGCAGAAGTTATTGTAATTCCCCGCGCGCGTTCCTGTGCCATCCAGTCCATTTCTGTATTCCCTTCATGAACTTCCCCTACTTTGTAAATTTGTCCCGTGGTAAACAGAATACGTTCGGTAAGAGTCGTCTTACCGGCATCGATATGCGCAATAATCCCTATATTTCTGATTTTATCAATTCTCATCGCTCTACTTTCCGTCTGAGAAAGTAAAACTCTTCTTCTAAGAGTCGTTTCGGTAATCAATAGATTTTCCTCGTTGTATTGACTCAACTACCAGCGGTAGTGAGCAAAAGCCTTATTAGACTCGGCCATTCGGTGGGCTTCCAATTTTTTGTTGTATGCTTTGCCTTCTTTTCGACTTGCCTCTAAAATCTCTCCTGCAAGTCGCTCGATCATCGTCTTCTCACCGCGTGCCTGCGCTGCAGTCTTGATCCAGCGCAAAGCAAGAACAATACGTCGGGAACGCGATACTTCATGCGGCACTTGGTAGTTAGCGCCACCGACGCGTCTTGTCCGAACCTCCAGTAACGGAGAACAGCACGCGACTGCTTCGGTAAAGAGCTCAAGCGCCGGAGTCTCACTACGCTTTTCAGCCAATGCCAACGCCTCGTAGACAATCCGTCGCGCAACTCCTTTCTTCCCATCGACCATGATATAATTGGTAAATTTCTCAACTAATTTACTACCATAGCGGGCATCAGCTCTTAAATCACGTTCTGGTAATTTCATCTTTAATCTTATTATTCTCCTAAATTATCTTAATTACACGGGTTATCAGATTCAAGGTTCACCGTTTAAAGAGGTGAATAATTAAAGAAAGAAAAGTTTGTGGCTCTCCTTACTCCCTAATCTCTCTTTTTAAATCCTTAACCCCTACTCCTTAGCCCAAAACTCAAAACTTTCCGTCCGTCTTTCCTTCTTCAACCTTGGACCGTGAACCCCGGAACTTTAAACCCCTGGGCCAGCCGAGAGCCTCTCCTTAACTTGACCAGGGGGCAGGTCTGAGCAATTTAAGATTCTTGATTCTTTTCAGGCTAAGTAGCCTTCTTTGCACCGTATTTCGAGCGACCCCGCTTACGGCCTTCAACCCCTTCGGAATCGAGAGCACCACGCACAATATGATATCGAGTGCCAGGAAGGTCTTGGACACGTCCGCCGCGCACCAACACAATTGAGTGTTCTTGCAGGTTATGTCCTTCTCCTCCAATGTAAGCCGTGACGAGCTTGCCATTACTCAATCGCACTCGTGCAACTTTACGTAAGGCGGAATTAGGCTTTTTCGGCGTCCTCGTAAAAACACGCGTGCATACGCCCCTCTTTTGCGGACAAAGCGAAAGAGCACTTGATTTGCTCAGTTTTACCTTAGGTTTACGTCCAAACCTGATTAATTGATTTATTGTCGGCATCTTTATACTCCTAAAAGGTAATATTATATATCGTCGCTGCCTTACTGTCAACTACGCGTCGACGACTTAGCACACAGCTCTACTCTCCATCTTGATCGATCGTCATCTTAAATCCGGTGCCGACTGGTATCTTCTTTCCCACAATGACACACGGTTTGAGCCCTTTAAGTTCATCTACTTCCCCTCGTAAGGCAGCCTCGGCAAGGACCGTGGTCGTACGGAGGAACGAAGCAGCGGCAAGCCACCCTTTGGCCGATAACGCAGCCTTGGATATGCGTAACAATTCCCGCTCACCTGTTGGTAAAGTCAAATCTCGCAGCGGGATCACTATCTCTTTTCCATCACGAATACCGATTACTTCTGCTATTCCTGCTCTTTGGGCAGCAACAAGGATCTCGGCGGTAAACGACTCTCCGGCTGGCGCGATTACCCGCCCCATCGCAATAATATCACGTGCAACTTTTGCCGGAGGTGTCATTGTATCGCCCAATACCTCTTGGCGAGTACGACTTGCAGCAGCATTTATACGTGTAATCCTTGCGATCTCTGCCCGAAAAGTTTCCAGTGAAACCAAACTATCTAATAATAAATCTGCATCTCCCGGCGAGATTATCCGTACGTTGTTTAAAATTTGGCGAATGATAATTTCGATATGTTTATCACTTAGATCAACACCTTGTGTTTTATAGACCTTATGAATCTCGCTCAATAGATAGTCGCGAGTCTTTCTCACCCCTGATGCCTCAAGTAGAATATGTGGAGGAACGACTCCTTTGGTGAGAAGGTCTCCCTCTCTCACCTTATCTCCAACGCTAACAACGGATCGCTGTTCCACTTCAACTTGGCTGATGTAGCGCAAATAGACCGTGGTCAGTCCCTCTTCTTCTTCAACCTTCTCGATCACTACTGATCCGGATCGTTGTAGATTAAGTTGTAGAATACGTTCTCCTGCCTTTACCATCTCTCCGTGCTCTTTAATTAGAGTGAGATCAGTGGTGAGAGGAAAGCGAAGACCATTTACCTGTGGGGTATAGATAAGGATGATACCGTCAACCAAAGCTACCTTGCCCGCTTCTGCGGCAGTAATTACCATCGGCTTTGATTTTGAGATGAGTTTATCGCCTGGGTGCACCCAATCACCTGCTTTCACCAGCGGACGGGCGCCATAGGCGATTGGATATGAATGGAGATTTCCGTCGTCGCTAACTACATTAAGCTGACGGTCATTCTCTTTGTTTAGTTCGACTACACCCGCGCTGTCGGAGATGACCGTTTCAACAGTAAACTGTTCTGTCAGCGGAATTCCTTCTCTTACTACATCTCCATCCTCGACAACAGGAATCGCCCCTTTAGGCAGTCTGTATATTTGTCCGCCTTTCTTGCTGTTAATGATCAGTATCTCTATCCCACCATCACCGTCCTTGACAAATAGTTCACCTTCATATGGACTCTTTGTCACAACCAGATCTTGCACTTCTGTTAATTTAGATTCATCTGCGTGGAGAAGATCCGGGTTCAATAAGAGAGATGGAATACGAATGACACGCTCTTCTCCTGTAATTTCCACTATCTCCCGCCCTGCGGGAGAAGCGAGCATACGTGAAACGTAACCATCGAGAGAAGATACTGCAGCTTGGGCGCTTTTCATTGTTTTGCGCGCTTCAAAGAGTTCCTCAGCACGCGGAAGTCCTTGGGTAATATCGATCCCCGCTACGCCACCAGTGTGGAATGTGCGCATCGTTAACTGTGTCCCTGGTTCACCGATTGACTGGGCGGCAATAACTCCTGCGGCAGTGCCGAGTGCCACTGGCTGATGATTACTAAGATCAAAGCCATAACATAATTGGCATATCCCTCCTTCGGTTTCGCAAGTCATGGGAGAGCGGATAACGATTCGCGGGCGGAGGATGATGTGCGTGAAGCCAGCACGACATAATTCTTCCGCCAAATGAGCGGTAAATGGTTCGTCTTCACTCATTAAGACCCGACCATTTGCTGGATTATGGATATCCGTTACACTCTTCATCCCTACTGCTCTCTGAACCTGAGCTTTGTCATTGAGATCAAACTCATGTTGCAGCGTGCCGAGCCAATGAGCCATATTTTTGTCGATCCACTGGTTGGCGGCAATCAGAATCTCTCCTGATCGCGGATCGATCACCGGTTCAGCAGTGACGCGGCCGTAAATTCTATCTGCCACCTTTACCATGAGGTCACCTTTGCTGAACCAAAAAGGATTAATCTCAGATCCTTGATGGGTACCGCAATCTTCTTCAATAACGATAACATCGGAGCATGCATCGACCAGCCGACGGGTCAGATAGCCTGATTCCGCTGTTTTAAGTGCTGTATCGGCAGCACCTTTTCTTCCTCCGTGGGTAGAAATAAAGTATTCCATCATATCCAACCCTTCACGGAAATTGGAAATAACGGGCATTTCGATGATCTCACCGGAAGGACCGGCCATCGGTCCTCGCATTCCACATAATTGTTTGACTTGATCCGGTCCCCCGCGTGCCCCTGAAATGACGATACCAGCTAACGGATTAAACATCTGGCAGCTTAAGTTTTTCATCGCCGCTTTTTCGACTGCATCGACGGTCTGGCGCCAGACTTTGATCACCGCCTGAGAACGTTCCTTTTCGGTGGCTAAACCGCTCTCGTACATCTTATTAACGAGTAAGACACGGGCGTACGACTGGTGGACAATCTCTTCCTTCTCTGGCGGGATCAAGCAATCTTTCAGTGATATGGTCAGACCGGCGTGCGTAGCATACTTAAATCCTAAGTCTTTCAGGTCATCGAGCAGAGCGGCCATACGCTCTTTACCGCAGCGATAGTAACATTCCATTACGAGTTGCTTGATCTCTTTACGGCTATAAAGACGTGTATAATTACGAATCTCAGACGGCAGGATGTGATTTATCTCAGCTCTCCCTAAGGTCGAATCGATCAGTTCTCCGTCGATCTTAATTTTAATTTCGCTGTGTAAATCGATTATCTTCTCTTCATATGCTCGCCGGGCCTCATCAATATTCTTGAAGTATTTGCCTCTTCCTTTTCCATTAGGATTTACTGTGGTCATGTAATGGAAAGCAAAGATCGGGTCCTGCGATGGTACAGTCAGCGGTTCACCATTGGACGGCGAAAGAATATTCAGCGGAGCAGCCATAATATTACGTGCCTCAGAGATCGCCTCGACTGAGAGGGGCAGATGAACTGACATCTGGTCGCCATCAAAGTCGGCGTTATAAGGAGGACAGACAAGTGGATGTATATGAATTGCCTCGCCGTCGACCAATAGCGGTTCAAATGCCTGAATTGACATGCGATGAAGCGTTGGTTGGCGGTTCAGAAGAACCGGATGCTCTTTGACCAGCTCTTCTAAAATATCCCACACTTCAGGCAGCTCTCCTAAAAGTGCTTTGTTCTTTATATCGTCGAAATCAGAGAAAGCGGTCTCTTTCAATCGGCTTAAGATAAAGGGTTTGAAAAGTTCCAGTGCTATTTTCTTCGGTAAGCCACACTGATGTAGTTTGAGCGTCGGATCGACAACGATCACTGCCCGTCCTGAGTAATCAACTCGTCGACCGAGGAGGTTACGACGTAATCTCCCATGTTTTCCCTGTAGTCGTTCGGAGAGAGACTTTAGCGGCTGGTTGTCACGTCCGCAAATCGGTGTTTCCTTCTTCTCGTTATAAATTAATGCATCAACAGACTCTTGCAGCATCCGCCGTTCATTACGAAGAATCACCTCTGGCGCTCCCATTGAAATTAATTTCTTCAAGCGATTATTACGATTGATGATCCGTCGATAAAGATCGTTTAAGTCGGTGGTCGCAAACTTACCTCCATCTAATTGGATCATCGGCCGCAGAAACGGAGGAAGAACTGGGAGCACATCCAACACCATGTTCTGGGGTCGGTTGCCTGATTTAAGTAGTTGATCGACTATTGAGAGGCGTTTAACGATCCGCCGTTGGTTACCTTGGCTCGTCTCGGCACGCATCTGGGCGGTTAACTGATTATGCAATTCAACAAGATTTAGTTGAGTTAACAGTTCTTTGACCCCATGGGCACCGGTGTATATTTCAATTTTTCCAGGATATAGTCGTTCCCATGCCCGCTTCTCAAGATATGACACCCGATCACCAACTTGAAGCGGAATAGCTGGATCCTTCACTTTAGTAACGAGAAAGATTAAAGAATCTAAATTCTCCTCGATTGCCTCGCCTTGCAATGCTGATCCATAATACGCGGAGAACATGGCAAACGCCGTTTGCGAACAGAGTTCATCAACCGGCATCTCCGCAAGGAGGGTGTCAGTCTCGATCTCATCCCCTTCTGCTACGAGTAATGGAACAGCAGGAGATACCGGATAGGCTTGTGATCCCACGACAATGAAGATCATCGGCTCGCCGTTGGTCAACTTTCTTTCCTCAATCTTTACAATCCCGCCTTCACTGGCAACAACCTGAGGAGGATTTTCAATATAGATTGCCGCTTCAACATCAAAGGCAAAGAGGCGGCGCAGAATCCGCATTTCCGAGTTATAAAGAATCTCCCCTGGCCGGATCTCTTTTGATTGTGAAGTGGTAACGATATAAAGAGATTCAGTGCTCGATTCGGTTTCGTAATATACGATCTGTTCAAGTTCCTTCTTTTTTATTCCCAACAAGCGGGATAAGGGGCTGGATACTCCTTTGAGAAACCAAAAATGGACCACCGGGCTAACTAAGGATATATGACCAAAGTTGACGCGCCGCGCTGCAGACGAAGTCACCAAAACACTACACTTTTCACAAGTTATCCCTTCATATTTTTTCCCTTTATATTTACCGCAACTGCATTCGTAGTCATTTTCAGGACCGAAGATGTGTTCGGCGTAAAGCCCTCCTTGCTCCGGCTTATGGGTGCGATAGTTTATTGTCTCAGATTTAGTCACTTCTCCATGAGACCACTTAAGTACCGTCTCCGGAGAAGCCAGCTCAAGTTTTATCTTCCGTATATCATCGCCAGAGATCAATTGCTACCTCCTACATTAACAGGCTCCTTAATTCGCCTGATCATCTACATCTTGTCTGTACCAATTAGATTTAATCCCAAGTTTTAGTTTGAATGATTGCCGCTGAGAGGGGTGTGTTAGGATAAAGCGGTTCCTTATGCTCTGTAGTAATATATTTTTGATTTCGTATCTCTTAATTACTTATCTTGCACCATAACTACCAGCACAATAGATTTAAGATTTATCCATTCTAAAAAAAATTGCAACCGCCATTCCGCACATCTATCCAATAGATCAGATGCCGGCGGTTTATTCTGAAGCCGAATTTTCGTTGCTTGATTGCTTATCATCTGCAGAACTGCTTCCTGCCCCTCGTGCACGTGTAGTTTTGTAATCAGTGGAATGATAGCCACTCCCCTTGTATATTACCCCGATGCGTGGTAAAAGCTGCTCCAACGATTTGCTATCACACTCTAAGCATGTTGCCATTTTGTCATTGCTATGCTGCAAAACTTTGAATTCCGCGCCGCACTTACGGCATTGATAGCGAAAAAAAGGCATACCTTACTACCTCCCTCTTTAATCCTTGTTCCAATAAATAAAGGGTTCAAGGGTTCAAGTGCTTATTTTTGAGTAAGGATTTTATAAGCATTTCCCGCGAATCCTTGCCCCGTACTTGATACGGGGCTTGACCCCTCGAATCCTTTTGTAATTCTTAAGCATTTCCCTCGAATCCTCATGATCTTACCAACTTTTTTGGAGATGATCCCTATTTTTAAATTAAACTATAAATATAACACAGGTCAATATTTTTTTCAACATGAAAATACGAAATCCGCACAATATAGTTTCCAGTGCGAGAAATTCGCTATTAAACCGCATAACGATTAATTTCATTAAAGTCAGCAAACGGCGATATAGTGCGGCTTATTGTCTCGTTCTTGTTCTCAAAGCGATAGTTAATTTGGATTTGTTCATGATGTGCGGCTGCACTATAAATAGCGATCATCCGCCCTGCCAATTCAATGATTTCCGCAATCTCATCTTCTTTCTTTGCTGTCCAATCAGTACGAACCAATGCCAATGGCCCCTGATGCGTCGGTAGATAGACTCGCGCATCCTGGGGAAGAAAAAAATTCTGTAAATTCCGTTTCTCTTCTATTTCAATCGCCAGCACAATCGTAACATCCGGTCCTTTCTTGTAGTAATAACTAAAATCAAGCAGGCGTAATCCATTCAGTGTAAACTCTTTCTCACAAAGAAGATCGGCTAACCGTGGCCCGAAGTTAGGACGAATCAATTTACACCTATCTTGTCGGTCAAATCGGTCAAACAAATTTTGATTAACAAGGTTTAACGTAAACGCCAATTTTGCTAATCGTTCCTTATCACCTACTTGAAGATCGTATAAGTTTTCCGCATTAACCCATCCCGCTTGCTCCGGCCGCGTCGGGGAAAGCAACTTTGCTGAGAGAGGACGTAATACAAGATCACTGATCCCCGCATCAGTGCTGATACGTTCTAACTCGCACTTCGTCAATCCATTACTTCCCTCTATCTCGCCGGTGACGATGAAATCTGCTTTGATCCGTTTCATATATTGCGCTGCTCGCGTCAACATAAGAGTACGACAATAGTAACAACTACGAGCCAGTGAAAATTCATCAGTAGATAAGATACCCACCAACTGCTGATAGTCTTTATTTATCGCCTGACTACGAAACTGCATCGCCGGCCAAGTTCTTTTGGCTATCTCACGCACCCGCTCATAATCAGTAAAGAACGGTGAACGAAAAGACAATAACTGTACTTCATCCACCCCATCTGACAGCTCCACCAACCGCGTTGCAACAAGGCTGGCTAAGCTTCCTGAGAACAGCGATAAAGCTCTTACCATAACCACTTCTTCAAAAGAAAAGAGAAGCTTTCTGCTTAGAAAATTACGGTTCTATAAGTCCGTAATTTCCATCCCTACGTTTGTAAATGACATTCGGTGTTCCAGACGCCACATTTATGAAAACAAGAAAGATTTGATCGGTAGCCGTCAGTTGGAGTGCCGCCTCTTCGGGTGACATTGGCTTTCGAATAACATGGTCTGTTCTGATAATCTCCTTGTGCGTGTGCTCCTGCTGTCGGATCAGAGCGGATAGATCGGTCGATACGTCTACGACCTCAGTCTTCTGTTGCAATGCACTTCCCGATCCCTTATCCTTAACCTTATCTTTATACTTAACCAGTTGTCGTTTAAGCTTGTCGACTCCGCCATCGATCGCTGCATACATATCATCTGATTCTTCACGTATCTTAATAATTTTACGATTGATGAGATGGATAACAAAATCCGCGATTTGTTTTTCTCTTTCAACTGAAAGAGTAATATCGACACTTATTACCCGATTAAAATAACGGTCGAGCGCCTCGGTTTTTTTTATCGCGTATTCTTTCGGACTTTTGCTAGAACTATGCTGTCGTTCAACAACGTTTATTTTCATTATCACTCCTTTGCATACTGACTTTTGTTCAATTAGCAAGCGATACGGAGCGAAAAGAGTCAGAAAAGAGAACGGATTTTGCTATTGCTATTGCCGACTTTGATTTGCGCACATTCCACCTTCGATGATCTCTATTTGCATCCAATCTGCAATAGTAGTAGACCGCCTTTTACAGTATACCACACTATAAGTTTACCGCTCTCAACATATAATCCGCAGAAACCAAAATTCGGGTGGTTGAAGCAAGGAGTATATCATCTTCAGCGAAGTTTTCAGGTAAAAACGATCTATAACTTTTGCAAAAGACATCTGCTTGATTTTCGCTAAGACCATCAATGGAACAGAAAAGATAAGCTATTAGAATTTAGAAGACTCTTTGATACTTAATCACGTCATTGATTCTGGTTATCTTTTCCATCGATGGCTCTGCGCAACCTCCTATAATGCTTCCACACGTTTTATTTGCGGTACTGCCTCTTTGAGCTGCGCTTCGACTTGCATATTCAGAGTATATTGACTCATCGGACATCCCTGACAAGCGCCGGTCAATCTCACCTGCACTACGCCATCAGCAGTAACATCGACCAATTCAATATCACCGCCGTGTGCTTGTAAATAGAGTCTTATCTCATCTAATGCCTGTGTAACTTTAGCACGCATTCCACGGTCCTCCTCTTCTCACCCAGATTCCAATCATAGTTTTAGCGTAGCTAATTAGCTATTTTAGGTTGAAGACCGAAGACTGAAAGTATTTTAGCCATCTCATGATCACGTATGATTTGTCCCGCATAGCCTTCCACCTGCAGTCTATCTAACCTGCGTAGTTACATTTAGCCTAAGGGGTCCATTGGCGGACACCTTCGTTACCATCTAAGTCTTAATACGACTAACAGTAAATAAGTATATTATATAGTATACTAATTTTCAATTCATTTTACAGGCAAATAACTGCGATGGTAAAATTCTCTTTTCCTTTCTCTGTTTACATTGGAGACGACAAGATATTATAATTGCAATGATGATATTTTGGCGGGTGCTTATTGACCCTTGCATTTATAATAAAACAAGACTATACTATAATAATACATGAGACCAAAAGGAAGTGCAAAAGTACTGGAAGCGCGAAGACAACGAGCGGCAACCCTGTTGGAGCAAGGTATGGGCATTCGAGAAGTAGCCCGGCAGATAGGGGCAGCACCGTCCTCTGTGAAACACTGGAAGGATCAGGTAGAGAAAGGAGGGAAAGAAGCGTTGAGGGCAAAGCCTCACCCTGGTCGGCCTTCCCGGTTGTCTCCCCAGCAGAGAGAGGAACTTCTGGGATTACTTCTCGAAGAGCCTCTTGCTCATGGGTATGAAAATCAATTGTGGATACTGCCACGGATAGCCAAAG
>JAJHSB010000038.1 GCA_022684035.1 Candidatus Acetothermia bacterium | reverse complement strand
GAATATTGGTCCTGTCCAGTATAGCACCTATCAAGGCTAGACCCGAATGACTGGAAATGCCTGCCCCGTGTCAGGCACGGGGTTGTTCGTCTCCCTGCACTATCTCGAAACGCATCTTCACCTTTAGGGTGAAAGTCTTCAGCGGCTTCCCCACACTCGAGTATAGCAGGTCTCAGATACGAAATGCAAGGAAAAGTCCAGCTAGTTTCACGGATTCAGGCAATTGATCCCAGCTTTCATCCGCTGAATCACTTGTTCATAAACAGTCTGGTATTCCTTAGCCATCTCTTCGGGCGGAGAATAAAATTCGCTCACATATTGACAAGCATTTTCAACTGTTTGATGGCGCTTTTCCCTGTCTTCTAGCGCCTTCAGCACCAATTGCGCTGCTTGGGCGTCATCTCCGGGAGGAAAAAGCCAGCCAGTAATCCCGTGGCGAACAACTTCTGAAATGCCCCCGACATCAGTTGCGACGACCGGTCTTCGTGCTGCCATCGCTTCTAAAATGCTTAAAGGAAAAGTTTCGATACGCGATGCCAGGAGAAAGACATCCATCAAGTCCAACAAAGCGGGGATTTCCTCCACATCTCTGTAACCAGTAACCATAAAACGATCTTCGATACCCAATCGTCTGGAAAGCTCGAGCACCTCCTCTTTGAGCTCTCCATCGCCTACCCAGGTAAAGTACACGTTTTGAATAAGCGGCTTCAGCCGTGCCGCAGTGCGAAGGAATGTCGCAGGATCCTTTTCATACACAACTCTAGCAACTGTTCCGATAACGATGGCGTCTGAAGGTATGCCAAACTCCTCTCGTTTGGAAAGCCCGGAGTTGCAAGTCTTGGTCTGAAACCTCGTTGCATTTATTCGGGTCCGAATCAGCACAGCCTTGTCTTCATCAACTAATCTACTTTCTATGCCAAGCTTACGATCTCTCTCACTAAGAAATACTACTGATGTGGCACGGCCACAGATAAACCGCTCTATGCGATAGAAAATGGCCTGGCTCACAGGATTGGGCTTTTGTTCGAACCGCCATCCGTGCCCTGTATAAACAATGGGCCAAGAGGCCCCAAGAGCCGCTAAGCAACCCAACAGACCTGCTCTAACTGTATGCAAATGAACTAAGTCAAACTGCTTGGCTTTCACAAAATGCCTGAAGCGCAGTGTTGAAAGGGGGAGAGATGCAAATGAGTAGTCTATGGGGGCATGGTGCGTAAATACCTTCTCGGTCTCCAAGGCCTTAAAAAGTGACCCATGGCCCGGTGCAGCAAGATGCAATTCAAAGGCATCTTGAGGCAAGAGGTTAACTAGTGAACGCACGTATTCTTGAACACCGCCAGGTTTACTCGATGGTAAAACGATAAGCATTTTAATGTTCATAGATATTACTCCTTTAGGTTATATGGGGATACATGCTTACACCCTGCTAAAATCGCTAACCAGTCGAGCAAATTACGTTTTCTCATTTTTAATCACGCCAACGGCTAAGGCATTAGCGTAAGGAAACGGAGTGTTATATTTTGCTTCACGGACCCGCTTCCAAGTCGTTTCTTGCCATTGGTTATTCTGAGAAATGCGCTCAAGATAGTATGTATCCATAAAGGACATTTTGCTTTCCTTAAGCAACTTGTCCATTTCGCGGTTATAGCCAAACGGTAAAGTAACTATCATCTCGCCTCGGGGAGCAAGACACCTAGTAAGGTTTTCCAGCGCCCGGAGGATTTTGTAGCGATCTTTCTCTTCTTCGTCCCAGCCAACATGCTCTAACGTAGAGATGCTAACAATTAAATCATAAAGTTGACTCGGCCGGAAATTAACTACGTCCTCGTTAATGATGCCACGACTCTTTTCATATTTATCAAGAACATCGTGGTCGCACGGGAAATAATGAGAAAGAACGTGGCCAACCTCAAGGATACGCTTTCCCTTCGCATTTTTTACAACATCCCAAATGATCGGAACCTCAACTGTGCGTTCATTTTCCCATGTCCTATTGTAGCGATGATAAAAATATGGATAGGTTTTTCCTTGAAACGTAAATGTTTTCGGGGATCGCGCATTCAGGTACGCCTGGATGAATAAGTTTTTACAGACCCGATACAAAACCTTGACCGGCCCATAGAAGAGAACGTAGAAAATTCCACCTTTGCAATAGCCAGATTTGACCCATGACTTAACGCTGAAATCGTGCATCATACGAGAAAGCCCCTTTACACTCCGTTTGGGAATACCGCGCCGAGGATTTGATCAACCCGGCGGATATAGGAGTGATGTTCTCGGCTAAAAGTAGCGGCCGCTTCCGCCTTCCTCCTTCGTTCGTCGGGATTTCTTAAATAAAAATCTATTTTGTCTAACAGTTCGACTAGATTGCGGTATGTCTCGATCATGCCGCTAGGGAATAACTGGTCAAGAGCTCGTTGATAAGCAGTTAGCTGAAAACTACCTGCACTTGCAACTTCGAAGACTCGCAATGCGACGACGTGCTGATTAAAGATATTATAGATATTCAAAACAATCTTAGCCCGATTGTAAATTTTGTTTATCTCCTCTGCTGGCAAGTGTCCTTCACTAACCGAGCATGTCCGAAGGCCAGGTACCAGTTTCGTATAATGTGTTACACCACGGCCATAAATTTTTATATTATAGCCGTGATTTGCCAATGCGCCAAGAACAGAAGCCCTAAACATACTGCTAGGATCTCTCGGACTAAATGTTCCAACGAATACAATATCAGTATCGTAAGAGGAAGTAGACATTATTTTTCCCTTTTGCTCATCTTCAAGCGGACGGTAAACATCTGAGTCGGTAGCAAGCGGTAAATATTCGATCCTACAGCTCCAAAGTTTCGCAAAATCTAACCACTCTGGTCCACAGGAAAATAGAACATTATAGAGCAAATACGTCCCTAGGAATCCGGGATCCTGAGCGCGTGCGGGATCATCAATAACCCAATTTACCATCGGAATGCTAAGTCTCTTTTTGAGTTGTATAAGCGTTTCATGGAATAGCTGAACTCCACAAACTACAAGAAGAAAATCTGGCCGAAACTCGGTTACGTGGTTTAAGAATCGAGTGTTAATCAGGCGAAAATATCTATCTTTCCAGGAACGACTAAAAACTGTATTCAAAACACACGAGCCGATTTTTTTCAATTGCTGACTACCGAAACGCGCTTGTTCGATTCGTGAGACGCCAGCGTTGAAATAAAACACATCCGCCTCGTGGCCGCAAGCCCGAAACGCTTTTGCAAGGAGTCCCACGACATCAGCAATGTTCTTATCTCCTGCGACTAAAACCTTCATAAATCTGCCGCGCTTAAGATCCTGAATTCCGGGAGCGGGACGATGAATTTACCGCCCGAGTGGAGGTAGCTAGCTTCGCGCTGGAGAAATTCTTCAAGGAAATGCCAGGGCAAAATTAAGAAATAGTCTGGTTTCTCTTTCCGAGCCTGTTCTTCTGAAATGATGGGGATTAATGTTCCGATAGTCTTTCTGCCCCATTTAGCTGGATTCTTTTCTGCCGCCCCCTTAATCAGCCGATAATCCAAGTTACAAAACTGGAGCAGGGTATTTCCTTTCGTAGAGGCGCCATAGACATAGACGGTTTTCCCTTCACTAACCTCGCCTTTGATGAACGTATAAAGCTTTTCTCTGATTATATTCACGGAGCGAGCGAAATCATCGTAAATCTTTTTGCTATGCAACCCTAAATTCTGCTCAAAAGATCGTACCTTCTTTACCCGCTTCGTTGCTCCTTCGGGCAAGTTCTCGTAGCTGCCGTTTCGATGCCTTATATAAGTGCGAAAGCTACCGCCATTTATATCATTGAGTTCAACATCAAATACTTCAAGATTATGTTGAGTAAGAAGATTTTCAAGCGACAACAGTGAATAGTATTCCAAATGTTCGTGGCAGATATTATCAAAAGCGTTGTTTTCGAGCATTGACGGAAGATAACTCATTTGAATGATGAAGATTCCGTCATCAGCGAGGCACTTCACAACATCGGCAACGAAGGTATTGGGATCATCAAGGTCATAAAACATCGCGATAGCAGTAATGACTTTTGCCTTTGTATCTCCAAACTCTCTTTGCCAATGTTCAAAAGAAAAGAAATCGTTGATGATTTTTGTGGTACCCATACTTGACTCAGCGATGAGGTTTCTTGCAGGTTCAAATCCGATTAACTTTAGTTTAGGGAAACAATACCCCCGAAGAAGCGTCCCGTCGTTGCAGCCGATATCCAAAACCAAGTCATTAGCAGAAAGTTTAGCGAGCGTCTCCGCTTTGCCAGCGATGCTGTGGAGCTCTTTAGTCATTGTCTGATTCATGCCTGAACGATACCAATAATTTCTGTACAGAGCCTCAGGGGAGACGGTATGTTTTAGTTGCAGGAGGCCGCAGCCGCTAGCACTCTGATCGCAGAGCATCATTTCAAGCGGATATTTTTCTTCGTCCGGTGTAGGTGCATCGATGAAATTGGAAACGTACAAGTCACCAAGATGTAAAATTGGCGTGAGTTTTTGAAAGTCACAGGAACGGCAGGTGGTAATGCTTTTCACTAGTTTATTGCCCATATATTTTCCTCCCTTCGGTTCCCCACCATTGGATGGTTCTTTTTAGCCCCTCTTCCAAGGTGGTTTCTGGTCGAAAACCAAACTCTTTCTCGGCCCGAGAAACATCGAGCCTCCGGCGAGGTTGGCCGTCAGGCTTTGCGGTATCCCAGCGGATTTCGCCGTGAAAATCCATCAGTCGGGCGATTGTTACCACCAAATCCTGGATCGAGATTTCCATCCCTGAGCCAAGGTTTACTGGATCAGGTTTATCATAGTACTCGGTCGCGAGTACGATTCCTTCAGCGGCATCTTCAACATATAGGAATTCCCTCGTTGCTTTGCCTGTGCCCCAAGCTTCGATGAAATTTTTCCCTGCCCGTTTTGCTTGATAAATTTTCCGAATCAGTGATGGAATGACATGACCACTAGCAAGATTAAACTTATCCCGCGGACCATAAAGATTAACCATGAGAAGATGAATGGCATGAAAACCGTACTGCTGCCGATAGGCTTGAGATTGGACCAAAGCCATCAACTTCGCAAGGCCATATGCTGCGTTGGTCTCCTCTGGATAGCCTTTCCAGAGGTTTTCTTCCTTAAATGGCACAGGCGCGAATTTTGGATACGAGCAGATGCTGCCAATCGAGACAAATTTCTCCACTCCAGTCTGACGGGCTGCTTCCATTAGATGGATTCCCATAGACAAATTGTCGTAAAAGAGTTCTCCGGGTTTGTATTGATTATAGCCAATCCCACCCACATTTGCGGCAAGATGAATCACTATATCCTGCCCCTTAACCGCTCTTTGGCAATTTCCCCACTTTCGAAGGTCAAGATCGGCTGAGCGAGGAATAAAAATATCTTCTCTTGCCACTCCCCCTTCTAGTAACTTCTCAACCACAAATGAGCCAACAAATCCGGCCCCACCGGTCACAAGAATCTTTTTGCTCTTTAAATCATGAATCATCTTCTCTTCCTACTCAAGCTTATATGAGAATACAATTCATAAACCTCCTTAATCACAGACACCTATGCTGCTCAGCGTTCAGCCTTAGTTTTGAATTAGCACTGGGTATACATATAGGTTTTCAGTGCCCTAACTACCGCAGTTTCACCACCTTAAAGATCATTTCCTTATCTGAAGTATCCAGAATGTTCATCCAGGAAAACCAAGCAAACAAGCAAAAAAGTCCACTAACAAGTAAAACCTGTGCAGCCAAGGAAGAATCACCAACAAGTATTTTCAACCCGTAGACTGTACTTGCAAGTACTGTCAGTGCAAAGCCCGTAAGTATCGTGCCGTTATCTACCAACAAACGAGGTGCTAATCTATAAACTTTAAAGCTAGCTCCAAATAATAAGACGGCCTCTAAGGCCACACGACAGGTCCAGGCCCATGCCGCCCCGGCAATGCCCCATTGGTTGACCGAAAACCAAACAATTCCGATATAAAGAGGGAGCTGAAGCAGGTGGAACTTGGCCGGAATGTCAGGCCGTCCTGCCCCCTGCAGGAGTACGCAAGGAATCCAAGCAAGAGAACTAATCAAAACACCAAGGGCAAAAACCTGTAAAACTACTGTGCTTTTTACGGCAAAGTCGGCCCCTAGCCATGCCTGTAAAATATCCTCGGCAAACAACCCTATTATAAGAACAATAGGGCCTATCACCAGGAGAATATATTTGACCGCACGAGCAAAAAGGATACCAAGTTTCTGCCTATCCCTCACTCCTTCCAAGGAGCTAAAGGCCGGGAAAAGAGTCATAGCTAAACTTGTAGAGATAACCCAAAGACGCGTTACAGCTTCATAGGGTGCTGAGTAATAAGCCAACGCCGCCATTGACATAAGCGAAGCAATCAGGAAGCGATCTAAATGCACCAAAATTGGGCCAACAATGCTGGAAACCATCATCCAGCCTCCAAAGGAGAAAAGGCGGGATAAAAGAGCAAAAGAGCTTGAGTATCTCTTCAGGCGTGGAGCGATTCGGATGCTCATTACGACAAAGACGGTTAATTCAGTAAGCCGTACTGCCAAAATTAAAGAGACAATGCCCGGCAGGTTAAAGCCTAAAAACAGACCAACTAGAGGGAGCAGAAAGGTTAAAGTGCTTGAAGGAACACGCACAATATTAACCAAGTCAAACCGCTGGATCGCTTCCAGTACACCACGGAAGGAGCTGGAGACTAAAACCACCGGGATAGAGAGAGAAAGTAGATAGAAGGTATCCTTAGCCTCTTTTATGAGCGCTGGTGGGATGTTTAGGATGCGCTCCACAAGAAGTGGCGTTATACTCGCTAAAACAATGGCTCCCAATAGACCAAAGAAGACCTGAATCGTAACTGCAGTCCAGACGAGGCGCGGCACCTGCTCTTCCTCGCCCTTGCCCAAGGCCTCAGCAACAAATTTGGTGGTAGCCCGGCCCAGCCCCAAATCAAAAATGACAAAGTAACCTAAAACTACCCAGGCTAAAGCCAACAGCCCGAAGCGCTCAGTGCCAAGGCCCTGGATAATAAGTGGCATGGTAACTATGGCTACTACCAGCGGAAGCCCCTGCCCGATCAGGTTGAACAGTGTGTTACGGGCAAGGATGCTGCCTTTTATCTCAAGCGGCTTATTCATCATAAACTTGCCTCAATGAATCTCTTCATGGAATTTCCCTGACTTTGGCCTCCTCTCTCTGGAATCATACCATAAAGAACTTTACCGGTATTAAGGACTTCTTGGATGAAACGATTCCCTTCCTTTTGCATCCTTTGGAACTCTTCGGTGGTATAGCCCATTGGCTCGAGGGGAAGCTTAAGCTCATCGTTGAAGTCCAAGAGGAGCTTGATTCTGTCTAAGAATCCCTCTTTAAAATTAGCGATCACTATAATGTCAACATCAGAACATTCGTTGATATCTCCTTTGGCAAATGAGCCAAAAAGTATTACTGCTTTTGGCCTGAGTTCCTTGACCACAATGTCCTTGTATCTTTCTATCTTTTTAAATACTTCTTCACTTCTTTTAAGATCGACTCGGCATAATTTAAGCATCTTTGCGCAATCTCCTTTGTGTAATATTTGTAGGGAGCGCCTGATGGATAAAAGTTGGGGTATCTTGAGCCGATGTAGTGTCTGTCAAGCTCCTTACCATGGTTCATGAGTTCTCTAAAAGATTCCTCTAATGTCCCACACTCCTCAAGCAGCTCAACTACAGAGTGAGTTACCAACGCCCTGAACCCCTTAGAATAAAGAAACCCCTTCAATGCTTTCTCTGCAGTCTGTTGAGAGAAAAAGGCTGAGGCATAGTGATTTTCAGAGTTTAGACAGTCCCTGGAAGTCTTTAAGTCCGCTTCTGCTTGATCAAGCCACCTCATCCCTTCTCTCAGGTTATTATCCATTTCAAGTCACCTTCCAATTCCAGTTCATACCACGCCAGCCATTCCAGTTGAAGGCGATGAGGACCACCTTGGACAGGCTTTAAGCTTGCCTTCGTTTGCCTCCTGAACTCGCTTCTCTTCTTTCATGTTTCATCTTCCTGAATCCGTGAAGGATGGACAACTTACCCGCTCATGGCTTACAAATATACTATATCACAGGGGCAAGAGGTTGTCAAGTACCCTTCATCGCTCATTTTGAGGGGTCTCCGGATTCGAGATGGCAGCAATTCACCAGCCGAGCTCAACGAAGGATATTGGAATACGGTGAAAATCGGACCGCCAGTGTCTCCTGTACCCCATTTTCCTCAACTTAAGTGATACCTCTCCCCTGGAGATCATCGTCTCTCCCTTCCTTTGGTCGATGCGCAGCTACAATCTTCCCACCCCTCAGGTCGGAACCAGTTGCAGATATACCCGCCGCCAGGTGTCAAACCAGGGACAGTGCCTCCCGAAGGAGAGCCGGAGGCGGGGCATCAGCCTCCCGCAGGCACACCTTTCCAATCAACCTCAACAGGTTGTAGGCCATCATCCCCAACAGTAGCACCAGCTCGTTGGTCTGGAATTTCCCGGATGGCAACCGTTCCAGGTCCAGGTCTGCCTTTAACTCG
>JAJHSB010000001.1 GCA_022684035.1 Candidatus Acetothermia bacterium | reverse complement strand
CCGTCTTTTTAGGCAGCTTTGTCAATAACAGCAGCCTGCTTGCTCTCTCTGTCAGGCTGTTTAATACAGCAAGGCTCTTTCTGCTGACTATGCTATCTCCTTCCCAATGCCCTATCTCTTTACGAACTTCAGCTTCTGCGGGTCTTTGCTGTATGGATACCCTGCCAGGTATCTTTGTCTTTTTCTGTCTCCTGCCTATGCCTTTGCTCTTGCGCTTCTTATGCCCGCTGACAAGACATTTTATTAGCTCTTGCCTGTCTTCTGTTTCAGGATGGTAGATATACTGATATATTGCCTCATAACTGATTGTAAGTCCCTCTTTCTCTATTTTTAGCCTGCCTGCTATTATCTCCGGAGACCATCCCGTGTTAAGTCCCTCATGCACATATTGCCGTATCTCAGCGCTCTTTAGACGATACCGCTTGCCTGCCTCTTTCCTCCTTTCATCGGCTCTCTTTTGCGCCTGATGCGGCGTGTAACGCCTATACTGCTCTGAGGCATTGCGGCTTATCTCCCTTGATACCGTGCTCTTGTGCCTGCCTGTTGCTTTGGCTATCATGGTCTTGCTCATGCCCTGCCAATGCATCTGCCCGATTAAATCCCGTTCTTCCATGCTTAAATGCTCATACCTCTTTCCCATAACACTTTAGGATAACCTTTCCTTTCCCGCTTCCTAAAGTGTTGCACTTCATTGTTGAACCTGCGAATTTATTTCATTGGGTCTGCCTCTACATGTTGTTCTTCGTTCCTTCTCCTCTTCCGTCATTGCGACTCTGCGAAGCAATCCCGAAGGTTTAAGATTACGTCGTAGGGGTAACCCCTGTGTTTACCCGCTTTTAGGGCAGGCACAGGGGCCTGCCCCTAATCTTAACCATTCACCATTCACTTCTTTGAACCGTGAACCTCTTTTCTCTATAAATCATATTTTTGCAATTTATGGCCTAACTTCTCCCGTTTTGTCTTCAAATAATTGCGGTTGTATTCAGTCGGCTTAATTTCAAGTGGAATCTGTTCGTTGATCCTCAGACCGTATCCTGACAGACCAATAACCTTCTTTGGGTTATTCGTCAACAGTCTGATCGATCGTAGCCCGAGGTCACACAAAATCTGTGCTCCGATTCCATAGTCACGTAAGTCGGCCTTGAACCCGAGCTGTTCATTCGCTTCGACGGTATCCAAACCATGATCTTGTAGGTGGTAAGCTGAGACCTTCTCTTTGAGGCCGATTCCCCGTCCTTCTTGGCGCATGTATAATAGGACACCTCTTTTCTCTTCTGCGATCATCCGCATAGCACATGCGAGTTGTGCGCCGCAATCACAGCGCTGCGATCCGAGTGCATCGCCGGTCAGACACTCAGAATGGACACGAACGAGAACGTTCTCTTTGCCTGCTACATCTCCTTTGACGAGCGCCACATGCTCACAGTTATCGATCACATTAGTATAAGTACGGATATAGAATTTTCCGTATTTTGTCGGTAGCTCAGCTGAAGATGCCAGCTCGACTAATCTTTCATTGCGTTTGCGATATTCGATCAGATCGGCAATAGTAACGAGAGAGAGATCGTGCTGCTCTGCGAAATTCACCAACTCAGGGAGCCGGGCCATCGTTCCATCCTCATTTAATATTTCACAGATTATTGCGGCAGGATAGAGATCAGCCAACCGGGCGAGATCAACTCCCGCTTCAGTATGACCGGCACGTTTGAGTACCCCCCCATTTTGTGCGATAAGGGGAAATATATGGCCCGGACGTGCAAAATCATGCGGAGCAGCCTGTGGATCAAGCATCGCTTTGATTGTACGGGCGCGATCAAAGGCAGATATGCCAGTCGTTGTCCCTGCAATCACATCGATTGAAACGGTGAAATTAGTTTGATACGGCGCGGTATTGTGGCGCGTCATCAACTCTAATCCGAGTGCGTTTGCCCGCTCAGCAGTAATCGCTACGCAGATCAGACCACGGCCGTATTTGGCCATAAAATTGATCGCTTCCGGTGTTACTTTCTCCGCAGCAAGGACGAGATCACCCTCGTTCTCCCGATGGGCATCATCGATGAGAATGACCATTTTTCCAGTTTGTATTTGTCTGATTGCCTGCTCTATCTTAGTGAACATCGCTTTTCATCCTCTGAATGTATTTACCGAGTATATCAAACTCAATATTTACCCGCTCGCCAACCTTTCTGGTCGCTAAATTAGTGCGGGACAATGTTGCAGTCACAACAGCACAGGTGAATCTCTCTCCGCTTAAAGCAAAGGGGGTCAGGCTGATCCCATCTATTGCCACCGACCCCTTCTCTACCAAATAACGAGAGAAACTGCCGGAGTAGGAGAACGTCATCAAGTGATCTCTTCCTCGCTGCTTAATCATGATGATTTTCCCGATTGTGTCGACATGGCCTAATACAAGATGGCCATCGATCCCTTTGTTTAGTGTCAGCGGCAACTCCAGGTTGACTACTTGGCCGGAACGCAGATCACCGAGCGTCGTCCTCCTTACTGTCTCTATACTTAGCTCGGTACTGAATGATCTCACGCCGATTTCCGTAACTGTCAGACAGACACCATTCACAGCGATACTTGCACCTAAAGCAAGTTGATTCAATAGCTGCTCTGCTCTGATGACTAAAAGATCATTACAACGCTCCTCAACTATACCCGTATTGGTGATGATTCCAGTAAACATATTCAATTGTGAAGTGTACTCGATAGTAGTATCCTTATCAACTGATTTGCAATTAGAAGTTGCTTGTAGTAAATTTACGGTTGGAGGTATATTTTACGTGAAATTAGCAAAGATTATTGTCGGCATCGTTATATTTACCATTGGAATAACACTTTTAACCCGAGGAGAGAGGAATTTAACTTATGAACTACGTGAGCAGGAGATAGAGGTTCGTACCGCTCTCTCTCGTTACATCTTCTCCGAACAGGGAGGAACATTACGTAGTCTCTTTCTCCACTTTGCCCCTGCATGGGGCAGGGGTGCCGGCCGAGTTGAGCTCGTGGCAGGGACGAAGACCGATCCTGATACGTTGGCACGTCGCTATGTAGCCAACGCAATCTTTCCATTTACATTTAAAGATAATGGTATCCTCGATGATACGGTTTATCAGATAATTGATCCTCGGTTCGTTGATGAAAATGAGCTCCGTGTTGAACTACAGGGTAAATTCGGTGATCTAATCGTTATCCGCCGGTTTACGATCAGGAATGATCCCTATTACACGCTGGAGATTGAGCTGATATTTAGAAACGAAACAGGATATCCGGTCGATATGCCGGATGAAATGATCATGGCAAAACATATCCCGCCTGAAGTGATGCCTCCGCTTAAGTTTATCTTCGATAAGACCGTTTACTCTGTTCTCCTTGCTCCAGGATCTTACCATACATTTGACGGTATAGGATGGATGGACGCTTTTACTGCTTTTTTCCTTACGACGAGAGAGAATCTGATGATCGCTCCGTTTCACCGCTTCACTCCACTGGGTGAGCGTCTATTTGGAATTGTATTTCAGGAAGAGAAAATTCCCGCTTATAGTACCCGCTCATTCCACTTTTCGTTGTATGCTGGACGGCGGCGGTTCATACTGATGGAGGCACAAGGTCTGGGCAGATTGGATAGTCCAGGCTTATGGACACGATTGATCGTTCCAGTCATCCACTCCCTTACCTGGTTATATCGCTTTACCGGCAATTACGGTTGGGCGATCATTCTCTTCACCGTGGTTACACGGGTGATCCTATTTCCTGTTATACAGAAGCAGCTTGAATCGATGGCCAAAATGCAACAGATCGCGCCGAAGTTAAAGAAGATCCAGGAACGGTATAAAGACGACCGCCAATTATTACAACAGAAGATGATAGAGCTTTACCGTCGTGAAGGGATTAATCCGCTGGGTGGCTGTCTGCCGATGTTGCTTCCCATGCCGATTCTTATCTTATTGTTTAATGCGATTCTCTCTGCTGCCGAACAGATACATCTCTCTCCCGGCTTTCTGTGGATTCCCAGTCTCAGTCTGCGCGATCCTTTCTTTCTCTTGCCAGTCTTCGCCACAGTAGCGATGATCTTGCAGCAACGGTTCACCCCAATGACCGGTATGACCCCGCAGGGGAACCAACGTCTTATGGGCTATCTCTTTCCGGTTGCAATGGGAGTAATGATGATCAACGCTCCGGCAGGAATATGGCTCCATTGGCTTCTCGCCACCCTAATGCAGGTTGGTCAGCAATATATGATCTCCCGACGACAACAAGTGGCCGTTGTTGGAGGATCGCAAATAGGAACACCAATAGCGGAGCAGAGCCTTCAAACAACAGGCAATCCTCATCTAGTGACTGCAGCCGAAAGAAGAAAAGCAGAGCAGAAAGATGATAGCAATAACAGTACGGACTTACAGCATAGGAGAGAAGGATAACGTTGACTGAATTTATATTTATGCGAGTGAGGAGTCAGAAGCCGTGCGATATTACAAACTTCTCTTCGTTATTCTGCTGACTGTAGCCGTTCTTATTTATTGGGGTAAGTTCCAGCCGATAGCTACTGAGTCGGTAGAAGTGCTATTTCACGCGCGCGCCGATTTAATTTCGCAAGTCGCCGATCGTACATTGCAACCCGAGGATGAACTACGGGAAAAATGGCCCATACTCATCACTTCTTCATCTCCTGTTATCCAGCCTTTTGCCGCCACAACGATAGATTACCCGCCGCCGATTGCAGCAGCAAAGTGGGCAATAAACAAAGTCGGAAGTATCGGTTGGTGGTGGGGATGTTTACGGTTTGTCGCCAATGCCTATGATCAACAACAAGCCGGTTGGCATACAGCCGCTCTTCTGGCAGATATCTTACCGATCCACCGAAGATCGGCTGCACAGGCACCTATCGGCGCGCTAATATTCTGGGGACGTCACCGCTCTAATAACTATGCCGGCCATGTAGGAATCCATATCGGCCGAGGATATGTGATCCATGCCGGCGGCAAGAGTGTAGTAAAAGTTAATATAGCACACCTTCAGCCTGGAGTCTCTGATTTTCAATTTGCTGCTGGCGCACCCTATCTCGGTTGGGCAGCAGCCCCAGCAGATTGGCGAGTCGGGAATGGGGGGCGCCGTCCGGATATCTCCGGTCGGGTCACCATGGGCGATCAGGGAGTAGCAACCGTGGCGATAACGATTCATGGACCACTCAAATTCGGTTCTCTTAAGCCACAGATACTCATTACGCAGACGGATGAGAACGGGTATTTCGTATTCTGGGGCATCCCATTAGTTCCTCCTGATAGCTCTGTGTATACGATTACGGCTGAGAAAGCAGATCTCTTATTGATTCGGGATCAGGACCGACAATATCAATATGAACGGATCGTCACGTTTATTACGCCAGTAGTATATCAAAGTGACAGAATAATCTTTCCTGATCCAAACTTGGAAAGGATTGTCCGATGGACGATTGACAGACTAACCGGTCCGATATTCCGATTTGATCTTATCGGAATCACCCATCTGGTCGGAATAAGGGCGGAGATTACTGATTTACGAGGAATAGAATATCTCATCAACTTAAATCGGCTCTTTCTGTTTGATAACCGGATAACCGATCTCTCTCCTCTGGTAGCCAATCCTGGGTTAGGCGTCGGTGATAGGGTCTTCTTGCAGGGGAATCCGCTCGACCTAAGGCCTGGTTCGCAGAACATGCGTGATATCGCCGAATTACGCCGCAGAGGAGTCGAAGTGATACTTTCACCTACCCGTGATCAGTAGCACCTCCTATTGTTACGGTGATAATTTATAGTCATTCCGCCAATAAATTACAAAGATAATGGCCGGAAATTTTTGAAAAAGTGAAGAATACCGCTCAACCCAGCCTTTAGCATAGCCTAAACTTATCAAAGTAACTTCTTACTTAAAACCGTTAGGGATTGGCAAGAATTCTTGTTATTCAGGAATCAACGAGATATATAGAAGAACTGTGCCACACGAACCGGAAGACCTTTGGGAAGCGAGAGATTTGTGAAACAGTTTGAAAAAAACTGTGGATAGGATTTTGCCAAACAAAAACCGAGGAGAAAGAAAAGAGGTAAGGAAAAATAAGTATGGTGTCCCCGATTTCCTGAAACCTAAATTTATCGCTTTCGCATGTGCCGTTCCTGTATTCCTGAGGATTATATCTACCTTCTCCCAGTAGTTTAGTCGGAAGCTGTACTTTGTAAACCCCAGTGTGATCTCTGGCTTTAATTTCCCTTTTCTTTTAGCTCTCTTAATTTCGCTTGTGCGAGCACCTTGTTATTCTTGGCAGACGCATCCTTTGGGTCAATCTCCAGTACCTTATCATAGCATCTTATTGCTTCTTCGTATCTTTCTAATTTGTGAAGGGCAATTCCTTTGTTGTTCCATGCAGGCGCATACTTTGGATCAATCTCCAGCGCCTTATCATAGCATCTTATTGCT
>JAJHSB010000077.1 GCA_022684035.1 Candidatus Acetothermia bacterium | reverse complement strand
GGTATCCACCACGTCATTGATAATGCATGCCTCATGATTCTCGGACACAAATTCATCTAGCGAAGGGGGGGAAGCAGGAACCTCTGATTCTGACTGTATTTCCTGAATATTTTCATTTGCGATTACCTCCGGAAGAAGCATCCTTTGCTCACATTATACCTTAATATACCATGTCGCCAGTTACCACCCCCGCCGGACTTTTTGGACAGCCTGATTATATAACTATTAAAGTCTAATGGAGTCTGTGAAGCAATCCCGTTGCTTTAGCCTAGTTGTAGGGGCAACCCCCTGTGGTTGCCCATTTTTGGGACAGGCACAGGGGCCTGCCCCTACAGGGATAATGATGCCATGGACATGACAAGATTGCCACGAGTTCTGCGAACTCTCGCAATGACAAAAAGAAGATATGCATCGCAATGACAACATCGCAATGACAACATCGAATCCTGCTTCAGATACTTGACATTAAAAAACCAATACGCGATGATCCGTTTATCATCGCGGGGTTTAAGATCGATGCCAGCGAGGCTCACTTTGGAATTCACATCGAGCGGGTGACCAAATACTTCCGTATTGAAAAGAATATGATCATTGGTGCCCGTGCAGCGGCGATTTTCTTAAAAGATCTCTCTCACGTTGTCGTTGCAGACTGCACCATTATCGACAGTCATATCGGAATACAATTACTGGAAGTACGCTCAATAACGATTTACAGCAATATCCTTAAGAACAGCAGCTTTGCTGCCATCTTTCTTATCGATACCAGTGACACTTTGATGTATCGGAATACGATCACCGGCGGCCACATAGGGATTTACTTTGTCAGCGAGTCGTCTCGCAACCGCATCATCGCGAATGATTTTATTGATGCTTCGCTTGGAATCGTTGTAGATAGGAGCCTAGGCAACGGTGGAAACTGGTTCTTCTACAATAATTTCATCGACTCAATCGCTGTTGACCATGATTTCAACCGTTGGGACGATGGAAAAGGTCGCGGTAATTTTTGGAGCCGGCATCGGGGAAGGGATGCGAATAATGATGGAATCAGCGACCGGCCGCAGCGTATTTTTGGGGCGGGATGGAATCGAGATAATTTCCCATTGATGGAGCCATGGAAGCGGGAATAATCGACAAAATAGGAGATTGAGACTCAAGACCCGACATTCGCTGTGCACTGAACAGCGACGATAGCAGCAAGTAATTGAGGTCAGAGGTACCTACTTAAGTCGTCATGGGCGAAAGACCAAAGTCCATATCGTGAAGAATCGATAAAGAGCAGAAGAAACGAGAGATGTAGTGATCGGGCACCGCAAAGACCTGCCGGATGCGGTAAGACAGAGACTCACTCTCGATAATTGGAGAGAAAACGCGAGAGATAGAGAGATAACAGAGCCAATAGGGAGAGCGTGCTATTTCGCGCATCCATATGCCACATGGGAGCGCGCTACAAATAAGCAAGTACTGAAGAGATCTAAAGTTCATTCCGCAGGACATCTCCCGGAGTTCTCCCTGTATGCTCGCCTTTTTCAACTACAATTTCACCCCTCACAAGGACGTATTCTATCCCTTCAGGGAACTGATGTGGGTCTTCATAATTTGCCCGATCATTGATCCTTTGAGGATCGAAGACAACAATATCGGCAAAGTAGCCCTCTTTAAGCAGACCGCGATCCTTAAGACCAAGCTTCTGTGCCGGAAATGAGGTCATCTTCCTGATGGCCTCTTCTAAAGTTAGAATATTCTCTTCTCTCACGTACCGACCCAAAACCCTGGGATACGTCCCATAGTTTCTTGGATGAGGCTTCCCTCGCCCCATGATCCCTTTAGGCGTAAGACAACTTCCATCAGAGCCAATCATCGTGGAGGGATGGCGCATCACCCTCCTTAGATCGTCTTCATCGATCTCGAAGATAATTATGGAGACATTACCTTTCTCCTCCAATAGAAGGTCAAAGACCACATTAAAAGGATCTTTGGCTCTGACCTGAGCGATCTCCTCCAAGGTCTTTCCCTCAAGATTTTTGTTCTTCTCTGAATTTACTGTAGCTATCCTGATCCTTGACCAGTTACTCTGTCGAATTACGTTGTCCCAGTCCTCCCTTCTCTCTATATACTCTGTAATCCTTTTGCGCTCATAAGGGTCTTTTAATCTTTCAAGTAGGCGGTGACCTCCTCCTTCATGTGCCCAAGGGGGAAGACAAGCGCTCAAGGAAGTGCTCGAGGCGGTATAAGGATACTGATCGCAGGTTATATCGATCCCCTCTTCCCTTGCTCTTTCTATCAGCTCTAATGTCTCTTGAACTCTACCCCAATTCTGTATGCCGACTGCCTTGTGATGCGATACCTCAACTCGTACGCCGCTCTCACGACCGATGCGAATAGCTTCCTTGAAGGCCTCAACTAAGGTGCCTCCCTCACCACGGATATGGGTGGAGTACAACCCATTATATTCCTTTACAATCTTGACAAGCTCTATCAGTTCCTCTGTCTTGGTGAAAGAACCCGGAGGATAGATCAGACCTGTGGATAAACCAACCGCTCCTTCGTCCAAAGCATCACGCAAAAGTCCTTTCATCCTCTCAAGTTCTCTTTTGGTGGGATCTTTAGAATCAAACCCCATCACCGCAATCCTGATCGTTCCCTGGCCGATTAAGGGAACGATGTTAATGGAGATCTTATTTAGTCTATCGAGATAATCTCTCAAACTCCGCCAGTTCCAGTCAAGCTTTTTGGCCAGAGAGTCTCCATACTCCTTCAGATGTTCGATTATATTATTAGTCACAGGCACGGCCGAGAACCCGCAGTTTCCGATCACCTCAGTGGTTACACCCTGCATCACCTTGCTTTCAGCCGTTGGGTTTACCAGGATAGGCAGGTCGGAGTGACTATGCATATCGATAAAGCCGGGACAAACTACAAGGCCTTTTAAATCTTTCAATTCCACTGCCTCTTCCGTCTTTATCTTGCCAATCTTCTCGATCCGACCATTTGCAATCCCGAGATCTCCCCAGAACCAGGGGTTACCACTTCCGTCAATTATCTTGGCATTCTTTAAGATTACATCAAACACACTTATCTCCTTATTCTTTAATGATACAAATAGCAAGCGACTGAGTGATCCTTCTCAACCTCAGTAAAGTCTGGTTGTTCCCGTTTACATACTTCCATCCTGTGAGAGCATCTTGGGTGAAATCTGCATCTGGGAGGTGGATTTATTGGGCTTGGTATCTCACCTGCCAGGAGTATCTTCTCCTCATACCTTCTTTTAGGGTCAGGGATAGGGGCCGCTGATAGCAGGCTAATGGTATAAGGATGTTTCATAATCTCAAAGAACCGCTCATTTTTTGTCAACTCCACTATTTTGCCTAAATACATAACCGCGACCCAGTCGCAAATATACTGAATAACAGTCAGGTTATGAGAGATAAAAAGATAAGTCAGCTTAAACTCTCTCTGCAGATCGGTAAGTAAATTAAGGATCTTTGCCTGAACCGACACGTCCAATGCGGAGGTAGGCTCATCTAAAACGATGAGGTCTGGATTTAAAATTATTGCTCGAGCAACACTTATCCGCTGTTGTTGATCGCCGCTGAATTCATGGGGATACCTCCATAGATGTCCTGGTTCAAGACCGACACTCTCTAAAACGTCAAGTATCCGGTCTAATCTTTCTCGCTTCGGAAAATCATGGATCGCCAATGGCCTGTGCAGGATCTCCTTGACAGTCATTCGTGGGTTGAGAGAAGCCTTAGGGTCTTGGAGGACTACTCCCATCTTCCTTCTCGTTCTTTGGATTTCCCTGCCGTTGAGTTTTACGAGGTTGATTCCATCTAAGTTGATCTCGCCGGCTGTGGGTTCAATTAGCCGTAAGACTACTCTACCGATTGTGGTCTTCCCCGAGCCGCTCTCCCCACAAGCCCCAAGGTCTCACTCCTCGTGATGGAAAAACATACATTATCAACTGCATGGAGAAACCCTCTCTTGCGTGAAAAGAACCCTCTCAACAGGAAATATTTCTTTAAACCTTTTACTTCTAAAATCTTTTTATTCATAAAGATAACATGCTACGGAATGATTCTTATCTATCTCAATGATTGGTGGTTGCTTTTTACAAATCTCCATTGCTTTTTCGCATCTATGATGAAACCGACATCCTGGGGGAGGGTTGATCGGTTTGGGGACACTTCCTGGGATAGTCACAAGTCTCTCGTTACTGCCGATAGGAATGGAACCGAGCAACCCTTGGGTGTAAGGATGCATTGGTTTTTCAAATAAGGTTTCAACATCTGCAAGCTCAACCATCATCCCGCAATACATCACGCCGACTCGCTCACAAAGCTCAGCGATCACCCCAAAGTCATGAGTGATCATCATGTGCTTGTTCTATCTACTCTACTTGCCTCTTACCTCCTTTTTAACTACTCCAATTGATCACTTCCTTAATCGATAATCGGGAGTGCTACGTTATGAGTTGGTAGCTGAATATGAGGTTTTCGTCTGATCAACGTAAACTTGTAATGGTCTGTTACAAAATAGTTAGTAGAATGATATACCGGCTTGTGATCTGAAGAGTCATCATAGGCAATCCCTGACAGACAGAGCAGCGGCATTCCCAATTTCACGTTGAGTCGCTGGGAAGTTAATTCGGTAGCCGCCTCTGCGGTCACAGATAAGGTAACGTAATTTACGATCACTTTTAATTCCTGTTCAAAAAAATCAAGGAGAGACTCATACTGTGGACGCTGGGTTTTAACGAAATCAAGATCAAACTCATCCATCAGTACCGAAGAGAGAACGTCTCGACAATAGATCACAGGAACTCCATCTGCCAAACGAATGCTTTCAATGAGAATACCGGCTTTACCTTTCCCGGGGTTAAGAGCTGCTGCGATTGTATCATCAAGCTCAACTCGGGTGATGTTCAGTACAACGTCTTCGGCTTTGTGACCGCTACGGCGAATCGTTTCGGTGTAGCTCTCCAAAGACTCGATTCCTGCTGCCGTGCCGCGAGAAGTTTGTGTGACAAACGAGCCAATGCCATGAATCTTTTGGATAAGTCCCTCTTTTGCTAAAACTCCAAGCGCTTCTCGCAGCGTGGATCGACTCACGTTGAATTGCTCAGCGAGTTCGACTTCTGAAGGGAGCTTATTATCCTCCTTGAAGCGGCCAGAAACAACCTCTTGCAAAAGGTACTCGGTCACAATCTTATACAAAGGTTTTCGCGCCATAATTAACTTTTCTCCTTGCGATAACTTGATTATTATCGCCTTTGGAATTATCGGAATAAGTCCTCAGATCTCTGATGCTAAGCATAGTACAATTTCGGCAGAAAATCAAGTAGTAATACCTCATCAAAAAAGTGCTCCACATCGCTGGGTTACAGTCTTCATATATGTCAGAAATTTCTCATAATCCTGTTTATTCTCGAATATCTCGCTTCGCTCATTACTTTTTCTCTACTCAACCTCATATCCCCTCTCCCTGACTGAATGTCATCTCAAGTTCCCTTATTTGCTCTTCCAGTTCATCTTTAGCGGCTGTTATGCCGGCTGAAATCTCCAGCATCTTCAGTCGTCTTACGAGCTTGCCCTGTCTCATTAGGACGAGTCCGATCGCCTCAGCCACAGGATCGGGTAGCTTCCCATGCTCCAGTTTTTCAATCTCCTCTTTCTTGTCCCCGACCACGCGTCCGGGGACCCCCACCACGGTTGCGCCGGGTGGTACAGACTTCACCACTACCGAATTGGCCCCGATCAGTGCCCTATCGCCAATGGTAATCGGCCCAAGCAAGATCGCCGCCGAGCCGACGACTACGTTAGACCCCAGTGTGGGATGGCGCTTCTTCTTCTCCAGCGTTGTCCCACCCAGAACCACCCCCTGATAGAGCAAGACATCATCCCCAATCTCAGCCGTCTCCCCGATGACCACCCCCATTCCATGGTCGATGAAAAAACGCCGACCGATCTTCGCGCCAGGATGAATCTCGATCCCGGTGAAAAAGCGGCTAATGTGAGACAGCAGCCGGGCGAGAAGATAAAGGCGGTGTCGCCAGAGAAAATGAGCGACGCGATGCCACCACAAGGCCTGCAGTCCCGGATAACAGAGGATAACCTCCAGCCAGCTCCGGGCGGCCGGGTCTTTGGCAAAAATTGTCTGGATGTCTTCCCTTAAGGTTTTGAACATGTTCCTCAGATTCCTTCCCGAGCCCTTACATTGTACCAGAAATCAAGCAAGTAGAAGCTGCGCTGGCCCATTCCAATCTTTTTCTTCTTATATGCATTTGAATTAGCTTGGCTGCTAGATCAGGGTAAGGTTCACTATAGACCCTTGCCCCCAGCAAATCATGAATGTCTTCGGCAAAAAAATCCGCCACGTCATTTCCACCTCTGTCATAATCATCCAGGAAATCTGAATCCGCCTTAGCGACAGGAATTGGCACCGGGATTGGTCCGGGGAAACCCTGATGTACGCTAACCCCCAATGCCAGAAATGCCATCCCCTGGCCTATCGTCTTTTCATTTCCCGGCTCAGGCCCGGAGAAAAGGAAGGGCAACTTGTTTATCGGCATCCCCGCTTCTTCGGCCAGCTCGATGAACAATCTGATTGTTCTTGTATTATCAACACAGGCACCTACTGCCAAAACAGGTGGAATTCCCCTTTCCTGGCAGACTTCTCTCAGCCCTGCGGCGGCCAGCTCTGCTGCACCGAGTGCGCACAACCCAGCATTAAGTAGAGCATGGGAGGAACAACCGCTCGTAGTAACCAATATTCCGTGTTTGATCAATTCCCTGGCAATGATAACATGACTATTTTCGTAGGGCACCTTGGGTGTATTACAACCGACTACGGTAACTATTCCCTTTATTTTGCCGGATTCCAGCAATTCCAGCAGGTTTCTTCTCCCCCCAAAAATATCCAGGATAGCTTCCAGGCTAAAACCGATGATTGCCTTCGATTTCACATCCGGTATATTGGTCTTCGAATGGTGTCGTCTGGAGTAGGCCTCCACTGCTCTTCTGGAGATCTCTAATGCTATCTCGTCGGCTTTAATCGGATCGAACGGTACATGAGTGGCATCTGGGATCCGATTGGATTGGCTCGTTGTAATTATCTCTGTTCCCCAGCAATCAGCGACTGTCTTTAAACCCGGGATAACACACTGCATATCTACGATAACGGCATCTATTGCCCCTGTACCGATTATAAGCTCCTGAGCTAAGATGCCTCCCAGGGAAGGAATACCATGTCTAGCCAGGAGTTCCGCGCCGGTGCAGCAGACCCCCGTCAACTGAACCCCTTGCGCGCCAGCATCCTTAGCCAGCTTTTGAATCTCCGGGGATTCTATTTTTTCTATTATTTTCTCCACCAAAGTAGGGGTATGACCATGAATAAGAATGTTTACGCAGTCATTTTCCAGGATGCCATAGTTTAGCTCCACTGTTTTCGGCCTGGGGATCCCAAATAGCGCTTCCGTTGCCAAGGAGGAACCAAACAGAGTGCTGAAACAATATGCCAGGGCAGTCCTCAGCTCCTGCTTGGCGAGATCCTTCCAATCGGAATCGCCACCCAGAGTGGTCTTGTGTAGTGCTTCGACGATTTCATAAAAAGCACTTCGAGGCAAGATGCCCATTTCTCTCCAGGTATTTATCCTTTCTTCCGGGGCATAAGCCAACAGAGTTTTCATCTCCACTTCCTCAACTCGAGAGAGATCGTCCAGTAATATCTTTCCTACGGTTGCAGCTAATTGGTCAAATGGCTTTCCGATGTCCAAATGAAATCGTTTTGCTAATTCCAGGATTACACCCTTTTCAACTATCTCAAAACTGGTCTTGCCTTCCGCAGTAAGGATCAATGTTTCGATGACTTCCCTTGCATGCTGTCCGTGTGCAGCACAACCAGCAGCTAAGCCTCTGAGCAGATTACCCATTACCACAAGATTCACATCGGCACCACAGATGCCTCTTGCCCTCCCCTTGTCACCCCTGGTGTCTAATCTGCACGGGCCCCATAAACAGCGCCGACAACACAAGCCTCTCAGGCCAAAGGAACACTGTGGTTGTTGAGCTATATATCTATCAAAGGATGTTTCAATGCCCTCTCCTTCCAGACATTCCAGCATTTCCCTGGTCGCCCTATTGGGAGTCATTCTCTTAATATCCTCTTTGTCCGGCATTTCGGCATTCAATATTGGGTAGCGGTATTTCATTTTATCACCTACTTGTCTCCCTCAGATCTGGTAAACAAACGGCTTTCTTGTTTTCAGCTTAAATTCATCATATATCTTATCCCTGATGCTCAAGAAATCATCGCTCGTCCTATCCTTTGGCCGGCCAAGATTCACCCTGATTACGTTGTCAATCCTGCCTGGTTGGTGGCTCATGATTGCTATCCGGTCAGCGAGGTATATAGCTTCCTCGATGTCATGAGTGACGAAAACAATAGTCTTATTTTCCTCCTGCCATATTCTCGTTATCTCTTCTTCCATTTCCATCCTGGTAATGGCATCCAAAGAGCCAAACGGTTCATCCATGAATATTATCTCCGGATCGACGGCTAGTGTTCGAGCAATCGCCACCCGCTGCTTCATCCCCCCCGAAAGCTCAAAAGGATGCCTGTCTTCGAATCCTTGCAATTGAACAAGTTTGATGAAACTAGATGCAATTTCGTTTTGTTGCTGCTTTGCCATGCCGCCGATCTCTAAACCAAACTTCACATTTCCTAATACCGTTCTCCAGGGGAAAAGCGTATATTCCTGGAAAATGGTAACATATTTGGGATTGGGCGCGGTGACCTCTTCGCCGTCGATCAAGACCCTTCCTTCAGTTGGTTTTAAAAAACCGGCCAAGATGTTGAGCAGGGTTGATTTTCCACATCCACTCGGGCCGAGCAAACAGAAGAACTCCCCCTCATTGATTGTAAGGTTAATCGTGTCTAAGGCATACAATCTCTGATTTCCATTGTTTACGGTGAAGTGTTTGCTCACGTTTTCGATGACTATTTTATTCCTGGACATGCTCTATCGCTCCCCTTTCAGGTCTCTATAGCCCCACCGGATCCTTATTGATTTCTCAAAAAATAGCATGATTCTATCTAAGATAAGACCTATTATTCCGATAATTATCATGCCCGCTACCACCATATCCGTTCTCAAGAAATTGCGGGCATCCAGTATCATGAAGCCAAGCCCGGATCTCATTCCCACCATCTCCGCGGCCACAATAATTACCCATGCTATGCCCAGCGCTATTCTCAGGCCCACCATCACATATGGAAACGAAGCTGGAATCACTATTTTCCTTAGAATATCTCCGCCTCCAGCGCCAAAATTAACGGCCGATTTTATTATTAGCTGGTCGATATTCTTAACCGCAGATATTGAAGCTAGCAAGATAGGGAAGAGTGATGTTATAAATATGATGAAAATGGCCGGCCTGTTCCCGATGCCAAACCATAATATGGCCAGGGGTATCCAGGCTATCGGTGAAATCGGTCTTAATATCTGGACCAGGGGATCAAAGGCGTGCTTTAATCTGGCATACCAGCCCAGTAATAATCCCAACGGAATCGCAAATACCGCTGCCAGAATAAAACCTGAGAAGACTCGGGACAGGCTCGCGGTAATATCTCTGACTAAAATCCCCTTTTCCCATAGTTCTACAGTTGCTCTAACAACTGCTACCGGTGAGGGAAATAGCAGGGGTAAGAATAATCCTGAGGCCGCTATTATTTGCCAGATAGCTAGCAGTAACAAAAAGACGAAAAAAGGTGAAAATCTACCTAGCATAGTTCTTCTTGATCGTGCCTCTTCCATCATTCACCACTCCAGCTTCTCCAGGCCAAATTTCCTATAAGCTTCTGCGGCAAACCTTTCATCAACGAATTCTTTTATATCGATCCCCTTCTCTATCAACCCGAGCCTTAGCATGTGGTCCTGAAATACTGCCAATTCTTCCTCCCTGGGGTATAAGTCGATAAATCTTGTTCTGCCTTTCGGCTCCATTAGAGCGCGCCTTATGGTCTCCGGTTCTTGTCCCAGAAAGGGCGCTACCAGTTTTGCCGATTCCAGGGGATTCTCCTCCGCCCATATACCGGCCTGAATTAACTTGTTGACAAACTCCTGCACCGCTTCGGGGTATTTATCAATGAATTCACTTCTGATAGCGATCACGCACTCGTTACTCTTCGACCCGGGTATCTCGATATCTTTCGACAGAATCAGAACTCTGCCGACGGCCAGTCTTTCCGCCATAACACCGAAAGCCTCCGCAACGATATAGCCATCGATAGCGCCGGCCGCTAACGCCGACACCATATCCGGCGGCTTCATCTCAACTGTTTTGACATCCACACCAGGCTCCAGGCCGTGATCGGTAAGATATTGGTGTAACAGGATGAAGTGCGGCGAGAACCTTGAAGGGATGGCTATTGTTTTCCCCCTCAATTCACTTACATCCTTGATATCCTTTCTTACTATTAACACGCTGCCATCCCTCACGGCCATTAACACCGTGTTGAATGGTACACCTCT
This sequence comes from Candidatus Acetothermia bacterium, assembly GCA_022684035.1. Lineage (GTDB taxonomy): Bacteria > Bipolaricaulota > Bipolaricaulia > UBA7950 > UBA7950 > UBA7950. The sequence continues at coordinate 30,300 of JAJHSB010000077.1, read as the reverse complement.
GTAATTAATCTTGATTGCCAGAGTGTTAAGGATAGATCCGCCGGCATCGATCCTGCCAGTCTTGATTGCTTCAGCCAGCTCGGGCCAGCTTGCGAATCTTACCATCTCCAGGTTGAAGTGTTCCAATCTGCCCTGATTCTGGGCATAAACAATCAGCGGCAGGGTGGAATGGGTTATTGGCAAGTAACCCACCTTCAGCGTTGGTTTCTCATCTTCGACAGCAAATCTGCCAAGCATTATACTAACCAGACCAACCAACAAGATGGATGCCAACAATATGGATATTATCTTGAGCTTTCTCATTTCTTCCTCCTTTTATTCCTCTCGAAATAGTTGCGTAGTTAAGTAACGTTCTCCCGTGTCAGGCAGGACCACTACGATGAGTTTCTCTTTGTTTTCCGGCCTTCTCGCCACCTGCAAGGCAGCCCAGGCCGCAGCGCCGGAGGAAATTCCTGCCAGGATTCCTTCCTTCCGAATCAGGTCTCTGGTGGTCTTAAAGGCATCTTCGTTACTCACCGTAATAATCTCGTCAATCAGCTCCACATCCAAGACGTCAGGAACAAACCCGGCCCCGATACCCTGTATTTTGTGTGGCCCCGGTTGCCCTCCAGATAAGACTGGAGAGTTTTCCGGCTCCACTGCGATCGCGATAAACTTCGGTTTCCTTTGCTTGATTACTTGGGCGACTCCAGTTATCGTCCCCCCGGTCCCCACCCCGGAGACCAGAATATCCACCCTCCCTTTGGTATCCCTCCAGATCTCCTCGGCGGTGGTCAGGCGGTGTATCTCGGGATTCGCCAGGTTTTTAAACTGTTGCGGCATGAAGCGTCTCGGGTCCTCTGCTACCAGCTCCTCCGCTTTCCTTACCGCACCCTTCATACCCTCTGCCCCCGGGGTTAGCACCAGTTCAGCGCCGAAAGCAGTCAAAAGTTGCCTCCGTTCCAAGGACATGGTATCCGGCATGGTGAGAATGAGCCTGTATCCCCTGGCGGCGCAGACGAAGGCCAAAGCAATGCCGGTATTGCCGCTGGTGGGCTCGACGATTACGGTATCACTATTGATAAGCCCCTTCTCCTCGGCATCAACGATCATCGCTACCCCTATCCGGTCCTTCACGTTGCCTATGGGATTGAACGACTCAAGCTTTGCTACCACCTCTGCCTCTAACCCTTCGGTTATTCGATTCAATTTGACCAGCGGTGTATTCCCGATTAACTCGCTTGAGTCCCGGGCTATGCCTCTGGTTAGCTTCGGTATCTCTACTGTCTTATATCGAAGCATCTCCACTTTTTGAATTATCTCTGTCATTGCCATTTTGATCTCCTCCTTTTAATCATAGTAGTGGCTTTTCTTCTTTTATGTCGCACAATAGATGTATGACTACTTAGGTTCAAAGTTCAGCGGTTCAAGGTTAGAAAACGATGAAGATGAGTAAGTAACTGTGAATCTAACAACCTGAGCAGTTTTAGATGTTGTACATCGCCTCAGCAGACTGTTCCTTCCTTTTCTGCCGGTCGGCCAGATCCTGCAATGTTGTAGACTCCAAAACCCCATCCACGGCTCTTTTCATCTCCCCCCAGATTTCACGGGTGATACACAAATCGGCGCGGGCGCATACTCCAGCGTCATCGACACACTCCACTGGAGCCATCGATCCCTCCATAATCTGGATAATCTCACTGAGGTTTATCTCTGAAGGTGACCTGGCCAGGGAAAATCCTCCGTGAGCCCCCCTGGTCGCCCTTACCAAGCCGGCTGCTTTCAGGGGAAGGAGCAGTTGCTCCAGATAGCGCGCCGAGAACCCCTGCCTCCTGGCAATCTCTCTTACCAGAACCGGGCCCTCGCCTGAGCGGATAGCCAGGTCAAGCATCGCCCTTAAGCCATATTCTGCTTTAGTAGAGAGCCTCATAATGTGTACCTCATCAGAATAATATCATCAAGCTAGTAATAACAATCCTGCCAACTGACATCAGCCATCTTCACTTCAACAAAGGACTTCACTTAGAGAGCTTCATCGGATGCACCCAAATATCAGTAATATCATCAAGCCAGTGATAATTATCTTACCACATGAAATGGTGGTTGTCAAGCTTTTGCATTAAGCCATCGAGAATGGGCAAAAATATAGCCGGGCCAATTATCTTTTAGGGAGCTCAGGCTTATGGAGAGGATGAATGTCTTGAACCATCAAGGGGGGAGATACTTTTTTATCTTTGATGTTATACGGTTTAGTTACAATCAACTTGACGATGCCGATCTTATCCAGATTCTGCACTCGCTCGATCTCCAGCCCGACCCTTTCGATGTTTAGCAGAGTGCGCCGGTTGATGTTGCACCCGAAGAGGCGGACGATCAGCGGGTTGAAAAGATCGAAGAGCCTTCCCAGGCAGGGGTTCTCCGGGCGCACATGCTCGAGGAGGAGGATATCTCCCTCGGATTTGGTTACCCGCCCGAGCTCACTCAGTCCCAGTTCGGGATCGGGCACCGAGCAGAAGACAAAGCTTGCCACTGCGCTGTCAAACGACTGGTCGGGAAAATTCAGGGCCTGGGCGTCCATCTGGCGGAGATCGACCTCACGCTTCTTCCGCTCCACCCGCCGCCGCGCCCGCCGGAGCATCTTCGCGCTCAGGTCGATCGCGGTTACCCGGGCTCTGCTCGGGTAGTAGGACATATTCTTCCCCGTGCCCACTCCGACTTCTAAAACTCTCTCCCCCTCGACCTGGGCCCAGAGAAGTCTCCGCCACTTTCGGGCCGGACGCTCCATCAGCCACTGCATCAGGTCATAGACCGGGGCGATCCGGTCATAGCGGGCCTGGGTCTTAGCGGTGGCTTGGGCATTGGGCTTTGCCGTCATTGCCTGCCTTTTCATCAGGAGGAGCCAAATTATTTACCCCTTGCCCCCTTGGCGCCTGCCCGGTTTGATCCTTGCCTTCCTCAGCCGCAGGGAGTTGGTGATCACGTTGACGGAGCTCATGGCCATCGCAGCCACCCCGATCATCGCATGTAGCAGCCCGATAGCCGCCAGAGGAATGGCCAGCCCGTTGTAGAACCAGGCCCAGACGTAGTTCTGCTTGATCTTCCTGAAGGTGGCCCGAGAGAGCTTCACTGTGGTAACTACGGAGCTTAAGTCTCCTCTCACTAGAATGATGTCGGATGATTCAATCGCGATGTCGGTTCCTGTGCCGATCGCTATTCCCACATTGGCCTGAGTAAGGGCTGGAGCATCGTTAATGCCGTCGCCAACCATCGCCACCATCCCCACCGCATCCTGCAGGCGCTGGATCTCGGCTACCTTATCCTGGGGCAGAACTTCGGCCAACACCCTGGTTATACCGACTTTCCTGGCAATTGCCTCAGCGGTCCTGCGGTTATCCCCGGTGATCATCGCCGTTTCCAGGCCCATCTCCTTCAGCTCGGCGATAGCTTGAATGGAGTCCTCTTTCAAGGTATCGGCCACGGCAATGATACCGGCTATCTCGCTATCAATCGCCACCAGGATAGCAGTCTTGGCTTCGTCTTCCAGCCTGTCCAACCTATCCATAAATTGACTGAAATCTATTCCGTAGTCGCTCATCAACTTCTGATTTCCGACCAGGACTTCCCTGCTATCCACCACGCCTTTTACGCCTTTGCCGGGAATAGCTGCGAAACCGGTTACCTCACCCAGACCATTTCCCCGTTCTCTGGCTTCTCTGACCAAGGTCTGCCCCAGCGGATGCTCTGATCCTTGCTCCAGGCTGGCTGCAATATAAAGAATATCCTCTTCCTTAAATTCCCGGCCGCTAAGAATATCGGTCACCGCTGGTTTGCCGTGGGTGATAGTTCCCGTCTTGTCAAATACAATCGTGTGGATATCCTTCATCGTCTGAATCGCCTCTCCGTGGCGGATCAGGACCCCATGCTCGGCACCCATACCGCTACCCACCATTAACGCCGTGGGAGTAGCTAGACCGAGCGCACAAGGACAAGAGATAACCAGGACGGCAATCCCGGCAAAGAGGGCTAGCGTCACCGTCCCCAAATCGGGGTTTATCCAGGGAAGAAACGGCTCAGCCCAGGTGATGATGTTCATAAAAAAGCCCGGGAAGATGAGCCAGGCAACGACGGTTGTCAGGGCTACTGCGAGCACCGCGGGTACCATATAGCCCGTCACCCTGTCGGCAAACTCCTGTATGGGAACCTTAGAGCCCTGGCATTCCTCGACCATTTTGATCATCTGGGATAAGAAAGTATCCTTGCCTATCCTGGTTGCCTTTACCTTCAGCAGGCCTTGCTGGTTTATAGTTGCGCCGATAACCTCATCACCGGCATGCTTTTGCACCGGCATCGATTCTCCGGTAGCCATAGATTCATCAATCGCACTCTCCCCCTCCACGATTACTCCATCGGTGGGGATCTTCTCGCCCGGTCGGACGACCATAATATCCCCTATCTTTACATCTTCGATGGCTATCTCTTTCTCCTCACCATCCACCTGGATGTGAGCTGTTTTAGCTCCCAATTGCAGTAATTTCTTGATTGCCTGGGAGGCTTGACCTTTAGCCCGTACCTCCAAGTATCTGCCAAGCAGGTGAAAAGTAACAACCATCGTGGACAGCTCGATGAAAGAAACGGCCGGCGGGATAAGTACCGCCACTCCTATTAAGTAAGCCGGTACCGAGCCCAGTGAGATGAGGACATCCATATTAGCCCGTCCACCACGAATCGCCATAAAGGAAGCCCGATGGGTGGACCAGCCGGAAAGAAATACTACCGGAAATCCCAGCAGAGCCATTATCTCGTGGTGGGCGGGAATCATCACGGCCATGAAATCAAGTATCATCAAGATCATTAATACTGCGGTAGGAATCACGGCGGAGAGGAATCGTCTTCTTGCCTTTTCGACTTTTAGTAGATCTTCATCAACCTTCTCCGCCTCTTTTCCCCCGGCTTCCTTTTTAATCACCTGATAGCCAATCCCCTCGATCACCTTTTCCAATGCGCTAAGATTCGTTACTCCTGCATCAAACTCTACCGTGGCTTGTTCAGTAGCCAGATTAACGTTAGCCTCAACCACTCCTTCGGCCTTAGTTAGAGCTTTTTCGATCGTCTGAGCGCACGAAGCACAGGTCATGCCGCCGATCTTCAGTATCGCCTTCTCTTTCTCAGCCATCACCGAATATCCGGCCGATTCCACCGCCTGCTGGAAGTCCGCCATGCCGGCCTCATCCTTGAGATACTCTACGCTTGCCTTCTCCGTGGCCGGGTTAACCTTAACTGATAGCACCCCTGGCACCTTCGCTAGTGCCTTCTCAACACTGGCGACACATGAGGCACAGGTCATGCCCGTGATCGGAATGGTTATCTTATTTGTCTGTCTGGTTTCGTTAAACATCTATTGCACCTCCATCGCTGGTGCCGGTCAATTTGGGTCCTAAAATCTAAAGTCTTGCGCAAAATGGCAAAGAGTTGAAATCACAAATTCCAAGCACCAATAACTAGCTACCAGAAAGAGTGACTCGTGACTGGTGACTGGTAACTGGAGGGGAAGATCCCACGAGCCACGAGTCACGAACCACGAGCCGAAGGCAGGGATTGGTTATTGGGATTTGGTTATTGTTTGGAAATTGAGATTTGGTCATTAGGATTTCCGGCTCGTCCAGGTTAGGCCTATTCAGGAGATGTCGTTCCTCTTCTCCTCGTATTCCGCTTTACTGATCTCACCCCGGGCATACCTCTTCTTCAGTACCTCTAGGGCCGAGTCCGGTTGGTTGGAACTGGAGGTGGGGCTACTAGGATGGCTCATTCCCCGCACCATGGCCACCACTCCCCAGATCACCAGCCCCCCGAAGAGGATCATAAATACCGGCATAAACCACCCCCAGCCGAATCCTTCCATGGGACCCCACCACGGCATTCCCCACCTCCCGCCACGCCACCCCCAGCCGAATCCTTCCATGGGACACCACCACGGCATTCCCCACCTCCCGCCACGCCATCCCCAGGTTGGTCCGAATACCAGGGGTAGCACGATAAGGATGGCCACCACTATACCCCCGATGACCAAGGCTATCTTCATGTTCTTGTTCATAATCTACCTCCTCATAGTATCTGTGCCTGCTGCAATCCCCCAAATATGACACTTTGCTCGTCAGCCGAAAAACCGTTATCACCACTTCATGGCTTTTCGTATCGTTCCCATCAGCTCCCTAATATAACCTTCGCTGTGCTGGTCACGGATGGCATCAACGACGCAGCCTTCAATATGACTCTCCAGGATAAGGAGCGAGACCTCGTCAACAGCTCTCGAGAGGGCGGTCAACTGCTGGACGATATCAATACAATAGCGCTCGTCCTCGATCATCTGCTGAACGCCTCTCGCCTGGCCTTCGATTTTCCTCATCCTTGCCAGGAGCGATGGCTTCTCCCTCGCATATTGGTACCGATTTGTCACCCCAGATGTTGTGTCCATTGCTTCACTCTCTCCCTATATACTACCATATAGTATAAATTTTTCAAGTCTTTTTCACAAGTTTTTCAACAGTTCAAAAAAGCAGTACAACACTCGGTAAAGCAGAAAGGAGAATCTATCCTAGCAGTCTTTATCACGCTGCGGAAGATCTGGGTCATTTGCGATTTTATCTGTGAAAAGAGATTAGCTCCATATCTTTCGGAGATTGTCCCGGTGAATTGGCAACAAGATGAAGAAGTATGATCAAGCAAGGACTCCTTACATCCCAGTACCGTAGTTTTACCAATGCTCCCCTAAGGCCGGTTATTACTAATTCAATAGGTCAAAGAGCTAAAATCATACAAACTTGGGACAAAGCCAAATTGTAAAAGTAATAAAGTTAAACCCCGAAGAATAAACCTTGAGATTCAGAGGAGTTATTTGGAAAATACCGTTTGCAGAGAAAGTGAAGGATAAAGATGGAGTTACTCCTGAAGAAGAAGTCAAGAGTCTTCTCTTTGGGAAGCCGATGTGCTGAGAGTAGAGAAAGGTATAGCTAAGGGCGAGAATTTGTATGCAGTATTGAGCCAGACCTCAGCCAGGCGATATTTAGTAGTCTTCTCCATTTGCAAATTTGAGGCGGTTATGCCAATATCAGCACGGAAAATAACTCATTAGGAAAGGTTTAAATGGCTTCTACCCGATTAGAGAACAATAGGAATTTGCAATTGATCAACAGGATTTCGGAACTAAAAAAAAAGCGAAATGCCATCATACTGGCGCACAATTACCAACTGGGTGAAGTTCAGGATATAGCCGATTTCGTGGGGGATTCGCTGGAACTTAGCCAGAAAGCAGCGAAAACTGAGGCCGAGGTGATCGTCTTTTGTGGAGTCCATTTTATGGCCGAGACAGCGTCCATCCTTTGCCCGGAGAAGAGGGTCTTACTACCGGATATCCATGCCGGTTGTCCAATGGCCAACATGATCACTGCTGACCAACTGCGGCAGCAAAAGACTAAGTATCCTAATGCCAGGGTTATCTGTTATATTAACTCCACCGCGGCGGTTAAGGCGGAGAGTGATATTTGCTGCACCTCGGCCAACGCGGTGAGGATCGTGTTGGGACTGAGGGATGCCGGAGAGATCATCTTCGTTCCTGACCAGTACCTGGGGCACTATATCATGACCAGAGCGGGGAGGGAGATGATACTTTGGCCGGGTTATTGCCCGACCCATGTCAGAATTCTACCTCGAAACATAATCAAGCTACGCAAAGAGTATTCACAAGCAAAAGTCGCGGTTCATCCGGAATGCCGGCCTGATGTGATCGCGCTTGCTGATGAGGTCATGAGCACTAGCGGGATCTGCCGCTATGCCAGAAGGGATGATGTTCAGGAGCTAATTGTTGGAACTGAAATAGGGATAATACACCGGTTGCAGAAAGAAAATCCGGGTAAGCGGTTCATCCCTATCTCGGAACAGGCTGTCTGTCCCAACATGAAGCTAATTACCCTGGAGAAGATTCTCTGGTCCCTCGAGGAGATGGCACCCGAAGTGAAGGTTCCCAAGGAGATTCGTCTTCGCGCCAAAGCCGCTGTGGACCGGATGCTTGAATCCGGTTAGCTGCTCCGGATAAACATGATTTATCAAGAAGAAAGCTAAGATTATATGCTGGAACGTCTCGTTAGTTAACAGGTACTTCTGTACCACTAACTGGTGAAACTTAACACGTTACCCCCCTTCTGTCATTGCGAGTCTGCAAAGCAATCTCATTCCCTAATTCCTAATTCCTAACTCGGACAAGCCGGAAATCCCAATGACCAAATCTCAATTTCCAAACAATGAGCGTGACTACTCAGGAGTTAGAAGTCAGAAGCCAGAAGCCAGAATAGAGGATAAAACGAATTGATGAGCCTTTTGCCAAACAATCAAGTCTTGAAAATGCTTGGCTGGTTCCCTTTTCATTCTGACTCCTGAATTCTGGCTTCTGTCTTCTGATTTATTTGGATATTGGTGCTTGGAATTTGTGATTTCAATTCCTTTCCATTCCCCGCCTTCGCGAGGACAAGTTTGCGCAAGACTTCAGATTTTAGTATCTAATTCCTAATCCTTATTCCCTACTCTTTTCCCCACACAGACAGGCGCGGCATTCGCGTTCTGCAAGCAGGTGGTCAACAAACTCGCCCACGATATTTCCCCGCGCTAAATAATGTGCATAGTGAAGATGAAGACATTTGATTTTGCGATGATTAGTGAGCCCCCCAATGCCACGTTCCAGCATATTCTTTATCATTCCTTGCGCGACCAATTGTTCTTTGTCTGATTCATTTATCAGCTGCCAGCGCTCCGCGATGTACTTTTTATGATCAGCGTGATAGGTCTCCATGGTGCGGGGTGTAGCACGTAGCATCTGCTCTGCTTCTCTGATCAGCCCTGCCGCTTCCAGTCGGCCGATAGATAACCGCAGGTAAGGACAAGTGAGCCAAAATAAGGTGGGAAAGGGAATAAGAGTTCCCTTCTCGATTCGCAAAGGATAATTAATCGTCACTTGCGGATAGCCGTGTGAACACCGCAGCGCAATTGCAAATAGATGGCGCGGTTCCCGGCCTATTTGACGGGCGATGATCCACCTCTCGGTTGATGTTACAGGTTCCATGTTGCACTTCCATATTTAGTACGCAATAATTGTTCGGCACGAGCAAGCTCCCCATCAGAGAGCGGTGCATGCTGCGCTGCCACTCCGATTTGTTGGCAAATCTCCTCGCATAGCAACTCGGCAATGGAATCAACCGGTGGCAGGGGGGTGATCTCCGTCATCAACGAGGTAACCAGAGCAGGATGGGAAGGAACACGGGATGGAAGATAATTATTCCCCATTGCCAATAACAGGTGCTTCATGTCGATCTTATCCGGTCGTATCAGTAGCGTACCATGGATGAGAAGCGCTTCTTTGCGTCTGGCCTGTGCCAATCCAGCGATTTTTTTCCCTGCGACAAAGAGGCTGTTTTCTTTCAGCTGCAGCTCGATATCGAGCCGCTTCATTGCCGCAATGACAGCTTGGCCAAGGAATAAGAATCCATCGCTGACTGCCATCAAGCTCATTCTTCTCTTTAAAAAGAGCGAGTAATTGAGATTACCGGGGTAGTGGTACACTGCTCCCCCACCGCTGATTCGCCGCACGATCGGAATTTTGAGCATCATTGCTCGCTCGAGCGACACCTCTCTCTGTGCTGATTGCGATCTTCCGATTACCACTGCGCGATCATTACACCATATTCGTAATGTCTCGGGAGATAGCTGCGCCGACAGACCGGTGAAGATCGCCTCTTCCACTGATAAGTTCCATAATGGGCAGTGTGGTTTGAGATCACTGAGTATACGGAGCATCGCTACTCTACCAACTCGCAAGCATGATAAGAACTGCGCACCAATGGACCGGCAGCTACGCTGCGAAAGCCGATTGCGCGTGCTATCCTCTCTAATTCTATAAACTCGGCTGAAGAAAGATAACGAGTAACAGGGATTTGTTTTGCTGTCGGTTGTAGGTACTGGCCTAAGGTCACAATATCTACTCCGGTATCACGCAGGTCATGCAGTGTGCTCACAATCTCAGATTGCTCTTCACCTAATCCGAGGATAAGAGAAGATTTTATCAGCGTTGCCGGAGCAAGAGAATGAAAGCGAGATAAGACAGAGAGCGAACGATCATAATCAGCGCATCGCGGCCGTACTAGTGGCGTTAGTCGGCGTACAGTCTCCACATTATGACCGATCACATCAACAGCAGAAGCGGCAATTACACGGAGAGATTCCTCCTTGCCAGAAAAATCAGGGACAAGTACCTCAACCCTCACATTCGGTAGAGATTCCTTGATCTCCCGTACAGTAGCAGCAAAGTGTGCTGCTCCTCCATCAGTAAGATCATCGCGATCGACCGATGTCAAAAGAACGTATGAGAGACCAAGATCCTGCACGAGGGCAGCAATCTTGCGCGGTTCATTAGGATCGAGTTTCCGTCCTCTCTTACCGCTTTTCACGGCGCAGAACCGGCACGACCGCGTGCAGAGATCACCGAGGAGCATAAACGTGGCTCTCATTGCTCCCCAACATTCAGCAATATTAGGACAGACTGCTTCCTGACAGACTGTCCTTACGCGATAATCCTTAAGGATGGAACGCATCTTTTGGCCGGTGTGCGCTTTTGCCGGCACGTGTACTTTTACTCTCTCTCTCTCCATCAGACTATCCTTTATTGTTAAAGAGAGGCCGTGCTGTTTTTTCACAGATCAACTGCAAAGAGAAAATCACTGCCAACTCGTTGAGTATCCCCTGTTGAACATCGGCCAATATCGGCGCTTGAGATATAAGATCAGCAATCGATGTCATTTCAATATCCATTCCGCATGGGTGTATCATTCGCCAATGGTTTTTATCGACTGCGACATTGAGTGCCAACCCATGCATTGTCACCCAATTGCGAATTGATACTCCGATCGATCCGATCTTCCGCTTGCCGACCCATATTCCCGGCAATCCGTTCCGTTGCTCAGCATCGATCCCTATCTTTGTGAGATAGCGAACTACTACCTCTTCGAGATTTCTGATGTACTCTCTGATGTCCCGGCCGTAATTGCGCAGATCGAAGATCGGATAGATAACGAGTTGCCCCGGACCGTGGTAGGTGGCATCCCCACCCCGATCGATGTGATAAATAGGTATCCCAGCGCAAGCGAGCTCATCTTCCGTCGCTAAGATGCTGCTTCGCGACCCTAAACGGCCGATAGTAAAGACCGGATTATGCTCCACTGAGATGACAAGATCTTCTATCTCTCCTGCTACCCGCTGGTGATGAAGCCGTCGTTGCAACTCATACACAGAGTGATAATCAACCCGGCCAAGTGCCAGATGAATTACTTTACGAGGTTGTGAGTGTGATTTTTGCAAGTACATCACCACTCTTTACCATGCTTCCTGCGGGAACGAGGATCTGGGTTAATTCTCCTCCTTGCTCTGCCTCAATAACAAAGGTCGTCTTCTCTGTCTCCACTTCGACCACTGCCTCGCCAGTGGCGACTATCTCGCCTGGCTGCTTCAACCATTCAATGACCTGTATCCGCTTGACATCCCCCAGATCCGGAAGGACTAATTCGCTCTTTGTGTTGATATTATTATCCACAATAATACTCCTGTAACTTACGATTCTCAGGTTAGGTAGTGCCTGATGGATCTCTGTCTGTCATTGCAAGGGATGCAATGACAGAAGGATTAGGAATTAACAACAGGGATTACGGATCTCCCAACGAACTCTATGAACTGCATATAACAATCTGCGTCTTTACGCAGCCCCGAAGTAATTTAACTAAGCGTTATAAACATGCTGATAGCTGTTGCGTGTCAATTATACTATTTCCGCCACATCCGTTAGCCATTTCCACAATGATTCAACGCCTAATTTCTTTGCCCAAGCTTTCAGATAATCTATGTCTAATTGCCCATACTGTACCTCATAAATTCGCAGGGCATCGGTAGATTGTTTTTCACTTCCACCCGAAAGTTTCGCCCATCTCAATTTAGCTAAGATTGTATCCTCTGGACTTGAAACTTGCATTTTTACGCCCATAAATTCTTCACTATACCTACGTGAAAAACGTGACTGGTCAAATGGTTCGTCGGTCAATATCCAAAAGTCAACTTTACCTCCTCCTTTTAAGTCAATTAGATTGAACATTCTTTGCCGGTTAATCGCATCAAGTATGCTATTCTTATCTAAATAAAAATCAGGTGGCGGAAAACCTACGAGTAATTCATGAATCCTCGAGTTTTGAATAGCAACGACTATATCTATATCATGGGTGGACCTCGGTTCACCTTGTAAGCTTGAAACGACAGAACCTGTTAACATATATTGGATTTCAGCTCGATCAAGTACTTGAATAACCTTCTTTAATAATTCCTGTTGTGACATTTATCGCGACGCGCCAAAAGTATTTTCTTGAACTCTTCATCTGAAAGATTCGGAAACTTCTTATGTAATCCATGAACGAAAAGCTGATTGACAAATTCAGACAACTCAAATGCTTTAAGCAACCTTTTTTCAGGCGACATTTTGCGCAGCACTTGAATATAGATTCTATGGTTGGGACGGTCTTTAATCTCCATGATTACCTCACAACCTTTGACTTATATCCCTTAAGCATGGTGACTAGCGCTCGGAGCGTATCTGAAGCCCTGGTACCTCGCACTGTGAACTTTCTCAATTATTCAGTATCCGATGATCTGTACCGTAATCTCTCGTTCGCGCGGGCGATCTAACTCCACGAGGAAAATACGCTGCCATTTCCCCAATATGAGCTTTCCTTGATTGACAGGGATCGTTTCGCTCGTTCCGAGACAGAGATGCTGACAATGAGAATGGCCATTTGGACACTCGTCTTCACCCATATTAGCAATGCGGACCGTAAAATCATTATGTTTGTAGTCAACTTGCGGCGGTGCGATCTGTTCCAGAAATCGTTCCATATCGTGCAGGAGGAGAGGTTCTTTTTCATTGATCCGTATGGCAGCCGTTGTGTGATGGGAGAAGACAACAGTGATTCCTTGTTCGATTCCTGTAGCTTCCAATACCTTCTCTATTTGCGATGTGATATCGATGAACTGCGGCGCCCTCTCCGTCACTACTGTAATCACTCTCTGTGATGAGAGCATAATCACTCCCTCATCGATACGTACCTTTTCCACCATAATTTTTGTCCAACCCTCCTTGCCATGTTGATGATTAGCGATTAGCAATCAGTATACAGCAGATTGTAAATTTACCAATCGCTGCAGAGTTTTAATCACTTCGTTGATTAATCCGTCAGGGGTCGATGTTCCGGCAGTAATTCCCATCCTCTTCACGCCTTTGAGCCAGCTTGGATCGATTTCACTGGCTTGTTCAATATGGTAAGCTATTCCTTTGCCACCCGCAATTTTCGTCAAGTTGCATGTATTGGCCGAATTACGGTTTCCAATTACGATGATTGCGTCAGTACGTTTTGCCAATTCTTCCGCTTCGCTGTACCGGTAGCTCGCTTCCGGACATGTTGTATTTATGATCTTAATCTTGTACGTCTTATTATAGCGAGAAGCAAGTTGACAAGCAAAATCGGCAAAGAATTCTTCTTTTATTGTTGTTTGCGCAATGAGAGCGATTCCTCGATCAACAGGAGGCAGCTTCAGATCAGCCGATAGAGAAGCGATCCCTGTTCCATCGGTCCAGCTTAAAATTCCTTTTACTTCCGGGTGATTCTCCTCGCCACAGATAACGACGGTAAAACCGGCTGCTGTTAACTCCGCTGCTCTCTGCTGTGCTTTGTGAACGATCGGACAGGTAGTATTGATAATTTGCAAACCGCGCGCTTTGATCTGAGAAAAGATTTGTCTCGGAGCTCCATGGGCAGTGATTGCTACTACTCGCTCTGTCACCTCGGCAAGATCAGAGACCGGGCGTGCGCCACGTGCTGCCAATTCATTAACGACCGTGGTATTATGGACGATCGCTCCTAAGGTAGCCAGGGGTTGGTCAGCAGAGAGTGCGGTTTCGATCATCTTGATTGTACGTCTGACCCCACAACAAAAGCCAAGAACCTTTGCTCTTTCTATTTCCATACTTCACCATATGCGATCGACAGCAAATCTGATACCGAAAAATATAGTCGATTACCAATCATCTCATTACTATGATTTTGCCAAGTAGCTGCGCGTAATCTTTACTATTTCCCGTACCAGCGCTTCTTCAGGAACAGCCCTTTTGACGCATTTTCCATCAACGTAAATCGTTCCTTCACCATCTCCCCCGACCAAGCCGATAGCGGCCTCCTGCACTTCACCTACCCCATTTACGACACAGCCCATCAGCGCGATAACAAGCGGCTCTGTTATGTCAGCGAGCTGGTGCTGAATCTGGGTAGCAATTTGAGCGAGATTTATCTTTGTCCGCCCACAGGTAGGACAGATACGGTATGTGATTCCTCGTTGTCGCAGGCCGAGCGTTTTCAATATTTCATAGGCAACGTGTACTTCTTGTACTGGATCGCCGGTGAGCGAGACTCTGATCGTATCACCGATCCCTTCTGATAGGAGTATTCCCAGTCCCACGGCAGAGCGAATCGCTCCTTCCAGTGCAGTCCCCGCTTCGGTAATCCCAATATGAAGTGGATAATCGAGTCGTTGCGCGACCAGGCGATAGGCATCAATCGTCGTCTTGACATCAGTCGCCTTAACTGAGATAACGATATCGGTGAATCCCTCTCTCTCCAATAACGATACCTCTCTCAGAGCTGATGCTACCATCCCTTCAGCACTTACCTGACCGCGGTGATTACGGAAAGACGGATCGAGCGATCCAGAGTTTACTCCAACTCGAATCGGTATTCCAGCTCGTTTGGCTGCATGTGCAACCGCAGCGATCTTTCGCGAGTCAGTAATATTACCAGGATTGAGGCGGAGCATGTCGACTCCGGCAGTGATCGCTCGTAACGCCAGACGGTGATCAAACTGAATATCAGCGACAAGCGGGATGGAAATACGCTCCTTGATCATTGCCAAGTTTATCGCTGCCGCCATATCAGGTACAGCGACGCGGACGATCTCACAGCCGGCCTTAGTGAGTCGTTCAATCTGCGCAACTGTGGACGCCGTATCAGCGGTACTGGTATTAGTCATCGATTGAACAGCGATCGGTCGTCCTGCTCCGATCTCTACTGATCCGATTTTAATGATTTTTCTACTCAAATTTTGCTCCTGTTATTACTCGTGCCTTCTCTTTTAGTATCCTCACGGCGACTTCGTTTCCTCGCTGGTTTGCTGTGGCCAGATCTCTATTGTGCAGATAGGATACAACAAAACCAGCGGCAAAACCATCTCCAGCGCCGGTGGAATCCGAGGCGTCGATCATTCTTCCTCGATAATGATCACGTTCCTCACCTTTCCAGGCAAGCGAACCTCGCTCTGCTAAGGTGAGCGCGCCCACCGGAAAAGTCTCTGCCAGGCCGGAAACGACCTTCTCTGCTTTCGCTTCACCGGAGAGAATTCTCCCTTCGGCAAGGTTGGGAAAGATCATCTCTGCTGCAGCAATCTCAGCGAGAAAGCGGGAAAGACCGAATGACTCAATCAGATTTGCCGGGGGAGGGTCGATCGAAATTGTAATACCACAGCAGCGGGCAAGATAGATCGCCCGCTGTGCTGCTTTAGATTGAACAGGTGAAAGGAAACTGTACCCAGAAATGTGAAGGTGGTCGGCAGCACCGAACAGATCCTCCTCGCACCAAGCAGGATCAAGTCCCTCGTTTGCTCCGCGTGAACAGAGCATCGTCTTTCCTTCCTTGTTCACCAATGAGACGACCGTTCCAGTAGGAATATCCACACGTCGAACTTGCGTATCGATTCCCTCTTCCTGCAAGGAGCGAATAAGGAGATCTCCTACAAGATCGTCCCCTACACAACCGATAAAGACTACTGCTGCCCCTTCGCGGGCAGCGGCACGAGCGAAATTCCCTGCTGAACCGCCAGGCGCAGTTAACACAATAGTGCGCATCTCTCCGTCTGCAGGAAGCATTCCAGGGAGATGGACGAGTACATCGAGGTTGAGGTCTCCAAGAACAATAATTTTATTCATTTAAGTTGCGCGCAACCTGGCAATTGATTCGGCAAGTGCATAAACCAGCTTTGGTATGATCGGAGCATCGATGGTTTCTCCCTCTTTAAGAGCAGTTCCGACAATAAATCCATCTGCTTCACCGTAGGTAGAGAGATTATCAGTTCTCACTCCGCTCCCGATAAAGACTGGTAGGGAAGTCACCTGCTTTACTCGCTGCAGATCCTCCGGCAGGACCGGCTTACCGGTACCAATACCGGAGATGATCAACCCATCAGGATAGTTCCTTGTTATATCGATCGCTGCTTCCTCAATCGTCGTTAGGTGCACGGCATGTTTGACATGTACGTCGGCGAGAATCTTTACCTCACAGTGCAGGCGGTTTCGTAGTTCGAGGAGGGTGCGTGCGTTCCCCTCAATCACTCCTTGGTCGGTAAACGCAACACCAGAGAAGACATTAACACGAATGAATGCAGCGCCAACGGCAGCAGCAATCGCAAGCGCTGCCATTCCATCATTTCGTAATACATTTACTCCAACTGGAATATGCGCTGTTCGGATAATTTCCTGCACGATCACTGTCATCATCGCGATCGTCTCTCTGGGGGCAAATTTAGCGAACGGAGCATCACCAAAGTTCTCCACAATTGCTGCATCAGCTCCGCCAACTTCCAAGGAGTCAAGATCCCGCAATGCTGCATCGAGGATCGCAGTCATCCCCTCGCCTCGGTAACGATAGCTGCCAGGGAGAGGGTGAAGGTGGATCATTCCAATCAGAGGCATCTCTCTTCTGAAGAGTTTTATAGTTCTGTGTAGTTTCATAGTTTTGCAACTGTTAACTAGTTGAACATCCTTATATTTTCATGTAGAAAGAGAGGAATTTACCAACAGCGGAAAATCAGTCATGAGTTTCGAGGCTGCTTTATAAACGTCTTCCCACTATCTTTCCTACGCACCCTTAAGATACTCCCCCAGTGACCAATAGTCAATCCCAATGACTATGGACTATGTGTTGTTTTTTTGCGTAATATGTATTACAATGATATTCTATTGCAAAGGTGGTGATAGGATTGACTCATTCGTACTTTGGATATAGAATTAGGCGATCAACAAGCAAAAAGGTGTCACGCGAGGAGAATCACTATGGTTGAACTACAAAATTTTGCTGTCTTTTCCGATCTGAAAGAACGGGATCTGGAAAGACTACGCTCAACGATTAAAGAGATTCGTTACGGACATGATGAGATCATCTTCATGGAGGGAGCTCCTGCATTCGGCTTCTACCTTGTCTTTCAGGGAGCGATCAAAATTGTAAAACGAAGTCTGCGCGGCAAGAGTCAAATCTTAAAAATCATCGGTCCAGGAGAGATTTTGGGAGAGACGACTCTCTTTGATAAGGGGAGTCATAATGCATACGCTAAAACACTTGATGCCGCTGTTGTCGGATTCATCGAACGAGGAGATTTCTTTTACTTTCTCGAACGGAATCCCAAGGTTATCTTCCGGTTGTTTAAGAAGTTATCAGAAGAGATAAAAGCCTTTCAGGATAAACTTGCCGAACGTTCTTATGCCAGTAGTAAGGAACGATTAGCGCGTTTGATTCTCTGCCTCGGAGAAAGTGGAATTGAACTTTCCCGCGCTGAGCTATCTGAGATGGCCGGAGTATCCTCGAAAACGGCAATCAGAACTCTCTCTGAATTCGAAGAACGCGGCATCATTTCAGTTGAAAACCGTAAAATCCAAATTTGTGATAAGAATCATCTACTACGAATGATCGAATCATCCTCTTTGAATTTGGATGGTAATGTAATTATATAAGGTTACAAAGAAAAAATACCACCAGATAGGTGATCAGTGTCTTTGAGGATAAACGGTTCCTCTTTTATCCTTGCAGAAGATAGTAACAGTGGTTGTGCCGCAGCGCGCGTAGTACGGATGGCGTTCACGCTCCACTAAAGATTAACGAAATCCGCTTCAAGGATGATCCTTAGTGATGGGAGAATTAACTTCACGTGAAAAAACGATTATATTAATCGTCATATACAGCGTAGTGATTGGGTTGCTCTCTTTGCAACGGCTCTTTATGCAAAACCATCTCTCCGCCGTAATTGTATTTATTGCTTTGATCATTCCATTAGTTTTTGGCTCAGCGCTGTGTAAAATGCGCGGAGGAGCGTCGTTGGGATTTTTTACCGCGCTGGCAGGATTTCCTTTGTTATGGGAAGATGGTCTATTAGTTCCAGTTGGGTTTATGATCGCATCTCTTTTACTGGGAATAAGCATTGGTTGGCTCAACCAGAGACGTGCTCGGCGACAAGAAGAATGGCAACGCACAAAGAATGTAAAAGAGCTATCTAATGAGGATATCTTTGAAAATTCGATTAATATGATTCATTTTGTTGATAAGAATGGAAATATTTTGCGGCGGAATGAGCAGTCGCATGCTCTTCTCGGATATGCGAAAAGTCGAAGATTAAGTATGGCGGAATATGTTCATCCTGACGATATAGAGAATGTAAAATCTGCATTGATTCGTGTCTTTGAACGAGGCATGGTGGAAAATGTCAAAGCGCGGTTTATTTCGGTAAAAAAGGTTGTCATTCCGGTTGAAATAGCGGCAACACGCGCTAAAGGGCACATGTCTGCCATTATGGAGATTGTTGATCGACGCGAGATGGAGGAACTGGAACGGCAACTGGCGGAGACAGAAGCAAGGTACCGTTATTTGATCGAAGATGGTATCGACACACTCAATTCAGCGATTATCATTATTGATAAAAAGCGAGAGGTTGTATGGGCGAATGAGACGATCGAAACCTTTTTCGGGGTCGATCGCGAGAGATTGATCGGTATCGATGCGATGGTCGCGTTCAATCGGTATGTCGGTGTCTTGGAAGAGATCGATGATTTTCGCCGGATCGTTGCTGATGCTGTTACCAACAACAAACGGATCGACTCACATATCTGCCGGGTACGTTGTGACTCAGGGTGTAAGAAACGGATCTTCGAATATCGGAGCATCCCGATTGAAACTGACAAGTATCAAGGAGGGCGCATCGATTATTATATCGACATCACCGAGATCAAGCGATTGGAAGAGGGATTACGTGAAAAGACGGAACGTCTCGAGCGAAGCAACGAAACTTTGGAGGAATTTTCACATGTAGTCTCACACGACCTCAAAGAACCTTTGCGCACCCTCTCTGTCTACTGCTCTTATCTGTTGGAAGATTATAAAGAAAAACTGGACGGAGAAGGGCGTGAATATTTGACGATCATTATGAATTGTTCTGATAGGATGCGTAAGTTAGTTGACAATCTTCGTTCTCTCTCCAGTATCCGTCTGGATGCCGCATCATTTGTACCAGTCAATGTGGGAGATGTTCTTAAGGAGGCAAAAGAGGATTTAGAGGTGCTTCTCCGTGACCGGAGAGTGAATCTTCAGATAGCGAATCACTTTCCACAAGTCATGGGAAATAAAACCCGCATTACTGAGCTGTTTCATAATCTTATCAGCAATGCCGTTAAATTTAACGACAAGGCATTGCCGGTTATCCGGGTGGGCTGGAAAGATACCGGCAACGGGCATTACACCTTCTTTGTCCAGGATAATGGTATTGGAATTGAAGCTCGTTACCAGGAGAAGATATTTGGTATGTTCGAGCAATTGAACCCAAAAGAATTTGAAGGAACTGGAGCTGGTCTTGCCATCAGTAAACGAATCGTGACAGAACATAAAGGTGAAATTTGGGTAAAGTCGGAAGTCGGCAAAGGCACTACTTTCTACTTTTCTATTCCAAAAGTAGCGGCTAAAAACAAGGTGGTGACAAATGCAAAATAGCCTATCTCAGAAGATTAGGATGAAGGTTTTAGTAGTGGAAGATAGTCCGACTGATGTAAAGATCATTGAACGGACAATGAAGCGCAGCGCGATTAAATGTGATCTCTTCTTTGTTGTTGATGGGAAGGCAGCGTTGGATTTCCTTTTTCAGCGCGGTAATTTTAGCACTGTTCCTCGGCCGGATCTCATTCTCCTTGACCTGAACCTTCCCAAGATTGATGGCTTTGAGGTCTTAAAAGAGATTAAACAGGATCAGCAACTTCGTCGGATTCCTGTGATAGTCCTTACGATATCAACACGCGAAGAGGATGCAGTAAGGGCGTATGACAGCGGTGCTGCCAGCTATATGAGTAAGCCGGTCAACTCGGAGGATTTTGAAAAACTGATTACCACAGTACAAGAATATTGGCGGATTGCCACGCTTCCCAAAAGCTGATTCAAACGGATAAATGTAGCTACTTTAGGTTCAAGGTTCCAGGGTTCACGGTTCGGAGGAACGGAAACTAACATGTAGGGTACGGCGGGAGGAGCCTCCTGTTGTAAGATTGACACTGCTGCCTCAGCCAAGTTGACTTAAGCCTAATTCAATCATTCCTCAGTTTTAGTAATCTCCTTTGCAATCTGCGCTACGACCTCTGTGATGCCATTAGCGAGCGAGACAGATAGCTTCTCGCTATCAGAGCGTCGTTGGAGTTCGATCGTCTCAGTAGCAAGACTCTGTTTGCCGATCACCACTTGGAGGGGAATGCCTAACAGTTCCGCATCATGAAATTTGACTCCGGCTGACTCGTTTCGATCATCGAGGAGGATATCAATACCTGCTTGCGTAAGTGCGATGTAGATCTTTTCCGCCACCGCAAGCTGCTCGCCCATCGCAGAGAGGGGAATAATGATAACGGTAAACGGCGCTAACTCAGTCGGCCAAATGATTCCTTTCTCATCATGATGCTGTTCGATGATTGCCCCTAAGATTCGGCTGACTCCGATTCCATAACAGCCCATAATCAACGGTCTCTCCGCACCGTCAGAGGATAAGAAATTCGCTCCCAGCGCAACCGAGTATTTAGTTCCTAACTGGAATATTTGTCCTACTTCAATGCCGCGCCTGAAGACCAGTTCGCCGTAACAATGAGAACAGTGATCCCCTGGCGCAGCGCGGCGAATCTGTATGAATCGATCGATCTTCACATCGCGCCCAAAGTTGGCACTGCAGTAGTGATACCCCTCTTTATTCCCCCCGACGACAAAGTTACGGGAGCTGACGAGCGATTGATCAGCAATAATCGGCATATTAAGACCGATCGGGCCCAACGATCCAAACGATGCGCCAGTTAGTCTTCTCACTTGCTGCTCATCGTCAATACGAGCAAGATGCGGATCAGCGAGTACAGCATGGAGTTTCTCTTCAGCCAACTCGTGATTACCACGGATAAGGACGGCGATATGGCCCTTTTCTGTGGCGTAGATAAACGTCTTGATGATCCGCTCGACTCCAACTTTAAGGAAGGAGGCCACCTCTCTCGCCGTCTCTTTACCAGGAGTGGCAACGAGGGTTAATTGCTCTTCTCTTTCTTCCTCGTAAGACTCCGCAGCATGAAAGGTAGCAATCTGCAGATTGGCGGCGTATCCGCACTGTTGACAACAGACGACTTCATCTTCTCCTGCATCGGCCAACGCCATAAACTCGTGGGAAAGATTCCCTCCCATCAGACCGGTAGGAGCTTCCACCGCGGTAAAATCAAGCCGGCAACGGGTCAATATCCGGCAGTAACATTTGTACATATGTTGGTAGATCTCCTCCAGTGATTCCTGATCGGCATGGAACGAGTAGGCGTCTTTCATCAGAAACTCACGCGACCGCATCAGACCGAAACGCGGCCTGATCTCATCACGATATTTGTCATTTATCTGGTAGAGGAGGAGAGGGAGCTCTTTATAAGAGCGGATATCAAGCCGCACCAGGTCGGAGATTATCTCTTCGTGAGTCGGACCGAGTGTAAACAACTGCCCTTTGCGATCCGTCAATTTGAACATTTCCGGACCAAAGTCATTCCACCGACCAGTCCGTTGCCACAACTCTGCTGGTTGGATGATCGGTAATTTTATCTCCAATCCTCCGTGGCGATCCATCTCTTCACGAACGATCATCTCGATGCGCCGCAGAACCTTCATCCCCAGCGGCAGATAATTATAAATTCCGGCGGCGACTTTGCGAATCATCCCTGCTCTGACCATCAGTTTGTGACTGATCAGCTCAGCATCACTCGGAGTCTCCTTGCGAGTCGGAATGTAATGTTTAGACCAACGCATATAATTAAGTAGGCTGGTAGAGCCTTTTCTCCTTTGACTGAAACGTCGATTGTAATATATAGAAAGGATTCAAGGATTCAAGTGCTTATTTTTTAGTAAGGATTTTATAAGCATTGCCTTCGAATCCTTGCCCCGTACTTGATACAGGGCTTGACCCCTCAAATCCTCATGATTTTACCAACTTTTGGGAGATGATCCAAATATTCTTACTGGCTTCTTGCCAATGATTACCAAGTAATGGTAACACCTGATGCAGTTAGCTTAATCGAACCACTGCACAAGATCAAGGAGAAGAGTCTCTTCATCGTCAACTTCCAGCCCCTCCACGGGTAGTGACTTGCGAAAGAGGGCGCCGTAACTCTTCGTCACCACCCGCTGGTCGGTGATGATCACCACTCCTTTGTCCAAGCGGGAGCGAATGAGACGACCGATCCCCTGGCGCAATTTTAGCGTAGCAGCAGGGAGAAAAAGATCCACGAACGGATCACGGTTCGCTGCGTCTATCTGTTCGCTTAATGCGGCAATGATCGGTTCCGTAGGAACGGGAAATGGAAGGCGTGTGATGAAGAGCACTTCTAACTCATGGCCGGGCAAATCAACGCCTTCCCAGAAACTGTCGGTTCCAAGCAGGATCGCCGGCTTATTTGCTCCTTTGAACGCGGCAACGAGTTTTGTCCGTGAGATGCCGTCTGCTTGCACAAATAGAGATATATGCGGCGCTTTATTTCGTAACTGATCAGCAACGACTTTTAACGACTGGTAGGAGGTGAAGAGAGCCAGTCCTTTCCTCTTTGTGGTGTTGATCACTCTTTCCAGCAGCGCGGAGATCATCTCAGTATACCGAAAGTCATCCGGAAGAGGAAGGAACGTCGGCAGATAGAGACGCATTCGCTGTTGATAAGGAAAGGGACTGGGAAGGATAAGCGTTTGTATCTCGTCGCCTGGACCACCCATAAGCCCGATCTGTGCGGTTAAATAATCGATATCGCCATTATGAGAGAGAGTGGCGGAAGTAAGAATCAATCCATCGATGTATTGGTAAATCTTCTCCTTTAAAATGTCGGCAATCTTGATTGGAGCAGAGAAGAACTCGATTCCATCATTGCGCTGCTTGTACCAATAAACACGCTCCTTATCATTCGCAGAGAAGAGTGCGTCGATCAGAATACGTATATGTTCTAATTCAGTCTGGTATATCTCTAGCTCGCGTTTTGCATCTGGCGGTAGATACTCACCGAGATCAAAGAGAGATAGTTGGAGCAGCTCAATCACGCTGGTAAGATCCTCGATCTTGGCAGTGGGAATCGGCAGCGGACTCTGGTATCGCATCACAGTGACCGCTCTCCCATCTCTCTTCTCAGCGGGCAATGGAAGATAGGCGGCAAGATCGGCAAAGAAGATTCTGTTTATTCGTTGGAGTGCCGCCACATTATCAAAGATCCGGCGCTGTACTTCCTCTCCTGCTGAGGAGAGAGAGAGTCTACTCAACCACCCGGCAGAGGAAGATCTCTGTTTAGCATCAGACTTGCGCAGATCATACTTTCCGCTAAGGTCACCGACTAACCGGGAGATCGTCCAGACAGAGAGCGTTTCGGTGAATGTCTGTCGCGTTACCGTTTCCATTGCATGAGCTTCATCGATGATCAAATACTGATATCCGCCGATGATCGCTCGTTCAGCCCGACTATCGGCGAGAAGAAGGGCATGGTTAGTAACGAGCAGATCTGCTCGCTTCGCTTGTTGGCGAGCCTTGACCAGAAAGCAGTCTTCGTTGAATGGACATCGTTTGCCTGGGCAGAGGCGAAGGTCACTATTTATTTGCGACCACAGCCGTTGTGATTGCGGAGCAGCGAGAAAAGCGCCACATGCTTCGATATCACCATCTTGTGTCTCTTCCCGCCATACAAGGAGTAACGATAGGAGTTGCCGTTCTTCATCAATATCAAATGTGCTAGTGATCTCCGCACGTAATTCTTCCCAGCGTTTTAAGCAGAGATAGCTCGCTTGTCCTTTAAGCAAAGCAACGTTGATATCCGGCGCAAACTGTGCAAGGAGAAAGGGGAGATCGACAAAGAATATCTGGTCTTGTAAGTTCTTTGTGCGTGTTGAGACAACAATTTTTACTCCGTCAGAATCAGAAGTATTCCGCAAAAACTGGAGCGCTGGAATCAAGTAAGCGAATGTCTTACCCGTACCAGGACCGGCTTCGACAACGAGTGTCCCTCCGTCACGAAAGAGATCGGTAATTGCTTTTGCCATCTGTTGTTGCTCTAAACGTAGTTCAAAATTGTCCATCATCATTGCCAGCGGCCCATTCGATGTAAATATCTCATCCGGGTTGATAAGAGGAGTTGGTTTTAAACTGCGGCTGGATTTTACGGTTGTTTTCTCTTTGCATACCGCCTGGTTCGTTAACCGGGACACCTCTGCCAAACGTCGAAAGAGAACTGCAAGATGCAATTCTGAGAAATCTGCCAAATCACTAAGGAGAACGGATGGAAGAGAGAGTGCCCGTTTAATTAGTCGGCAGAATATATAACCGATTGCAACCGCGTCATCGTCTATGTCGCTGGAAAGAGAATAATGCTGCCGTAAATAAGAGATGGTGTATGCAGGCAGAGTAGGCGATAGAATCTGCGCTAACAGCGCAGTGTCGATGACCATCCAGTCGGGCGACAAGATATGCTCCATCTCTTTGCCATGGATAAGGACGACTGCAACGTTATGATCACGGATAATCTGGATTGCAGTGCGCACGTCGTCGAGTCTACTTTCAATTGGATTACTGGTCGAAAATAACGCAACTTTAATATCACCGCTGCTATCGATATGTAAAACAGCAAACCGCGATAGATCTAATTCAGCCCGTAAACTGGGGTCAATAGCAAGGTGATGCAACATCAATTGCCGTTCCAAGGTATATATTCAGTCAACCCTGCTCCTTGTTGTAGTCGGGCTCGCCACTGAACCCGACAAGTGAGGAAGTCTACCATACACCTTTGCGGAGTCAGGGACGACTCCGAATACTCGATTCATTTCCCAAGCGCTTGCGCCGGTAACTTTACTCCCCGCAATGACAGGTTTACTGAACGCTTACGTGCCAAGCGAGATCGGTTTAGAGTAACTGTCGTACAAGATTGATCCGTGTGACTACTCCGACTAAATGGCTCTCGTGATCGATGACTGGGATAGTGCGAATATTTTTCCGAATCATCAAATCTGCTACTTGCAGATCATCATCATCGTCATATACCCAGACGACCTCTCGTTGCATGTATTTTTCGATTGCATCATCTTCGATCTGAGCCAGTTTTTTTGATAATTGGTTCATATCAGGAATGAACCCTACTCCATTGAGAAGCTCAAAATATCCTGGTAGCGCTGCTTTAATGATATCGGCTTCAGAGATAAATCCGATCAATTTCTCTTCGGCATCGACGACTGGCACACTCGTTTTTCCTGAGTTATTCAGGATAAAGACCAGTTCTTTGACCGACATCTCTTTCTCTATCGATGTTAAGTCTTTCGTCATGATATCCCGCACTTTCATTGTGATCCCTCCAATTGCTCGAGTGTGATGATCGACATCTCTTGTTCTATCTTCTCTTGCTCACGACATACCGAGGCGCCATGTTTAGCATAGAGTGTTCCTGCTGCCATGCTGAATTTGAGTGCCTCTTCTACATTCTCGCCTGCCTGCAGTTTGTAGACCATTCCACCGAGAAAGACATCATCTGCCCCGATCAGATGATGCAACTGCGACATCTCCACACGCGCTTTAACCTCCCATACCCCTGCTGCCGTGACTAAGATATCGCCTGCCACCTTATGTGAGATAAGCATCGTATCGACTCCCATTGCAATCACCCTTTTGCCAGCAGAGATGATATGTTCCTCTGTGTCCAGGATCATCTCATCCCATATTCGACTCTCTCTTAAATCAGGTTTGACGAGATAGGGAGCAGCAGAAAGTGCTTGGGTAAGTGGTTGTCCCGTTGCGTTCACCACAACCTTAATCCCTTTTTCTTTTGCTAGTTCAGTCAATCTGTAATAGAACTTATCATCGACTCCTGGTGGAAGATCGCCGCCGAGGATGACCCACGAAGCGCGGCTGAGGGCGCGTTTATACCGCCGAATAAACCGTTCTATCTCAGTCGTTGTGACGCCACTACCACTCTCATCGATCTGGATAGGAATATGCTCCTTGCCTCGCTCAATGATAGTGACGTTCGTACACGTCTCTCCCGAAGTCCAACAGAAATTTGTCGTCACCCCCTTATCGCGCAGATCATTTATTAAGAGATGGCCGGCATGACCGCTGATAAATCCCATTGCAACATTTTCTACCCCCATTCCCGCCAGGAAGATCGATATATTCACTCCCTTGCCGCTGGCAGAAGTAGCACTGCGAGTAGCGCGCGTGAGAAACTCATCTTGTGTTTTGCTACCGACTTTAAGTTTATCGACCCAGTAAATCTTATTGACCGCTGGGTTAGGGGTAACAGTGATGATCATAATTACTCCTCCATCTTTAGCTTTGATATTGTCAAATTACCATGTCAGTATAAGGAGCGTAAGTGGCGCCGCGGGTTGAGAGTCACGACCAGTCGGCAGTCAGCAGTCAAGAGCATCTGCCTCTCCGCTCTAAGGAACGAGATTGCTTCGCAATGACGAACTTTGGCTTTAAACTTTTTTACCGCAGAGCACCACGCAGAGAACACAGAGCTCTTATTTTTTCGGTTCTTCTCCAATTTCGTTGCAACAAAATACTCCTGAATGTCATTCCTGCGAAAGCAGGAATCCAGATTATCTACATATTTTTCATACAAATCAATCCAATTAGGATTTTCTTTCTCAATCAGTTCCCCGATAAAATTCTTCGAGGACAAGTTTAATTTCCATGCTCTCTTCCATTTCTTTATCTGCTTTTCACGATTAATTGCAGATTCTGCGGACTCATGTATTTCATACCAGACGAAATTATGAATACTGTATTTCTTAGTAAAGCCTTCTACCATGCCATGTTTATGCTTGTAAACCCTTTTAACAATATCCGAAGTAACGCCTATATATAAAGTTCCATTGCGTATACTGCTAAGCATATAGACGTAATAAGTCTTCATGCTTTTCTGGATTCCCGCCTTCGCGGGAATGACAACTTATTTCTGCAACTTTTTGGGAGATGATCCTTATTTTTTTATCTCTCGCAACGCTCTCTGTGTCCTCTGTGGTTTATTCATATTCCCTCGTCCCTTCTCTCCTTCTTTAACCCATCACCTCATTTTCCCTCTCAACGCCTCAGTCGAACTCTCTTCGATTACTACTGTGACGATCTTTCCGATAAGGGATTCATCACCAGGAAAGAAAAGAGTTCGATAATCACGCATACGACCGAATAGAGTACCCTCTTGCCTGTTGATTCCTTCAACAAGGACTGTCACCTCCTGTGCCAATAACTTCTTTTTCTCCTCTCCCGCAATCTGCCGTTGTCGGCACAGCACTCTTTGTAACCTCTCCTCTTTTACTTCTACCGGCACATCGTCAGGAAGCTTTGCACTTACTGTTCCGGGGCGAGGAGAATATTTAGCAACAAAGACTGAACCAAAGCGCCCTTCGTCCAGTAAAGAGAGAGTGAGAGCAAAATCATCTTCGTTCTCAGTCGGATAGCCGACGATCAGATCAGTGGTGATATTCAATCCGGGTATCATTTTGCGTGCATTTGCAATAAGAGCGAGGAACTGGGCACGGGTATACATACGATTCATAGATGTTAAGATTCGATCGCTACCCGATTGACAGGGAAGATGAAGATGTTCGCAAATATTCGTCGCCTCAGCCATCACTTTAAGCACACTGATTGTCATATCACGGGGATGAGAACTGATAAATCTGATGCGTGGAATCGGCACCTTACTTACTTGTGCAAGGAGGCCGGCAAAGTCGCAGTACGCGGGATTGTCGCGACCATACGCATCGACATTCTGTCCCAGTAATAGTACCTCTTTATACCCTTGCGTCATTAGTTCCATGATCTCTTCAATTATCTCTGCTGGGGGGCGACTGCGCATTAATCCTTTTGCATAGGGCACAATACAGAAAGAACAGCCATGCGAACAACCTTCTGTAATCGTCACCATCGCCTGGAAATTACTATGTCGTTGATAGGGAAGATCTTCGATCTGGCACGGCTCGGAGATACTAACACGTTCCTTTTTATTCGTTACCTGTCCATTACAGCGGGATATTAGCAGCGGCAGTTTATTGATATCAGTTGTCCCGAAGAGAAAGTCTATCTCTGGATAGCGACGGAGCAGCCTCTCTTTCTGTATCTGCACCATACAGCCGCCGACACCGAGGAGAAAGCGCCGTGCTTGTTTAAGTTGCAAAACCTCTCCGAGTTTTCCATACACTTTCTGCTCAGCCTTCTCGCGCACTGTACAAGTGTTGAAAATCACCACGTCGGCATTATCGATCTCATCACATAATTCATATCCAAATTGCGCCAACAACCCGGCGATTCCCTCTGTTTTATGAGAGTTCATCTGACATCCCCAAGTTTTGATATAAAGTTGTTTTCGCATTTTAATTTCCCTATCTTGCAAGTTCTCCTGTCCCTTTTCTCCTCTCTCCTGACCTTAAACAATAAACCACACACCGCCTTCAAACCGTAAACTGCTCCGGACTTTCTTCCCCTTAATGTAACTACTGAAACTGTTAGATAACTATACGTTCCATAATAATTTTTGCTCTTTCAAGTATTGAGCCGATACTGTGTCGACCAAAGAGTTCAATCACTGTCCAGAATTGTAACGATTAATACACTCAATCAACCTTGCCGCTCACCGCCAATATACTACAAAAACGACATTTTGTCCAGACGTCTTCTCTGACGGTGCGATTGAATCTTGTAGCCATTCCGTTAGTCCACGGATACCTGTCTAATTTTGGGAGTATTATACCCCTACGGTCGCGTCCAGAATCGTAAATATGTGGATAGACATCCAAACTATGGACATGACGGGATTGTGTCGACGCTGTCCCCTCATTGCATTCGGGACTACAGTTTCTCGCAATAACGGAAAAGAAGGCCTTGGTCTTACGTGTGGGTAAAAGTCAGCTCCTGCAATATAGGCCTTTCCCCTTATTTAATTTGGTTCTTCTCCAATTTAGTTACTAAAAAGGATTCAAGGGTTCAAGCATGTACGAATGCCCCGAAGGGCAAGGGCATAAGCCTGAAGCGTAAGCGTATATGCTCTGTTATATGAAGTGACGGTATTATTTTATTCCTTCAATACTCAAGATCAATTCCTTAACGCTTTTAAATCTGTATTTTTCAAATTGTTCTTGGTCAACTCTTATGAAGCTCCACTTGCTGTCCGATAAACCCGTAGCATCCTTGCACCATTTCTTTATCCTGTTGTCTTTGTATTTCACCTCAACATCTTCAAGGCCTTTGGTTTCAATGATTAATCGTTCTCCCTCCCCAATCGCGACAACAAAATCGGGATAATACCATCTATGGTTATCCTTTGAATCTTTATACTCGACAAAGAACCCTATTTTGGAAACGATTTTACTGAAAGCCATAACATCCTCAGCCCGATCCAAGAATGCGGCAAAATCAGCCTCAAAATCATTATCACAAGGGACGTAGTTAAAGATGCATCTATTGGCTGGATAAACCAGTTTTGACCATACAAAAGGTCTTGTATCCGAGAGTTTTATCGTGTCTTTCTTTTTCGGTTCTCTTTCAGTGAAAGTCATATCTCTGAATGCATTTACAAAGAGATTTATCAATTGTTCTTGAACTTCAGGAGAGCTCAACTTATAAAGAACTCTCGGGTCTTCAAGGTCAACTTTCTCAGTATACCCCTGAACCCCTCCCCATTGTCAAGACAAAAAATGGGTTGTATTTGGTGGATTAGCCTGCAGGTATCTCCATCATCATGGTTAATATTTTTCCCCGAAATAAACTTCATGCGGCGTCAGGTATCCAAGAGACTCATGCAGTCTCTCCTAACCCGGACAAGCCGGAAATCCCAATGACCAAATCTCAATTTCTAAACAATAACCAAATCCCAAT
>JAJHSB010000039.1 GCA_022684035.1 Candidatus Acetothermia bacterium | reverse complement strand
CTCAAAAACTGGTCTCAGTTCAGATTGGGGTCTAAGCAAGATGAAGATAAGGTTTCAATTCCTTCCCATTTTGCGCAAGACTTCAGATTTTAGTATCTAAACGAGAATTATCTCTTTGAGATTGCCACGAGTTCTGCGAACTCTCCCCCTTCTGTCATTGCGAGGAGCTGTATACCCGAATGCAATGAGGGGGACAGTGACGAAGCAATCCCGTTGCTTTAGACTACGAAGAATTTGCCTTATCTTCATCTTGCTTGTAAAATTTCGTTTCAACGGAGGTGGAGATGCTTGATATACAGAAGATTAGAGCAGATAGAGCGGCAGTGGAAGCCCAGCTGCGCAAGCGTGATTCAACGATAGATCTTGCTGAGATTACTGCGCTCGATCAACGACGAACCGCGCTTATAACTATGGTGGAAGAGCTAAAATCCAGACGAAATACAGGATCACAGCGAGTAGGGCAGTTAAAGAAAACGGGCTGCGAACAGGAAGCAAACGAGTTGATCGAAGAAATGCATGGTCTTGTCACGCAGATCACTGCGTTAGACGGTCAATTGAGGGACGTTAACAGTAAGCTGGATCATCTCCTTTCGTTATTGCCCAATCTGCCGCATGCGAGCGTACCCGTTGGGAAGAAGGAGGATAAGATTATCCTCCGTAGTTGGGGCGAACCGTCGCCGATTGATGCTCACTACAAAAACCATGCAGAGATCGGAGAAGAATTAAACCTACTTGATTTTAAGCGCGGAGCGATGATCGCGGGGACACGATTTCCCATCTATAAAGGATTGGGAGCACAACTGGAGATGGCGCTGATCCAATTTATGCTCTCGACCCATATTAGGAATGGCTATATCCCGATTATTCCTCCTCTTCTCGCTAATCCGGAAAGCTTCTTTGTCGCCTCCCAACTACCGAAGTTTGCTGACGATCTCTACTACTGCGAAACAGATAATCTTTTTTTGACTCCCACTGCTGAGAGTCTGTTGGTAAATTTACACCGCAGTGAAATTTTACGCGGGGACGATCTACCGCTGAAATACGTTGCATATACTCCTTGTTTCCGCCGTGAAGCAGGAACGTACGGTGAAGAAGAACGAGGTTTGATCAGGCTCCATCAGTTTAATAAAGTGGAATTGTTCAAATTTACCACTCCAGAGAGCTCTTACGATGAACTGGAGCATCTACTCGTTGATGCGGAGATGATCTTGCAGGCGCTCAACATCCATTATCGCGTTGCATTACTACCAACGACCGATATGGCGCAGCAAGCGAGTAAGACGATCGATATCGAGATCTTTATTCCCGCGCAAGGCCGCTACTATGAAGTCTCTTCCTGCAGTAATTGTGAGGATTTTCAAGCACGCCGCGGCGCTATTCGCTGCCGCTCCGCAGTTAAAGATAAACCACGATTCGTCCATACGCTCAATGGTTCCGGCCTTGCTACCTCGCGGATCTTCGCGGCAATCTTGGAATACAATTACCAGGATGGGAAGATAATCATCCCGGAGGTCTTACGCCCACTGGTAGGGACTGAGACTATTCCGTGAGTAAAGATGCGGAACAACATGTACAAAACGACATGGATTGCCCGAAATCATTCGCGGGCTCAAAACGTTCTCATCACGTCGGTTTAGCGACGGAGAAGAACCAGAAATAAGAAGATAAAGCTTATCACCCCATGGCCCTGTTTTTAGTCGCTTAATAATTGCATTCTGGAAATCCATGTCAAATTTC
This sequence comes from Candidatus Acetothermia bacterium, assembly GCA_022684035.1. Lineage (GTDB taxonomy): Bacteria > Bipolaricaulota > Bipolaricaulia > UBA7950 > UBA7950 > UBA7950. Next base: position 7,524 of record JAJHSB010000039.1, on the reverse strand, counting down.
TCTCCCACCGAGATAAGGAAAGGAGTAAAGATTGAAAAAGAAGATTTTATTTAAAGAACTATTAACAAAACACCCAGCTGATATCGCTGAGATTCTCTCCCACCTTAGCGATGAACAGACGGTAGAGATACTGCGAAAACTCGCTCTCCATAAGGCCGCAGCTGCGCCGCTCGGTGAAATGGAACCGGAAGAATCAGCTGAAATTCTCGATGATCTCAATCACGATGAGGCGATTGAAATTCTTCGCCGGATGGATCCTGATGACGCCGTCGATTTGCTCGCTGCTCTGCCTGTCGATGCGCAACGATCTTTCCTTACGCAAATGGACACCAAAGAAGCCAAGGTGTTGATCGATCTCCTATCATACTCTCCTGATACGGCTGGTGGATTGATGTCGCCTGAGATCGTGGCATTGCCATTGGAGATGACAGCAGCTGAGGCAATCGACGAGTTACGCCGCCGGTCGAAAGAAGCAGAGACAATCTATTATGCCTATGTTGTCGATGATGCTGGCATCCTGCAAGGAGTATTGGCGCTGCGTGATTTAGCCCTCTCACCACCAGCAACGCAGCTTGCCGAGATAGTGATCAAAGACGTAATTACGATCTCAGTTGATACCGACGTGGAAGAGGTAGGGCTCATCTTTGATAAATACAATTATCTCGCGCTGCCAGTTGTCGATAATACACGAAAACTGCTGGGAATTATAACGATCGATGATGTTATCGATGTCATCCGCAAAGAGACAACCGAAGACTTTCTTAAATTCAGTGGAATTGCAGGTGGAAATGAAGAACCGCTTTCACCGCCCGCGGTCGCTGTTCGCAAGAGACTTCCCTGGATGGCGGTAAATATTATCTTAAATCTATTGGCAGTAACGATTATTGCTGGGTTTGAAGAGACCCTTGCCCAAGTTGTAATTTTGGCCGCTTTCCTTCCGATGATAACTGACATGGGAGGAAATATAGGGATTCAGGCGATCGGGGTTGCAATTCGCGGTCTTGCTTTGGGTAAGGTCTCTTTTTCGCATCTATGGCGTGTATTGCGGAAAGAGGTTTTAGTCGGATTGTCAAATGGTCTGCTGCTCGGATTGCAAATTGGAATTATCGCCTACTTCTGGAAAGGGAATATCTACCTCGGAATGGTGATCACAGCTGCGATGTGGATCAATGTCCTGTTAGCCGGAGTAATAGGAACGGCGATTCCATTTGTTTTTCACCGAATCGGCAAGGATCCGGCGATGATGAGCGGCGCTTTTCTCACCACCATCACCGATGCCACCGGCTTATCTATCTATCTTGGATTGGCTACTTTGATAATTCATAGATTAGTATAAGTGGATAGAGGCTGTCTAAAAACTGCTGCTTCCATAGGAAATCGTCATTCCTGCGAAAGTGGGAATCCAGTATTTTGTGTACTGGTTCCCCGTTTTCACGGGGACGACGTCTGGATTGCCCGATCAAGCTTGCCCTCTGACTTGATCAGGGGGTCGGGCAATGACAAAATTGGAGTTTTTAGACAAGCTCGATAGGGTAGTTTGGGGTGTGTGGTTTAATGTCCAAAGACAGTTCACGGTTTGGAAAGAGTTCGTGGTTCAGAGTCAGATTTGCACTGTGTGCGTGCACTCGCTAATATTAACGATCATTGAAACAAACGCAATGATGCGGATAAACTGATACAAGATTTCTACTGCATCTCCGAAAACTAATTGTCTCTCGAGAGAACACTAAAGAATAACCAAACAGCCAGGAGGTATCTAAATAATGAATGCTATAGAAGAAAAGATCAAGGTAATTAAGGGTTATCTTTCTCGCAATGAGAAGGATAAATTAATGCAATTCGCTAAGGACCATCACCCTGTTGATCTGGCTGATCTCATCAGTGATCTTGAAAGAGAAGAGAGGAGTCACTTCTTCTCTATTATCAGTTCCGAACAAGCTGCGCTCGTGTTGCCGAAGATGAGGCCGGTATTAATGAAGGAGTTGTTGGAAGAAATAGAAGAAACTACTATCTCCCGTATCTTAGAGAAGATGTCCTCTCGTGACGCAAGTGGCATATTAGAAGAACTTCCCGAGAAGTGGGCGCAGCAGTTACTTAACCTCATGAAGCGGGAGAAAGCTGAGGACATTGATGAACTGTTAGGATACAAAGAAGATACTGCAGGAAGAATAATGACTCCTGATTTTTTCGCTCTTCATGCAGAGATGAGCGTTGCTGAAGCAATAGAGGAACTGCGGAAAACAAATATCCACAAGATTCCTTATATATACATTACTACTAATGACGGTTATTTTATTGGGGTTCTTGCAGTAAGAGATTTGATTATTGCTGCTCCAAATACCAAGTTAAGTAAGATTGTCAATAAAGATATTGTGCGTGTAACAGTCGAGGTTGATCAGGAAGAGGTGGCAAATTTAGTTAGAAAATATCACCTTCGAGCAATCCCTGTCGTTGATATGACAAATAAGCTAGTTGGAATAGTGACAGTCGATAACATATTGGAGATTGTTACTGAAGAAGCAAGCGAGGATATCTACTATATGGCAGGAATAAAGGAGGACGGTTTACTCCATCTGCCTATTCTTGCCACTATCCGCCTTCGCCTTCCCTGGCTTGTTATTTGCCTTTTCGGAGGGATGGCTGCTGCCGGAGTGGTTGGGACATTTAAAGAAACTATAGCTGCTATAGTTGTTCTCGCTGCTTTTATGCCGGTAATTATGGATATGGGAGGTAATGTAGGAACACAATCTTCAACGATTGTTGTCAGAGGATTAGCTACCAGAAGCATTAACACAAGAAAAATATGGAGACTTCTATGGCGGGAGCTGCGCATTGGATTGTCGCTTGGAGCTATCTGTGGAGTTGGTGTTGGCGTGATCGCTCAAATATGGAAAGGAACTCCAGATTTAGGGATAGTATTAGGAATTGCAATGGCTGCAACAATTACGGTAGCCGCTTTCTGTGGGGCGCTTTTACCAGTTCTTTGTCAACGCTTTGGGACAGACCCAGCAGTAGCTGCTGGCCCGGCGATTACTACCATCAAGGACATTACCGGCCTCCTTATCTACTTTGGCATAGCCACTCTGATTATGTTATAAGATCTTTGGATCATCTCCCCAAAAGTTGGTAAGATCATGAGGATTCGAGGGGTCAAGCCCCGTATCAAGTACGGGGCAAGGATGCGAGGGAAAAGCTTAAGAATTACAAAGACTTAAAAGTTTAGCAAAAGTCTTATCAACGAGGCACTAATAAAATCCTTAGAAAATAAGCACTTAAACCCGTGAATCCTTTTTAGCAACTAAATTGGAGAAGAACCAGATCTTTAAGGTTCAAAGTTCACAGTTCACGGTTCGGAAAGAGTTCGTGGTTCAGAGTCAGAGTCAGAGTCCGTCCATGTAGGTCCACAGCATGCCGTACCCCGACCTACAGACCACTCACCACTGGCCACAAGCCTCTTCTCTCTACCGTGCCCATAAAAAAGAAAGAGCTGAAATGGCAATTTGGCAGATACCGTTTATCTTAACTCTATTAGGAATAGTAGTCTTAGCAGGCAGGTTTGGCCCGCTGGAACTCGCTGCGTTGCCGTTAGTGTTGATAACAACAACAACTTTAGCTAATGTCGGCTATAGCATTTTCCGCTCCAAGCGGGGATTCAGTCGCCTTTTTTCACGTGGTAATCTCCTCGGCCTTCTCCCAGGACATTTGCTCTTATTGTTGGCAATCGTTGCTGTTCCTCTTCCATCTGGCTTTGTATATTTGTGGATCCTGGTTCCTACACTGACTATTGCTTATGATTTGCTGGCAAATGAGTTTTCAATCAAGATGCGTATTCGTATCTTGTTTGTCACGATCACTTATTGTATAATATGGAGTGTTCTTTTCTTGTTGGCGCGTCAGATCATTATTGCAGGGAGAAGAGAGCTAAATGAAGTAATGGTTACGGTACTAATAGTTGTGGGCGGCGCGTTATTCCTTGCTGTCGCTATCTATCGTCATATACAATATGTAACAAGAGAGAATTAAAGGAGTAATAAATGAGTAAAACGGGTAACATAATTACGTTGATAAGTTTAGCCGTGTTGCTGTTCAGCGTTACAGCATGGGGGCAAGTAGAGCCTGCTCCAGGCGCAGAGATTCTCCCGATGATCATAGTTCTGGTCCTCTTCGGTGCGGTCTTTTACTTTATGCTGATCAGGCCGCAGAAAAAAAGACAGATTCAACATGCACAACTGCTGCGCGATCTGAAACGTGGTGATCAAATCATATCAGCAGGTGGAATTTATGGAACAGTGGTGAACATTGGAGATGATTCAGTAGTGATAAAAGTAGAAGGAGAGACTACGCTGCGGCTTGCTAAGAGCAGCATTACGACGAAATTATCTAAATAAGGAGGGATAAATATGAGACGTGGTAAGATCACCAAGCAGGAGTGGATACGCCTTGCGGTGACCGTCAGTGTTATTATTATCGCAATAGTAAAGTTATATCCATTCTATCCGTTGGAAGAGGTATTTGATTTTGGGCTTGACTTACAAGGTGGGGTACGCCTTGTTTACGCCATTACAGGAGCGGATAAGATGTCTGCCGAGCACCTGCAGCGTAGTATTGATCAAGTAATCACGATATTGACCACACGCGTCGATCAATTTGGCCTAGCCGATCCCGAAATAAAGCAGATGGGACCAGACAGGGTGCTGGTAAACCTGCCAGGCGTTATCGACCGTGCGGATGCGGAACGTTTAGTCGGACAAACAGCGATCCTCCAATTCCATAATCTCATCCGGGCAGGAGTGAGAGCAGACTCTGATCTCGGTATCCCGGGGTTCCGTGAACGGATACTCCGTGATCGGGAAGGAATACCGCATCTTGTCGAGCGGGAACCGATCCTAACCGGAGCAGCATTGGCCTCTGCAGAAGCACGAATTGACACCGCCCCAGGAGCCGTCGGTCGATTTCACATCGCACTTGAGTTTACAAGAGAAGGAGCCGAGCAGTTCATCGCTGCTTTGGCCAGGCGCAATCCTGGTGACCGAATAGCAATTACACTTGATGATATTGTGCTTAGCGCGCCTCAAATCACTGCTTCAATCCTGGATGCCGCTGCCCGAGGGTGGCGTGCAGTGATCGACACTACTACCATTACTGGTGATTTTTCTCGTGATGAAGCGCGAATTTTAGCGATATCGCTCCGCGCCGGCGCTTTGCCGGTGGAATTAACCCCTATAGAACAGGAGACGATCGGACCGACTTTAGGCCGAGATTCAATCCGCAGGGGAATAATTGCCGTTGTAACAGGGTTTATCCTTGTTCTACTTTACATGCCGATCTACTATCGCTTCCTCGGTTTGGCAGCCGTCTTCACCCTTATTCTCACCATGCTGATCGTCTTCGGAGGATTGGCCCTATTTGGCGCCACGTTGACGCTGCCAGGGATCGCTGGCATTCTGCTGACGATCGGAATGGCAGTCGATGCAAATGTGATCATCTTTGAGCGGATCAAAGAAGAAAGATGTGCCGGCAAATCACCGCGTGTCGCGGTGAAAAGTGGATTCGATAGATCACTCTCTGCACTGGCAGATGCTAATATCACCACATTGCTAACAGCAGGAATATTGATTATCGTCGGTACTGGTCCGGTGCAGGGATTTGCAATTACTTTGGGGATCGGTGTGCTCGGTACTCTGTTCAGCGCGCTCGTCGCCAGTCGGTTTCTCTTAGAGACGACAGGATTGGCCGCCATGGGTCCGGCACCGGCGCTCGTTGAGGGGTAAGAGCGAGAAGAAGTAACGTAAGGAGCGCATCCTGCGGTCTCATCCTGCCGCTTTTGAGCGCCATGTCGAGGGTGATTCCTCTATCGAGCAAGAAGATTAACTCTTGCTGGGAGAAGTTCTTTGCCTGTCCCAACAAACGGCGTAGCAGCCATTCTGGTTGGTCAATTGCCGTTGCGATCTGCGCAAGAGAGGTCTTTTCATCAGCGAGAAGTTTCACGCTTAGTAGTCGTCGTAAATGATGTGCAGTAGCGAAAAAGAGCCGGTGCGGATCCTCATGCGCAGCTTCAACCAATGATGCGAGCGTCGCGCGGAGATTGCGCATCCCGAGTTGATCGAGGAAAGGATAGACCAGCCATTTCCGGGCGCCGAAAAAGAACTTATTTGCTGTTTCTTCAGTTATTATTCCATTTTCCGGCGCGAAAGAACGCATCTTCGCAGCCTCATTGGCGATCATAATCAGATCGCCCCTGCTCCGTTCCAGTAAGACTTTAACCGCACCGGGAAGAATCGTCAACTTATGATCAACAAAGATCTTCCGTACCAGTGGTTCCAATCGCTTCGGTGTGGGAGATTCTTTGACCACGCCGTATTTGGCGATTGTACGATAAAGAGAGCCGTTCTTCTTGGTCTCAGTTGTGATAATAGTGATAAATGTGGCAGCAGAGGGAGGATGCGATAGTACAGAGACGATTTTATTCCTCTCAGCGGGATTGACTTTGTCAATCCGCCTGATCACAAAGTGACGGACAAAGGCAGAAAAAAGAGGTAACGAAGCAAGTTCGATTTGCAAAGAATGCGCGCGGATCTCATCACCATAACGCACAATTCGTTCGACATCCGCGGTAGCAGTTGCAAGTCGTCTCTGCCGCTCGGTCAGCTCTTGCTCACACAAGAACGGATCACCGACCAATAAAGTCAGTTGTGGTTCAGACAAGTTAAAACCTCACTTAAAATTATGGTTCTTCTCCAATTTAGTTGCTAAAAAGGATGCAAGGATTCAAGTGCTTATTTTTTAGTAAGGATTTTATAAGCATTTCCCGCAAATCCTTGCCCCGTACTTGATACGGGACTTGACCCCTCGAATTCTCATGATCTTACCAACTTTTTGGAGATGATCCTTATTTCTTACCTTTACGCATCTTTTCTTTTGTCTCAATGATCGTTAATATTAGCGATTACACGCACACAGTGTAAACAGGTCATTAGTAATAAAGGTACGGAAACGGTAAGATTGACGCACTTTTCGCGACAAACACTAAAGATATTAACCTAAAATCCAGCCGGTGTGGTAATGAAAATAAGCTGATCCGGTTGATATTATAATACTACTGGTATAATATCAGGATTATGGCTTAATCGCCGAGGTGGCGGAATTGGCAGACGCGCATGGTTGAGGGCCATGTGGACATTACGTCCGTGCGGGTTCAAGTCCCGCTCTCGGCATAATTTATTTAGATGTTTTGGTAAGATCATTAGGATTCGAGGGGTCAAGCCCCGTATCAAGTACGGGGCAAGGATGTGAGGGAAAAGCTTAAGAATTACAGGTTCATCTCCAAAAAAGTTGCAGAAATAAGTTGTCATTCCCGCGAAGGCGGGAATCCAGAAAAGCATGAAGACTTATTACGTCTATATGCTTAGCAGTAAACGCAATGGAACTTTATATATAGGTGTTACTTCGGATATTGTTAAAAGGGTTTACAAGCATAAACATGGCATGGTAGAAGGCTTTACTAAGAAATACAGTATTCATAAT
>JAJHSB010000053.1 GCA_022684035.1 Candidatus Acetothermia bacterium | reverse complement strand
TGGAGTGAACCCCTGAGACTGGACACTTCAGGTTAGGAGGATTAGGAAGGTCTGGCAGGGTCAGAGTATAATCGAAAGGAGAAAGGATCTTGCCATGAAGAATCAGAGAAGTTTCAGCTTAGAATTCAAGAGGCAGGCTGTAGAGGAGCTGCTCAGTGGTGAAAGCCGACCTGCCCAACTCTGCCGGAGATACGATAGTCTGCTACATTTGACAAGATCCTATCACAAAACGCAAGGTGAAGTCAAGTTTCCTGCCCCGGAGCAGTATTTCTCTATCTAAAAATCGCTCATCTCCCTTGCTCGGCCCGCTCTATCCATCCCTGTTTTTTGCTCTACCAGAGATCGACAGGCAACACAATGATTATCAGTTCGTCGCATTGATAGTCTATTGGTGGTGTGGGTAATAGGAGGACACCATACTTATTTTCTTTAGTTTGGATTTTGCAAGATATACCATACGTGTATGACAAGATATTGTAAGAGTGATAGCACTTGACGATCCGCATCATATAACACAATGTGGAAACCGTAGGAACGAACCGGAAGACCTTTGGAAAGCGAGAGATTGTGAAACAGCTTGAAAAAACTGTGGATAGGATTCGGCTAAACCAAAACCCGAGGAGAAAGAAAAGAGGTAAGGAGAAATAAGTATGGTGTCCTCGATTTCGGACCTTCACACGTCCTTACGCCGGAAACTTTACCCCCGCAGTACCGACGGGTTTACTGAACGCTTACGATGATTCTCTGTTCTTTTGCTCTAATGCCCGCTCCACCGAAGCGGGAACAAATGGTTTAATAACGCCGCCGTATCGTTGGATCTCTTTGACGATCCCGGAGGAGAGAAATGAGTATTTTCCCGCTGTCATGAAAAAGACACTTTCGATGCCAGAGTTTAACGTGCGGTTTGCCAGCGCCATCTGAAACTCATACTCAAAATCGGAATTGGCGCGTAATCCGCGGACAATGGCATTGGCCTTGTACATCTTGGCACACTCAACGAGCAGACCAGAGTAAATGATCACCTCTACATCTTCGATTCCCACTTCACTGAGGGCGTCACAGGCGATCTGTTGCCGCTGCAAAGCAGTAAAGAGCGGTTTTTTGTTGGGATTTTCCACTATCGCGATAATAAAGCGATCAAAGAGCTTCTTTGCTCGCAATACAATATCGAGATGGCCATAGGTTATCGGATCGAAGCTTCCGGGATAGATAGCAGTTAACATCAATATCACCTTGGTATTATACTTTGGAAGTCCTTACAATGAGACGGAAATGTAGGTTTGTCAAGATATTATAACCTCCGGGATCGATCAATGGAAATTAGTCATGACGGTCCGACGACTGTGAGGTTAATCTTCTCCCGTAGAGGTCTTTGATTTGTATTAATCACCCGGTCGATCACCTGCCTGATATCGGCAAGTGTTAAATTATCCAGTCTGTCGATCACCTGTGCTGGAGAGAGTATCTTATTATCGAGACATGCTCTGGAACCCAGCCGCGCCATACGGTTAGCATGGACTTCTAAACTGAGGGTAAAGCTCCCTTTGAGTTTGGTCTTTGCCAATTGGAGTTCTGCCGCGGAAATTCCATCTCTACTTAATCGCTCTATCTCTTCAAGGATGATCTCGATCGTTTCATCGACTTTCTGGGGAGAGAGGACGGCATAAGTTACAACGGTACCACCGTCGGAATAGAGATTCAGAAAACTACCGACATCATAGGATAGTGCTCTCTCTTCGCGAATGATACGGAACAGACGGGAACTCATACCGCTACCAAACGCTGTGATCAATGCATCTAAAGCAAATCGATCCTGGTCACTGGCTGTGAGGCCGGGAAGCGCAATATAGATATGGCTCTGTGCTGTATCGCGGCGATGCCGGTTGTAGTCCATTCTTAGCTGTGGTGGTCTGCGTGTGTAGCCGGTCGCATTATTCTCTATACCATTAATGAGTTGAGCAACTCGCTTGCTAAATCTGTTTGGATCAAGCGCTCCGCAGGCTACGATAACCATATTATTGGGTGAATATAGTCGCTGATAGAAATCTGCTATCGCATCACGATCGATATGAGCTATCGTCTCGTCTAAACCCAGAATAGGGTAAGAGAGTGGATGCTGCTCTTGCCATAATCCAGCGGAAAAAAGGTTAAATGCTACTTGGTGCGGGTCATCGTTCATTCCGTTAATCTCTTCTAATATCACGCTGCGTTCGCGTTCTAAATCCTCGGGAGAAAAGAGAGGTTCCTTAACCATCTCAATTAAGAGATCAGTAGCGAGATCGAGACCGGCAACCGGTACATCAACCCAATAGCAAGTATATTCTTTTGATGTCGCTCCGTTGATCGACCCCCCGACTGAATCAATTGCACGTGAAATAGCGAGAGCATCATGCTCTTTTGTCCCCTTAAAGAGAAGGTGTTCGATAAAATGGGCCGTGCCGGCATTGCACGGTAGATCATCGCGACTACCGGCTTTTACCCATACCCCGAGTGATACCGATTTAGCAGTCGGTATCACTTCGGTAATTATGCGTATTCCATTCTCCAATCTTGCGGCAAAAGCACCAGGATAAAGACTCTTGATCACCAGCGGTCCTCAAGCAAGTGCACTTTTTTATCGGAATCGGTTGCTTCCTTTTTAGCCGGAGAGACGCGGTGTAACTTATACCGGCCGCGTTCATCGATATCGACCACTTCAACAGTGACTTTATCGCCAATCTGTACAACATCTTTTACCCGTTTTACAAATTTATCCGATAGAGCAGAGATGTGGATCAGACCGGTCACTTCCGGAGTCAGATCAACGAAAGCTCCGTAGTCAACAATATTGCTGACTGTCCCTTCAATAATATCTCCTACCTTAACTTCAACCTTTCTGTTCTTGACCGTCCCTGCCGACGTTGTATCATCGACTCGTCGTAAATCAGGACGCCCCATCTTATCGACCCCGATAACTTCGATTGTGATCTCATCCCCTGGTTTGACGATATCGCTCACTTTATCAACAAACCCATCGGCAAGATTGGAGATGTGGACCAGCCCTTCTGTACCAGCTTTCAATTGGACAAAAGCGCCGAAGTCAGCGAGGCGAGTAACCTTAACCTTCATTCTCATTCCTTGTTCCAGTTCTGTGGTAAGGTTCTTGATCCATCTTTTTGCAGCAGCTACGGCCTCTGCAGCAGCAGCAGAAATTTTGACCAGGCCTTTGTCGTCGATATCGATCTCTGCTCCGGTCTCTTCGCTGATCTGACGGATCATCTTTCCGCCCGGACCGATCACAACACCGATCTTGTCAGACGGAATAGTGACTGTCTCCAGCCGAGGAGCGTATTTTGAAAGAGAAGTCCGCGGACTTGCGAGCACTTTTGCCATCTCTTTCAGAATAGCGAGTCGCGCATCCCTGGCTTGATTGAGTGTCTTTACCAGGATCTCTGTTGTAATTCCACCCGTTTTAACGTCAAGTTGAAACGCGGTGATACCATCCTCTGTGCCGGCCACCTTGAAATCCATATCGCCAAAATGATCTTCCATCCCAAGTATATCAGTAAGGATTGTGTAACGGCCGCTATCCTGATCTTGGATCATCCCCATCGCTACTCCAGCGACCGGTTTTTTGATCGGCACGCCTGCGTCCATCAACGCCAGTGAGCCACTACAGATCGTTGCCATTGAAGAAGAACCATTCGATTCCAAGATCTCTGAAACTAGACGGACAATGTATGGAAACTCTTCCTCAGTCGGTAAGAGAGATAGCAGCGCTCCTTCGGCTAAACAACCATGGCCAACCGCCCGTCGACTCGGAGAGCCGATTTTCCCTACCTCACCAACAGAATAGGGCGGGAAATTGTAGTGGAGCATAAACCGTTTACGGCCGGAAAACATCATTTGATCTATCAGTTGTTCATCGGCTCGCGTCGTGCCCATCGTAACTGTGGCTAAGCTTTGAGTCTCACCGCGGGTAAAGAGAGCCGACCCGTGCACTCGCGCCAGGATTCCTACCTTGATGGTGATCGGTCGTAATTCATCTGTCGCTCGACCATCGATCCGTTCACCTGTATCGATAATCATCCGACGAGTGAATTCTTTGTAGATATTATCAAAGAGGGACGAAACTTGGAGCGTCAGCGCCTCTTCCTTCTCTGCCGGCGATTCCCTGACGATGGCAGCGATCGTTGCTTCGCGCAGTGCCTTTTCCATCTCATGCCTGGTCTGTTTGTTAGTCGCTCTCTTAAGGGAGGGAAGTTTATTCCAGACAAGATCTTTGACTTGTGTATATAACAAATTATGATCGCTTACCGGTGATTGGGATTCCTTTGCAACTGATACCGGCATAGTCTTCAGTCGCGCAAGCGGTTGAGTAAATCGCTCTTGGATCGCAATCAGCTCTTGGATTGTGCGATGGGCAAGGGCGATTGCTTCTACGACTTCATCTTCTGAGAGTTCATCCATACTCCCCTCAACCATAATGACGGTCTTGCTCGTTCCGGCAACCGTTATATTGACTCCGCTTGTTGCTTGGGCCTTGTGATCGGGATTGACTACCAGTCTTCCCTCTTTGCGGCCAATCTGTACTCCTGCAATCGGTCCGGCAAACGGCACCTTGGAGATCATTAATGCAGCAGAGGCGCCCAACATTCCGGTTAGCGCCGGAGAGCAATCGGGTTCCGCTGACAGAACCGTAAGAATTACTTGCACTTCATCATTATATTCAGCAGGGAATAATGGCCGGATAGAGCGATCGATCATCCGCGCCGTTAAGATAGCCGCTTCGCTCGGCCTTCCTTCACGTTTAAAAAACCCTCCAGGAATCTTTCCCCCAGCATAAAACCGTTCTTCATAATCGACGAGCAGAGGGAAATGGTCGAGTTGCGTCTTATTCTCTTGCGTTGTTACCGTTGCCAAAACTGTTGTCTCTCCGTACGTCACTAAAACAGCCCCATCAGCCTGTCGGGCTATCTCTCCTGTTTCGAATATGATCTTCTTGTTACCGAGCAACATACTATCTTGCATATACATCTTAAACTCCTCGTATTCCTGTCGCAGCAATGATTTTCTTATATTCTTCAAAGTTTTTCCGTTTTAAATACAGAAGTAACCGGCGGCGTTGTCCGACTAATTTACGTATTCCCCACTGTGCACTGAAATCTTTTTTGTGCTCGGTTAAATGTATAGTTAATTCTTTAATTCGCGCCGTCAATAGTGCTATCTGTACCTGCGTGGCACCAGTATCTTTTTCGTTTTTTCCATAATTGACTACAATCTGTCGTTTCTCTTCACATCCGATAGTCATTTATATCAACTCCTCATGTAGTTATTCTCTTTTCTTTACTTTTTGGAAAAGGAAATTCAGGTGAAGATTATGCTTGTTATTTTCTATACCGCACCGAGAGTTCTCTTGCCTTGGCTTTAACACGTTCTTCATCTATTGTGGTAAGATGACCCTGACTCATCAGTATTTGTCCATCTACAATCACATCTGTAATCGCTTGTGAATTGGCTGCATAGACCAGATCAGAGATATAATCGTAAGATGGTAACATATTAACTTTATCGATATCCATTAGCACGATATCAGCCCTCTTCCCTACCGACAATCTTCCGACCGACTCATTGATTCCGATCGCTGTTGCTCCGTTACACGTTGCCATACGTAATGCCTCGATTGCCGGTATCGCTGTTGGGTCTTTTGTCGCAACTTTCTGCAGTAACGCTGCCCAACGCATCTCCTCTAACATGTCGAGGTTATTATTCGACGCTGCTCCATCGGTACCCAATGCCACGTTGACACCAGCAGCTTTCATCTGTACTACCGGCGCAATCCCTGAAGCGAGTTTGGCATTGCTCGTCGGATTATAAGCGACCATCACATTATGCTCAGCCAGGAGAGCGATATCCGCTTCATTTACATGGACGCAGTGAGCAGCGAGAGTAGGAACCGAAAAGAGATCGAGCGATGCTAAATATTGAACTGGACTCATTCCTCGCTCAGCATAGGAACGTTCAACTTCATCTGTTGTTTCACTGAGATGCGTATGGATCATCACCCCGGTTGACACTGCTATATCACGCGTCTTTTCCAATATATCGTAACTACAAGTGTAGGGAGAATGGGGAGCGAGCGCTACATTGATCCTCCCAGTTGCTTTACCGTGCCAATCCGTGATCAAGTTGCGTGCGATTTCAAGCTCTCTTCGACCGTGCGCATTATAGCTTTCCGCAATGATTCCGTAAGCGAGCAAAGCGCGCATTCCGCTCTCTTCCACTGCGCGCGCCACTTCATCCATATAAAAGTACATATCAGCGAATGCCGTTGTGCCAGAGCGGATCATCTCAGCCATTCCCAACAGCGCAAACCAATAGACTTCGTGCGGCTGAAGGTTCTTCTCGATTGGCCAGATCTCTCTTTCTAACCACTCTTTGAGTGGTAAATCATCGGCCAACCCACGGAAGAGGACCATTGAAAGATGGGTATGAGCATTGATAAATCCCGGGAAGGCCAGTCTGCCTGCGCCATCGATAATTTGAACTCCATTTAGTTCTTCTCTATCACCAGGATTTACTTTTGCAGGCGAAATACGTGTGATAAGACGATCTTTAATATCGATATCACAGCCTTCGTTAACTCTTAATCCATCGACTAATGTTACATTTTTGATGATTATTCTCATTTGCCCATTTACAATTTACAATTATCTACTCCTGAATCATTTATTAATTATACCCGGTACCTATCGGTTTGCAATCTTTGGAGTCAGGAGTCAGAAGCAAGGAGCATATCTCTCTACGAACGAGATTCCTTCGTCTCCCTCGCTCCGCACTGTGCTGCGGTACGTATACGCTCGTTATTCTTATAGCTCCTCCTTGATCTTGGTGAATAGTAGTGCTATCCTACTCCTATTATGATTGCGCAACGCGCCGGGGTGCATAAAGAAAAAGAGGCCGTGACATTCCTACGTTCACATGGGTATGCAATTATCGCTCGTAACTGGTGGTGCCGGTTCGGTGAAATTGATATCATTGCGCGAGACGGAGATCAGCTTGTCTTTGTCGAGGTAAGGGCGAGAAGTACAGAGACTCATGGCAGCCCGGAAGAGACTATCACTCCCCTAAAAAGGAAGCATATAATTGCTGCCGCGAAGATCTATCTTGCCGGTAAGGACTGTGATTTAGCGGTGCGATTCGATGTCGTTGCTATCTCGGGTAATGATTTTCGTCTATACAAAAATGCATTTACAGGAGATGATTGATGTTTGCTCAGGTGATCAGTGCGGTGGTGCTCGGTATTGAGGCGGAATTAATCGAAGTTCAGTGTGATGTAGCACACGGTTTTCCTGGATTTAGCGTTGTCGGTCTGCCGGAAAAAGAGGTGACCGAAAGTCGTGAGCGCATCCGCAGCGCGATCAAAAACTCAGGTTATCTCTTTCCTACCACTCGTATCACTGCTAATCTCGCTCCTGCTGATCTACGTAAAGAGGGGGTCGGGTTCGATCTTCCGATCGCTCTCGGACTGATTATCGCTTCGCAACAGCTTCCTGTACCGACAAGAAGATATCTCATCTTAGGAGAACTTGCGCTTAACGGCGAAGTGCGGGCGGTGAAGGGTGCTCTTCCGATTGCTTTGCGCGCTGCCGCAGATGGAAATATCGACGGCATCATCCTTCCGCTGGATAATGCTGCTGAGGCAGCGTTAGTCAACGAGATCCCTGTTTATCCGGTGTCGACGTTATCAGAAGCGAGTAAGATTCTAAGCGAAGAGGTAAAGCCGGTCCCTTTCTCAATCGACAGAGAGGCTATTCGATCGGCTGCCATCTCATATGAGACCGATTTTGCTGAGATCAAAGGGCAAGAACAGGCTAAACGGGCGCTGGAAGTAGCTGCTGTTGGTGATCACAATGTGCTTATGGTCGGTCCTCCTGGCGCGGGAAAATCTATGCTCTCCCGTCGTTTTCCCACTATTCAGCCGCCGCTCTCCTTTGAAGAAGCGTTGAATACGACTAAGATCTACAGCATCATCGGAATGATTCCTCCCGGACAGTCACTCCTAACTACGCGACCATTCCGTGCTCCTCATCATACAATATCTTATGCCGGCATGGTCGGTGGTGGGGGTGGAATTCCTCGGCCAGGAGAGATCACCCTTGCTCACCATGGCGTTCTCTTTCTCGACGAGTTACCGGAGTTCGACCGGCATGTCTTAGAGACATTAAGACAACCATTGGAAGATAGAGAGATCGTAATATCACGTGCCGGCGTCTCAGTCTCTTATCCAGCTAATTTCATGTTGCTGGCGGCAATGAACCCCTGTCCATGCGGCCATCGGGGTGATAAAGAACGAGAATGCACCTGTACTTCTCAGGAGATTCATCGTTACCGCAAACGAATATCCGGCCCATTCCTCGACCGGATTGATATTTTTATCGAGGTTCCGCGCCTGACCTCTGATGAGCTTCTGTCGCGGCCGACTGGTGAGAGTTCGGCAGCGATAAGATCAAGAGTCGAAAGAGCGCGTAAGTTACGCGCGCAACGATTGGCAGAAGAGAAGAAAGATACGAATCGACCGAAGCAAACCGATCACGCTGTCGAGAAGAATGTAGAAGACTATCAATTCGATTCTGAAGGACGTAAATTATTGGCGATGGCAATCGATCATTTCAGCCTGAGCGCACGCGGGTACACCCGCTTGCTGCGCGTAGCACGGACTATCGCTGATCTCTCTGCCTCTGCGTTGATTCGCGTTGAACATCTCTCCGAGGCGATTCAGTATCGCTCGATCGATGAAAATTTACTTTAAACAGACATCACTTGGTAGTATAATATAGTAAAAGAGAGATAGGAGGTCGATGATGACAAAGAGAAGCAGAGAGTTATTGCGAGGATTTATTCTCATTTTCGCTATTATAACGGCTATTCTAACGGTAAGTTTAACTGCAACCGCAGTTGCATTTCCCGTAGTAGTAGAACAGATAGAGATCAGAGGAAATGAACGGATCACGCAAGCGGAGATCCTGGCACACGTGTTGTTCCGCCCGGGTGAACGCATCGAAGCAATTAAGATCCGCGAGAGTGTTAAGGCGATATTGAATACTGGAAAGTTCCGCGAAGTTATCCCGCGGGTGGAAGTAGAACGAGGCAAGATTATCATCATCTTTTACGTCGCAGAGAATCCTGTCTTAACCGAGATCATCATCAGCGGAAACATCACCACTGAACCAGTTAAAGTCTTCGGAATAAAACTCTATGAACGGAAAGTTTTACCGACCGCCGAAATCTTGGAAATACTGGCTGCGCATGGAGTAAAAACCGGAGAGATGCTGAATTTGCGAGGCCTTGAACAAGCACTACATGCTATTCTCGCTCGCTATGAGGAGAAGGGATTTGCACTGATTAGAATCGGCGAGGTCATCCCCGAACCGGTGCTTGCAATTGAAATCATCGAAGGACGAGTGGTAGAGAACCGGATTGCTGGATTGAGAACCGTTCCCAGTGCAATGGCGCTGGATTTAATCAATCTGCCTGATTACCGGCCTGTTACGCGCGCCGAGATTCACGCTACAATAATCGCCCTCAATGAATCATTCTTTTTCGATGTTGTTGACCTTGTCCCCACTCAGGGCCCCGGCCGTGACGAGCTAATCCTGTTATGGCGTCTTTCCGAACGGATTTTCATCGACTTCCCAACTAAGATTACCGCTGTAACGTTCACTGGAGCGACGCTCTTTTCGAGTGAGCAGCTCACAGCCGCGCTGGGCAAACTGCCGGTTGGATTGGCCAATAATTTTGCCGTCTTGCAAAGCGTAGCCGGAGTTCATGCCCTCTACCATGAAGCTGGATATACTATGGTTAAGTTTAACGTGCGCGGCGTTGTTGACGGCGAGTTGCGACTTGAAATAATCGAAGGACGAGTAGCAGAGATCTTACTGGAAGGAAATGACCATACGCAAGATTTTGTTATCTGGAGAAACTTGCCGATTGCCGTCGGTGATATTCTAAACATTAATCGGCTTATCGCTGCACACCACCGCTTGATGGGGCTCGGTTACTTTAATATGGTCGATATCGTACCAGAGTGGATCGATGACCATATACGACTGACAGTTACAATTACTGAACGGAGAGATCTCGGAAGTTTCATGGGGTCGGTTGCGCTCGGTCCTGCTGGTGGTATTGTCGGCAAGATCGATTACAGTCAAAGGAATCTGTTTGGAACGGGCCAAGATCTCACACTATCTTTCCGACAAGGTATTATCGCTGACGGAACCAGTTCGTGGAGCCTCAGCTATAGCACTGTTTCTTTCTTCCCCACCCTCGAACGCGTCGGGTGGGAGGTTTATCGTCGTACATTGGGTGCGGACGTAGATATGATAACGACGATCGGTGGTCGTATTAATCTAACTTATAAACTGGCTGATTTCCTCGATCTCGGTCTCTCATTTACCCACGAAGTATCACGTACTCCAATAGAGCGCTGGGAACCTCTCTCTGCGCTGACGATCGCATTGACGTATGATAAACGTAATGACCCGTTCTTTCCCACTTTGGGAACAGTACGAAACTTGTCAGTGGAGAAAGCAGGTGGGTTTGCTCCAGGAGTAGAGTTCATAAAGATAGATATGAGTTGGGCGGAGTTTTTCCCGCTCCGACTCGGTCTTCCGTTCCTGAAAGATAAAGATCAGACATTCGCTTTCCGCGTTGCCGGTGGGTTTGGAATCGATCTGCCTGGCCATCGGTTGTACGAGCTCGGCGGAGCAACGACGATCCGGGGATTGGATCCGACAAGAAGCATGAGTTTGCTCTATTTGAATGTCGAGTATCGTATTCAGTTCATACCACAGTTGACAGGGACGATCTTTTGGGATATCGGCACCGATTTCGATCTTCAACCTGCGTTGGAGGGAGTGAAAAGCTCTGTCGGTGTTGAGGCTTCGCTCCATGTGATGGGGATGCATGTCCGGTTTTTCATGGCATGGCCATTACTACCTACTCCTGAGCGATCATTTGTCCCACGGTTTGGATTTGCTTTCGGCCCCATCTTTTAACAGACGGAAAATCGGATATACTTTAAAAAAGACATAAACTCAGGTGGATAGACTAAAGGTAGAAGGTAGAAGGTAGGAGGCTAACGCAGGTGGAAGGATTAAGGGGTAAGGATGGCTAAAATACTTCAGCCTTCGGTCTTCAACCTAAATAGCTAAGTAGTTATAAGATACATACAATACATAGGAGGTATTGAAATGAATAAATCTGCGTCGATCATTGTGGTAGTTTTAGCGCTCATTCTCGGATTTATCGGCGGGGCGGTTACTCCGCATCTTCTGCCTATTGCCGGAGTTACAGCGGTAGAAAAGCAGATCGGTCAATTAAGTGCCGAGCTGCAAAGGGTAGAAACGGTAGCTCGAAGGGTAGAGACGGTAGCTCCTCCCCTGCGAATTGCTTTTATGGATGCCGAACGGGCATTTGCTGTTATTTTAGAGGTAGTGGAAGGGCTCCGCAGGCGAGCGAGAGAAAAACAAGCCGAGATAACAGAACTCCACCGGCAACACCGTGCCGGGGAGATCGCTGCGGAAGAGTTCCGTGATAGAAATAATATACTGAACGTTGAGCTGTTACAGGCTCAACTGGCGATAAATCTGGGAGCATTAGAGAAGATGATCGTTGGCAGAGGGTTCCGGGATATACGAGGTGATCTTGAGCAATTGCGGGATCAAGCACAGTCACTGCAAGCTGAAGTCTCCGGATTATTGCTGACAACGCAGATCGGCGGATTCCCTACCCAAGAGGCTTTTGATCGTGACTTTGCGCTCGCGCAAGCTGCTTTCTCTCACCTTGACCACGTACTTACCCAAGTGGCAACGATGATGATCGCCCGCGCAGCTCAGGAAGTTGGACTCGAAATGGGATTCGACCTTGTCCTTTTACAACGCAATGTACTCATCTATCGAAATCCGATACGAATTCTGGATGTCACAGTACAGGTCAGCACAAGAATGGCCGAGTATCTCAGGCCGTAAATATGGTCAAAATGATTGGGGAGATAATGAAATTTCTCCCGCTTCGTTATCCATATCTGCTGATCGATCGAGTAATTGAGTTTACTGAAGAGCGGGTGACAGCACTGAAGAACGTAACGATCGGTGAGCCGTTCTTTCAAGGACATTTTCCCGAACCCCTTCCATCGTTGATGCCGGGAACTCTTATTCTGGAAGCGATGGCGCAAACCGCGGCTATTCTGATTACAAAAGAGAAGACTCCTGGCTATCTCGTCGGAGTTGATAAGGCACGGTTTAAGCAACGAGTGATTCCGGGCGATCAGTTGATCTTGCAAGCTCGGGCGCTGAGAAAGAAAGATAGCCTGTTAAAAGCAGAGGTCTTTGCATTCGTCAATGATAAGATCGTTGCAACCGCGATTGTAACCGTGATGCGCAATAAAGAGCCCAATGAGTAGTATATAGCCGCTGCTCGGTACAAAAGGTGATAATTGATGTGGAATAAATTGATCGAATCGGTTCCGAACATCAGCGAGGGCCGCCGGAGATCGGTGATTGATGAGATCGTTGCCGCAACTGATGGTGAGGGGATCCGGGTTATCGATCTCCACTCAGATCCTGTTTATAACCGTTCAGTGATCACAATCGTCGGCCGACCTGAGATGATCAAAGCGGGGATCATTCGCCTCGTCGACAGAGCAGTACAATTGATCGATCTTAACAAACATACAGGAGAACATCCGCGTATGGGCGCCGTGGATGTAATCCCATTCATTCCTGTCAAAAGGACAACAATCGAGGAATGTATATCCCTATCATGCGATGTTGGACAAGAGATCGCCGAGCGATTCAGCATCCCGGTATATCTATATGAAAGGTCTGCTACATCGATTAAGCGATCTGATCTCGCCACTATTCGCCGCGGCGAGTTTGAAGGATTCGCCAAAAAAATCCTCTTGCCAGAATGGAGCCCGGACTTCGGCGAGAGACGAGTGCACCCCACTGCTGGGGTCACTGCCGTAGGAGCACGCCAATTTCTGATTGCGTACAATATTAACTTAGCCACTACTGATATCAAGATCGCACAGCAGATCGCAGCAGCAGTCCGCCACCGCAATGGCGGGCTGCGGTTTGTGAAAGCACTCGGATTCTCATTGGCAGATCGAGGCATCGTTCAAGTATCGATGAATCTAACCGATTTCACCAAGACTCCGATCCATCGTGTCTTCGATATGGTAGCACGCGAAGCAGAACGGCACGGAGTGATGGTGGTCGGAAGTGAGATCGCCGGTACTATACCACGATCTGCTCTTATCGCTGCTGCGGAATACTATCTGCGAATGACCGGATTCTCTAAATCGCTCATCCTGGAAGAGCGGATTGAGGAGGCGTTGAGTGAAGATAGCTGACCGCGAGATCTCACGCGCCACTATCATCGGGTTCGGACTCAGCGGCAGGGCGGCCACTGAATTTTTCATCGACCATCAAGTCAATATCTATGTTTCCGATATCAGCGAGCTCACAGCTGCAGATAAAGAGTTTTTGACGCATCACGGAATCCAGTATGAAGAGAAAGGACATACCCCCGCCTCATTGATCAATAGTGATTTGATTGTACTCAGCCCGGGAGTACCGCTGGACACACCCCTCCTTGCAGTCGCTAGTAAAGCTAATATACCGATTATTGCGGAAGTGGAATTGGCATTTCTTCTCTCTTTACCGTCCCACTTGATCGCTGTGGCTGGAACCAACGGCAAGAGCACCACCGTATCACTGATCAAAGAGATCCTTAGCTACTGCGGAAAAATAACGTTGGCAGCAGGAAATATCGGTCTGCCATTCATCAGCCAAGTCGATAGACTCACCGGAAAAGAGGTCGTTATATTGGAAATAAGCAGCTTTCAGCTTGAGCAGATGAAGACTTTCCGTGCACCGGTGGCTCTCTTGCTCAATATCACGCCTGATCATCTTGACCGCCATCATACATGGGAAAGGTATATGGAAGCTGAGACAAGGATCTTCATGAACCAGCAACCATCCGATGTTGCTATCCTTCCGACAACCCTTAATCACTTATTTCCGCAGCTCGGTTCTCGTAAGATATTCTTTGATAATCTCAAGCTGCCGGATCTGCCGTGGTTAGAGAGACTTTATCCACACGAACTGATGAATCTCCGTGCCGCAATCGCTGCGGCACAAGCCTTACTACCTGATTGTGACCTTGCCTCCTTGCCATGGGAGAAGATCAAAGAGGCTCTTTCTCTTCCGTTCCGCTTGCAGTATGCCGGGATTGTCGATCAGGTAATGATCTACAATGATTCGAAATCGACAACCGCAGATTCTACTGCTGCTGCAATCGCCTCGTTTTCCGCCCCAATAATCTTACTCATGGGAGGCAGAGATAAACGAGAAGGATACAAAGAGTTGGCACAGCAGATCATCACCGCACAGATAAAGCATGTAATCCTATATGGAGAAGCAGCGCCTTTTTTAAACGAGATCTTGCTGCAAGCAGGTTATACAACGACCCAAAGTGTCGATGACCTTGCGCAAGCATTGCATCTTGGACTTACCCATGCTGACTGCGGTGACATTCTGCTCTTTTCTCCTGCTTGCGCAAGTTATGATCAGTATCGTAACTATGAAGAACGCGGCCAGGCATTCATCGATCTATTACACCAGCAACAAAACTATTCTCCCGCAACTACAATGCGACCTAAAAAGATAACCAGTCACAACAAGTATTAAGGAATGTAAGTTAGTTTGTATGTTGCACTACCAAACTAAAACCCAACAAGGGGAAAATGGCTAAAGATAAACTCCATCACAAAAATATAGTTAGCGACCAAGAACCAATCGATTTTGTTCGCCAGATCATCATCAGTGATTTGGCAGCGGGGAAAAACAGCGGGCGTCTTCACACCAGATGGCCACCGGAACCGAATGGTTATATTCATATCGGCCATGCAAAGACCGCTCTGCTGAACTACTGGATCGCGAAGGAATTTGGTGGGAAATTTAACCTCCGCTTCGACGACACCAACCCGGAGAAAGAGAGTAGCGAATATATTGAATCGATCATTGAAGACCTCCGCTGGCTCGGCATCGACTGGGAGGATAGGCTCTATTACGCCTCTGACTACTTCGAACAACTCTACGAATGGGCCGAGAATCTCATCAAAGCCGGCAAAGCATACGTCTGTGATTTAAGCTCTGAAGAGATCAGCCGATATCGCGGCAAAGCGATCCGGGATGGCGATAAGATCATCACCCCTCCAGGTAAGGATAGCCCATATCGCAATCGCTTCGTAGAAGAGAACTTGGACCTCTTCCGCCGTATGCGTGCCGGAGAGTTTCCAGACGGATCAAAGACACTGCGCGCCAAGATCGATATGGCACATCCTAATTTGAATATGCGTGACCCGGTCATGTACCGTATCTTACGGACCACTCACCATCGCACTGGTGATCAATGGTGTATTTATCCAACTTATGACTGGACGCATGGTCAGTCGGATTCGATTGAAGGAATCACTCATTCCATCTGTACACTCGAATTCGAAAATCACCGGCCGCTCTATGACTGGTTTCTCAACCAACTTGCAGTCTTCCACCCGCAACAGATCGAAGTTGCACGAATGAACCTCAGTTACACCGTTCTCAGTAAACGGAAACTGTTGCAATTGGTCGAACAAGGCTACGTAGAGAGTTGGAACGACCCCCGAATGCCGACTCTCTCCGCTCTGCGCCGGCGCGGATATACTCCGGCAGCGATCCATGATTTTGTAAATCGAATCGGCATCACCAAATCAGAGAGTATCATCGACGTTGCACTCCTTGAACACTGTTTGCGTCAGGATTTAAACAAACATGCGCCGCGGGTGATGGGAGTCCTCGCCCCACTGAAAGTTATAATCACCAACTATCCTGATGACCAAATCGAGTATCTTACCGCGATCAATAATCCCGAAGACGCAACTGCTGGCACGCGTAACGTACCCTTCTCCAAAGTGCTCTATATCGAAGAAGAAGACTTTATGGAAGCCCCTCCGAAGAGATTCTATCGCCTTGCACCTGGTCGCGAAGTACGGCTGCGTTACGCATATCTCATCACCTGTACCAACGTAGTAAAGGATGAACAGAATAATATCAAAGAGATCCATTGTACCTATGACCCAGCAACACGCGGCGGGAATACCCCTGATGGAAGAGAAGTTAGAGGAACATTGCATTGGGTTTCAGCACACCATGCCATCGACGGAGAAGTGCGGTTGTATGAACATCTATTTAGCAAAGAGAACCCTCTGTTGGTCGATGAAGGAGAGAACTGGTTGGAAAATCTGAATCCTAACTCGCGCATTGTACTTACGGATTGCAAACTTGAACCGAGCCTCGCGGCAGCAAAATCCGGCGATCTGTTTCAATTCGAGCGTCAAGGCTACTTTTGCGTTGACAGAGTAGACTCAAAAAGCGCAACGCCCATTTTTAATCGGACTGTTACGCTGCGTGATTCGTGGGCCAAGTTACAGCGGCGAGAGGAGGGTAAAAGTAACGAAAAGTGATCGGAAAGAGACCACAGAGAGTCGTAGGGGCACCCCTGTGGTTGCCCATTTTAAGGAGGCCAGGCACAGAAACCTTACCCCTACACATGTTATTTCTTGACTCTCGACTCATGACTCCTGGCCCTCGACGCCCGACCCCTACCGCTATTTAATTAGAAATCATCGCCGTGTTTTCTTGACATGTTTTACTGCCTGTAGTATAATTAGACTGACCAGTCAGTCTAATAAGGCAAGTGGAGGCAGCGATGAGGAAAATAGCGGTAACAGATACAGAAAAAGAGGTCAAGACCAGCAAAATCAAGGAAGTCGCCCTCAGTTTATTTGCCGAACGTGGCTATCACCAGACCACGATGAGCGATATTGCAGCGGCGGCGGGTGTGGGGCGGGGAACCCTCTACTGGTATTTCCCCACCAAAGAGGAGCTTCTCATCGCTGCCTTCCGCCAAGAGATGGAGGAGATGCTCGCTGAATCAAAAGAGCTCGCCGAGCGGAAGATCTCGCCACTGGAGAAATTATCTCTCGCCATGGAGGAGCTTCCACGGTCATTAGCTGATCATGGCGATCTAACTCGTGTCCTGTTTCAGGTATGGAGTGAGGGATCAGAGGAAATGAAACAGCAGATAGAGGCAGCATGGGAGCGATTAAACCGCCACGATCACGCACTGATAACCAGGATCATCAAAGAGTGTATTGAGGAAAACATTTTTCGCCCTGTTGACCCGGCCACGGTAGCGGCAACATTGATTGCCTTCACCGACGGCCTTTGCTATCATTGGTTGTTCGGCTTCTCCCAGGTTGAGTCCGGCGGGGTGGAGGTCGCCCGCGATATTATCCTGCGGGGTCTTTTGAAGTAAGGAGGCACCAGTATGCAAGACTTACAAACCATGCGTGACCAGATTGCACGCTTAACCCAGGAGCTGGCACAGGCCAAGAAAAGTATCGCTGCTTTAGAGGGAACGGACAGAGAAAAACTGGTAATAAAGGTAAGGGATTTGCACAAATACTACAAGAATGTAAGAGCCGTAGATGGGGTAAGCTTTGAGGTTTATGAAGGGGAGATTTTTGGCATGGTAGGACCCAACGGGGCCGGCAAGACCACGACGATTGAGTGCGTCGAAGGGCTGCGAAAACCACATAAGGGAACCATCAGTGTGCTCGGCCTAAACCCCTGGAGAGATGGTCACGCTCTCAGGCAAAAGGCAGGCATACAATTGCAAGAGGGCAGTCTGTTCTATCGGATTACCGTTAAAGAAGCATTAAAACTTTATGCCACTTTTTATGCTCAGCCCGCATCATGGAGGGATCTGCTGAAGAAGTTCGGACTTGAAGACAAACAGGATGTTTACTATGAGAGGCTCTCCGGAGGACTGAAACAAAGATTGACTATTGCACTGGCACTCATGGGCAAGCCCAGAATCGTCTTCTTTGACGAACTGACGACCGGCCTTGATCCACAAGCCCGGCGGAATATGTGGGATTTGATAAGAGAGATTCGCGCCGAGGGCACAACGGTGTTCTTTACCACCCATTCTATGGAAGAGGCACAAGAACTCTGCGACAGAGTGTGCGTTATGGAAAAAGGCAAGATAGTTGCTCTCGATCAACCAGAGGTGCTTATCCAAAACCTGAAAATGGGAGACAAGTTAATATTCAGCATTGGAGACACAGTTGAACTGGAAATGTTCACAAATCTACCCGGTGTAAGTAAGGTGGAAAAAATAGAAGAGCGGATCATTCTCTCCGGAAATGGCAAAGAGATGCTAACGGCACTAATGCAAGCAGCGGAAACACGGGATATGCCTTTGCCCGATCTTCAAATTAAACAGCCGACACTTGAAGATGTTTACTTAACACTGACAGGGCGTGACTACAGAGATTAATATCTAAATTCTGAAGTCTTGCGCAAACCTGTCCTCGCGAGCTTATCCCTGCGAAGGCAGGGGACGGGGAATGGGAAACTTTTGGTTCTAGCTGGTCCAGGAGATTAAGGAAAGGAGAATAAGATGAATCTAAAACAACTGGTCAGTTTAACAGCGGTAGAGATTAGGAATTTCTTAAGGGAGCCGGTAGCAAGTTTACTAATAATCACTGCCGCGATACTGTTCTTAATATTTGCCGCCGCCTATGGAGACGATCCTGCTCCCGGTGGCTTGCGGATGGTTGATTTTCAGGTGCCCTCTTTTATCGCCATGAGCATTGCCATGATCGGATTAATGAACATACCTTACGCCATGGTGGAGTACAAAGCGGTAAAGGTCTTTAAGCGGTTCAAGGGCACACCGTTGGAGCCGGCATATATCCTGGTCGCACAAGCCGTGGTGAGTTTCCTGATAGTTTTAACAAGTGCCCTGATACTAATTGGTACTGCTACTGTAGTCTTTGATATACAATTTCAGGTTGACATCCTGAATTTCGCACTGGCGTTTGGTCTGAGCAGCGCTACCTTTATGTCATTAGGATTCATCCTTGCCGGATTACTTCGCAGCACTCGTGCGGTTGAGGGAGTTACCGGAATTCTTTTCTTCCCCCTGTTTTTCTTATCTGGAATAATGATTCCCCTCAACGCATTTCCGCAATGGATCCAGGATGCCGCCGAGTTTAATCCGGTGGCTCACAGCATGGATATATTAACCGCCACATGGATCGGGAATTGCCTGAATGACCATACAAGGGCAATCATCATACTGTGCTCAATAACAGTTTTGTGCACCATCGTAGCTATCAAGACATTCCGATGGGAATAACTGGAGGATAAGAATGGAATCTGTGAATAACAAAAGCAGGACGTATTTAATCCGCGAGTTTCGCCCTTCCTCTGACTTGGACGATGCTTATGAGTGTTATGTTAGCAGCTTTTATCAGATCAATTGGCCGATCGTGGACGGGGCTGATCCTCAACTTATCAAGGATATGATTCTCTTTTTGCATCACATCGGCTCAAAGACTTTAGTAGCTGAAGTTGATGGAAGAGCAAGAGGCGTTCTTGTGGGCCGACTCCGGCCTCGTCTTACTACAGCAGGCCGTGCATTGGCAGCGTCAGTAAGGATGTTATGCCGGTGGATAGCCGGTTGCTATCGGTTGAGCGCGCTCGCTAAGAAACACCTTTTTCAGTTATTCCGTGGTTCCTTTCCCTACATTTATTTTGATACATCCAGCGACGCAGAGACCCTGCTTCTCATGTCACACAAGGAATATCGCGGTGGGATTGGACGGGCACTGATGGATGCATGGATCGCAGAAGCGAGGTCGAGTGGTGCGCATAACGCATCTGTAGGCACTGATTCTACTTTAAGCTGGGATTTCTATGAGCGATATGGCTACCGTAGAGTGAGAGAATTTAATTACACAGCTTATAAATACTCCTTGCCGGGGGAGAAGGTAAAAGGCTATATTTATGAAATAGAATTGGGGATGGGTTCAGATTTTTCTTAGTGATGGTCGGTGATTAGCCTCCGGCAAAGAAGGGTTAAAGTGAGGTAGATTACATTAAGCTGATAGGATCATCTCCCAAAAAATTGGTAAGATCATGAGGATTTAAGGGGTTAAGCCCCGTATCAAGTACGGGGCAAGGATTCGAGGGAAATGCTTAAGAATCACAAAGAAACTTCAGACAGATATAGGCGAAGTTGAAAGAATCCTTAAGGCACTAATAAAATCCTTAGAAAATAAGCACTTGAATCCTTTTTAGCAACTAAATTAGAGAAGAACCATCTTTAAGAGCTAAATATTTATGCGTTGGCAAAGAGCGCCTCGACAAACTGATCCGGATCAAAAAGTTGCAGATCTTCTTTGCTTTCTCCAACTCCGATATATTTTATCGGAATATCCATCTGTTCGCGAATTGCAACGATAATCCCACCCTTTGCTGTTCCATCTAATTTTGTGAGAACGATTCCTGTCAGGTCGATCGCAGCGTGAAACAACTTGGCTTGTGAGATCCCGTTTTGACCTCCGGTAGCGTCGAGAACGAGCAAACGCTCATCTGCTGGTCGTCCCAGTCGTTTGGTTACAGTACGATCGATCTTTTTGAGCTCTTCCATCAGATTATGTTTGGTCTGCAACCGGCCAGCAGTATCGATAAACAGGATTCCTCCCCGGCTGCGCACGTGGTCAATTGCATCAAAGACAACGGCCGATGGATCAGCGCCGATACGATGCTTTATCACATCTGCTTTCACGCGCTGCGCCCATATCTCCAGTTGTTCAATCGCTGCGGCACGGAAAGTGTCAGCAGCAGCAAGGGTGACCTTGCAACCGGTCTGTGCTGCTATCAGTCCGGCCAATTTGGCAATCGTCGTCGTCTTACCAGAACCGTTGACCCCCACAACGATGATCACTGTTGGTTCGCCATCTGATCTGAGCGTCAGAGTTCCGCTGGCAGTAGCAAGTCTTCTTTTAAGTTCCGCACGCAGGCAGTCTAAAACGATTGCTGGATGAATCGGGCCGCGATGATTAATATTACTGCGTAAATCGTCGATGATCGCCAGTGTCGTCTGGATTCCCATATCACTACGGACGAGAATCTCCTCAATACCATCGAGAGTCTCGGCATCGAATTTCACTCTTTTTGTAAGAAGCTCGTTAATCGCTCCGACCATATCTATCCGTGTCTTTTGCAGGCCATCTTTCAATCGCTTAAACCAAGCCATTACATCTCCTCTGGGGCTGATATTCCGAGTAACTGAAGTGTCTGCCGCAAAACACTCTGCACGCCCCAAAGAAGCGCTAGTCGTCCCTGCGTTAGGGTTTGGTCTGCGGTCAAAATTCGAAAATCCGTGTAATAGCGATGAAATTTGCCTGCTAAGGTTAAAGCATACTCAGCGACCAGATGAGGCGCAAAGGTGAGAGCCGCCTCTTTGACCACCTCGGGAAATCGATCGAGTAAACAAATGATATCCAACTCAACTGGTTGCGTTATCAGCGAAAGATCAACCTCCTCCCACCGCTGCGGAATGAATTTGCCGGCGTTGCGAAAGATCGATGCGCAACGGGTATAACTGTATTGGATGTAGTAAACCGGATTATCCATCGTCTGCTGTTTAGCAAGCGCATAATCAAGCTCCAGATGACTCTCCGGCTTGCGCGCCACCATAAAATAGCGCACTACATCCTTACCTAAATCCTCGATCATCGTCCGCAATTCAATGAACCTCCCGGCGCGCGTACTCATCTTCTTTACGCCGTCCTGCTCCTTAACTGTCACGAATTGATGGAGTCCATAAGTGAGAAAATCTTCCGGATATCCCAGTATCCGCATCGCTGCTTTCATATTAAGTTGCTGCGCGTGATGATCAGCTCCCTGTATATTTATCACGTAGTTGAATTTTCGGTTCCATTTATTAATATGGTAGGCGATATCGACCATTAGATAAGTCGGCCGACCATCACTACGAATCAAGACCATATCCTTGGTTCCGCCGTATTTCTCTGCTGCCAGCCAGATCGCTCCGTCTGCTTCATATATCCCACCTTTTTCATCCAACATCTCAAGCGCCCTCTTTACCTCGCCGCTTTTGTGGAGCGTCGCCTCACTGAACCAGTTGTCAAACTGAACGCCGAGTAGGTCGAGATCATCTTTGATGCAAGCGATCATTTGTGATAGAGCTTCTTCCTTAAACAGCTGCGCTGCTGCTGTATCGAAATGAGGCAAAGGTTTATGTAATCTCTCTTTCAGATTTTGTGCGATCTTTACCAGATATTCTCCATGGTAGCCCTGTTCTGGAAGCGGTTCTTCCTCTCCCCATACTTGGCGGTACCGCGCCCATAATGATCGCGTCAGCATATTAACTTGCTCTCCCTCATCGTTGAAGTAATACTCGCGTGATACTTGATAACCGATTGCGGAATAAAGTGAGGCCAGCACATCTCCAAGGACAGCCTGCCGTCCATGGCCAATAGTAAGCGGGCCGGTGGGATTGGAGCTAACAAATTCAATCTGCACCCGTTCTCCATTACCATGCGAAGATTGGCTAAACCTCTCGCCGGCTAAGATGATACCACGCAAAGCACGTTGGAAGACCTCGTCAGAGAGAAAGAAATTGATAAATCCAGGGCCGGCAATCTCAAGTCGCTTGATTCCTTCGTGTGGGAGCCTATTTATAATCTGTTGCGCTAACTCACGCGGCGACATTCCTTTAATTGCTGCACTGGTAAGCGCAATATTACTCGTAAAATCACCGAACTCTGGACGATCAGCACGGCTTACTTCGATCTCGATCACTTCGCTGGACCTGTTATGATCGAAATCCTGCCATGCAGATTTCAGCAAAGAATGAACAAATGACTTGAGCATCGTTAAATTCTCCTAACTCTCTCTTTTCTCCTAACTCTCTCTCTTTACGTTTAAGATTGCAGCTCACCCCGCAAAATCGCGGTGAAGTCCTTGTGCAACAGGATTTTACCAGACTCGTCTCATACCAATAGTCTATTCCACGGAGCAAGTAGCATGTCATCATGGGCGAGCCGGCTTCTCGTAACCTTTCAGGATTGCTGTAAGGCGTAACCGTCCAATTTGCTTTGTACCTGCCTTACATCATAACACGGAAATGTGATCTTATCAAGTTAGTATTGCGCTTCATGAAACACTTTACCCTGCCATGTGAGAAACGAAGTGAGCCGAAGCAATCTCAAAGTAACGAGATTGCTTCGTTTGCGCTCGCAGTGATAACTTTTTAGTAAAAGATCAGACTAGGTGTTTTAAATTGGTAGTTTACTGCTGGTTCCGATTTGACAAAGTTGTGGGATAGCAATATTAAGGGCGATCTCAGCAATATTGAATCCATATTCTCGTATACGTAACAGACTATCGAATAAAGTAGCAAGCGGCGGAATATTCTGCGGTTGTTCTTGCGTAAAGAATAATTTACGTGTGTTATTCTCCCATTGCTCAGTCTTTGTTCGGTGCTCAAGCACCTCGTTTGCCAAATTCGATGCACTGGTTAGAAATGAATCGACCGCGCCCTTGATGATTTCATGGCAAGAGCAGGTAAGAGCTTCTATTTCCTTGACCACTTCGCGCTCGACCGGCGCAGTCATCGCCAGAGATGCCTTTGATATTTTGACCGCATGATCAGCGATTCTCTCTAACTGTTTGGCCACTGATTGGTAAGCATGGAAGAGAAGACGTGAATGTCCTACTTCACTTTCTAAGAGCAGATCGCGTAACAGAAGACGAAACTCGCGCGCAACGACTAATACGAGCCGATCGACTTCAGCATCACGATCAATGACATCATGTGATAATTCTTCATCCCTCTTTAGCAGCGCAGTAACTGCATCAGTCAACATCGCTGCTGTGATAGAGAAGATACGCCGCACCGTAATATCAGCAGGAAAATCTTGCATACTAATCAGACAATGGACGCTGATCTGTTCCTGCGATTCCTCCATAATCTCAAGCCCGACAAGAGATTGCGTCGTCTTACGTACTAACCGTCGTTTTTCAGGGGTAATTCTTTTACCGACAACTTCAATTCTATCGAATCCTGCGATATAAGCGGCGATAATCGCCCGCTCCAGAACTACTCCCTCTTTCGCTTCAATATTGATCACAACTCGATTATCTTGTTTGATTCCTTCCGGAACAACGAGTAGACTCCCAGTAGTAGTCGGGGCAAGCGAGATCTCTGACTTACGACTAACTCCAATCTGCTCTGCCCATTTCTTAGGTAGGGTAACAAAATATGTTCCCCCACCAGTTATTTGTACTTTTCGTTTCTCCATTTTGCCTCCAAATTCAGTACCAGTTGGATTAAAGTCATTGTGTAATTCTCTTTCCGTTTCAGTGACAATCATAATAACAAGTATTAAGTATAAAGATATATAGCTATAATACAACAAACACAAAAAAGCAAAATAAAGAGATATTTTTCTGGTTACCGGAGTCATATCTTCTATTATGAACGTCGCTCCGGTTCTGTTGGCATCTTTGCAATTCTCTAACTGCCTAATCTCACCCTCTTCTCAGCTGCTCTTGATTGGAAGACGTTCTAAACGTCTATTTTGGGTGTGGCAATGCGTCAACTTGTTTTTTGTATTTGTTGTGATATAATACTACTTGTGTATAATAAAAGATGCTCATAGTGCATTGAGCTTGGAGGTAGAGTCCTATCAGGATACAGCTTGAATAACTCGCACTGATTTTATAAAAACCTTATCGCACAAAGCTGTTTCCGAAATGGTATTTGACGCTACGAAAAATAGATACGGAAGTTTTGTGAAGTAGTACTTAAAGTAAAGATAATATGACCGACTATCAAACGTGAAAAAATTCAAAACTAATCTATTTACATGATCAACTTCTTTCCGTTTCACCATTAACTTGAATTTGCGAAGAATATAAACTAACATCTCTGGAGGTGATAATATTTAATTAACTTAAACACACTCTTTTCACCGTGTTTAATGATGTTATCTATGAGTGAGGTTACGATTGCTATCTTGCTTCTACCTTCACGCGAAACATTATTAGACAGATAATTGCAGAAAAGCAAAAATAGGAGGCTAGAATGCAAGGAAACAACAAACTGTATGTGGGGAATCTCACTTATTCTGTAACAAGCTCACAATTGGAAGAACTCTTCTCTCGCTACGGCGCAGTCAAAGATGCAACCGTAATTGAAGGAAGAGGTTTTGGATTTGTCGAAATGGCCGACTCAGCGCTTGCTAACAAAGCTAAGGAAGCGTTAGATGGTACTGATTTTCAAGGACGCACGCTAAAAATTAATGAAGCACGTCCGCGTAGTAATGAGGCGCGTCCGCGTAGAAGCAGAGAAATATAGCAAATAGTAGTTGATTTCAAGGCATCCTTTGCCATAAAAAGCGGGATGCGGATATTACAAAGCAGCTAATTTCGATCAAAGTGCTTGCAAACTGTATTTACTGGGATAAACCGGCATATTGAATATAACCGTCCTTTGGACAATCTAACAGAAATGTGATTAACACGAATTTCTGTCTTTAATCAATAAAACAGGGTGAGAGATAGTCTCTCACCCTGTTTCATTTGTGTGCGAGTATAATACTCCCCAAAAACTGGACAAGGGCATTTAGTGGATAATAGTACCTGTAAGGACTCCGAAGGAGGACAGACAGGATGGGAAAGACGACGAAATCACGACGGGACGCAGCATTAAAGGCAGAGATAGCCGTTGAGGCGGCAAAGGGAGAAAAGACGATAACGCAGCT